>CAYSBC010000020.1:0-32646 GCA_964429195.1 uncultured Eubacteriales bacterium | reverse complement strand
GAAAAATATTTATCCCTTGTTCTTTCTGCTGCTGCAGCAACTCCATTTTATGAAAAGGAGATGAAAAAATGAATTACAGGTTGCTCATAATTAATCCGGGTTCTACTTCAACAAAAATCGCTGTATATGAGAATGAAAATGAACTATTTTCTGATAATATTGAACACAGCAAAGAAGACTTGTCCAGTTTTCCCGATGTCATGTCCCAATACGAATATCGTGTAGAAAAGATTTATGATTCTCTGAAGTCAATAAATTTGGATATGAATACCCTTTCTGCCATCGTTAGCCGGGGAGGAATCCTTCCACCGATAGAAGCCGGAGCTTACCTTATCAACGAGCAAATGATTGAAGACCTTAAACTCCCTAGTGCGGCACATGCTTCTAACCTTGGTGCCTTAATTGCCAACAGTTTATCCAAATCACTAGGAATTCCTTCCCTCATTTATGATGCCATCTCAAGTGATGAATTTACAGACGTAGCACGCATAACAGGTTTCCCGGAATTTGATAGACATAATGTTAGTCATGTTCTCAATGCAAAGGCCATGGCTAGAAAATATGCAGAATCCATAGGTAAAGCTTATGAAGATGTCAAAGTCATTGTTGCTCACTTAGGAGGTGGCATTAGCATAAGTGCTCATGAAAACGGCAGAATAATTGACTCTGAAAGCGACGATGAGGGTCCTTTTTCGCCTGAACGTTCCGGCGCAGCACCCTTATTACATATTATCACTCTCTGTTATTCAGGCCTCTATGATAAAAACACAATGATGAAAAAAATCAGGGGCCTCGGTGGATTGAAGGCTCATCTAGGAACCTCCGATTGCAGGAAAATTGAAAAAATGATATCTGAAGGCGATAGAAAAGCAGAACTTATTTATGAAGCACAAGTTTATCAAATTGCGAAAGGTATCGGCATGCTCTTACCTGTCATGGACAAAGTGGACGCTATTATTCTGACCGGAGGCGTTGCCTACTCTGAATATCTGACAAGCAGAGTCAAAAAGATGGTGGAACGTTATGCAAATGTAGTTATTTTACCCGGAGAAAATGAAATGGAGTCCCTTGCTCTAGGTGGCCTTAGGGTTTTAAGAGGAGAAGAAAAGGCGCAAATTTATCACCATCCAACAGCAAAAATCTGAGCATAAAAAAGCTATGAAGAAAAATTTTTTCCTCATAGCTTTTAATTTATCAACCACCACCGATTGGATCAGAATCGCTATAAACACCCGGAACTATACAATTACCATCCTCATCTTTTATAGGGCATTCATTGCTTTGTTCTTGGCCATTTTGAATATTTTTTTTATAATATTCCAAAGTATTTTCTTCGGATGAATTTTCTTTTGACTGTATATAGCCTTTATCCATACCGTTACCTCCTCATCAAAGATATTTAATACTAGTATCTTTGATTTTGGGATAAGTATGCATGAAACAATTAACGTGTTCCACCACCAAATCCACCTCCGCTAAATCCACCACCACCGCCAAAGGAAGCCATTCCTCCTCCACCGGAGGTACGTGCTGCCTGCGCCGATTGTGCTGCCCGATAGGAAGATGTTGCGAACCTGTTTGATAGGAAATAGTAATATAAGTATGGATTCGGACCATAGAAGGTATTGCCGTCCGTTGCCATCTCAGGATAAGCCTTTTTAAATTGTTCGATGGCCTTATCTGCTATCCCTAATAAGGCTGCAAAGGTAAGGTAATCTTGCCAAATAACACTTTCCTTGGTAGTTCTTTCTCCTATGAGAGAAAACTCAAGAAGGTACTTTTTAAATCCCATAATCTCTAAAAGTAGTCCTTCACCACCTTTTGATAATCCTAAAGGTTTTGCTTTTTTGGAAGAATCATAAGCCCTCCATTCGATTAAAGTCGTTTCACCATCATTTTCAGCCTCTTCAATGATTTTCATCAATGCTTTATAATTACTCTTACAATACTTCTCAAATTCCTTTTCTTGCAAAATCTTATCACTGCCGCTGGCTATCTCCACTAATTCATAGAGCAATTTTGCTGTAATTCCCTGAGATTCCGGTGGATGCATGAGCTTAAGTGAAATACTTTCTTTTTCTCTACCAAAAAATCCGGTAGTTTTTTCGCCGATAGGTTCAAGGCAGCCGGTACTTATCAGCTTTAAAAATGCAGAACCTATTAGGTTCTGATCTTCCTTGGTTTGATCAAAATCTTTTGCTAATACAAAGGTTGCTTCAAGATTTCCTTCTAGGGGTGCATCCCTAAAATATTCTGCCTCTTGGTAAAGATCGCGTATTTTCTTACTTCTTTTTGCTTTCCCTGCTAGGACAACCCCAAGCAAACTCAAAAAAAGGCCTGCTACCAACATGGCTATAATAATCCCCAAAAGTCCAATGCCTTCATTATCATCGCCAGTGCCATAATCGCTTCCCTCAAAAGCCTCTTCCTTAACATCTCCAAAGGATTTTTCTACAACCCTTATAGGAGTGATAAGCCCTTTGCTCAGTTGCATCATGATGATGATGCTCTCTCTGCTTGAGGACAAAGCCTCTTCAGTATAGGCGACTACTTGGCCCCCTTGAAATTGAATTTGTCCATGATAGCCAAAGGCCCATATTGCAGCATTATCCGTATCTAGATTTATGCCATTGTGCATCTTTATTTTTACAATGACATCCGTTGGTAATGTACTCATGCCGGGATTAATAAATTGAAAATTAAACCCGTCATAATCCGTATAGGAACCGACAAAGTTATGAATCTTATATTCGATAGCATAACGTTTCTGTCCATATTCAGTAATGCCCCAACACAGCTCGTAACCTCCTGATGTATTTACGATTCCATATTTGCCTGCCTTTTCCTCAAAGCCCTCATTAATATTCCAATTTGGATTATAAGTATAAGGTCCGTTTTCATCTGAAACCAGGAAATCACTAAGACTCATTCCATCTAAATTTTCTATGGGAATATAGCTTTCTGTCCCTTCGTGAAAATTGGCATTCCAAGTTTGGGTAATATGAGCTGATCCGTCATCATAAAGGACAAC
This sequence comes from uncultured Eubacteriales bacterium, assembly GCA_964429195.1. Lineage (GTDB taxonomy): Bacteria > Bacillota > Clostridia > Peptostreptococcales > JAAYPU01 > JBBAFM01. The sequence continues at coordinate 29,615 of CAYSBC010000020.1, read as the reverse complement.
ATCAACAGCTATATCCGATACATTATTTGCACCAAAAGCGGTTTGACAGAAAAAAGAAAAAAGCATAAGGGTACAAAGTATAGTAGTAACATACTTTTTAATCATAAACTACCTCCATTTTACCTTTTCATTTTTCTATTTCATACTAGGCATCTCTTCTTTACCATCTACAGCTTCTAAATATTCTCTTTGTGTAAATCCTAGCATCCCCGCAATAATGGATTGAGGAAACATTCGGATAGAACGATTCAGCTTCGTAACGCTATCATTGTAGATCAATCTACTGGAACGAACCATGTTTTCGTAAAGGTTCACAGAATCCATAGTTTTAATGTAAGTCGTATTCGCTTTTAAATCAGGATAATTTTCCGCGATGGCCATGATTTTTCCCATAGCCTCTACAATGATGCTTTCTTGTTCTTGCACTTGCTGAGGAGATGAATCCCTGGTAATGGAACGTCTTGTCTTAATGGTATCTGTAATGGTTTTGTATTCATGGGCAGCATATCCTTTGGTTAAATCCAGCAAAGAGGTCAGTGCATCCCATCTCGATGACAATTGAACCCCTATTTGGGACATAGCGTTGTTAATATTTTCATCCAACTTCACCAAAGAACGTTGCGTTGAAATGACCCATAAAATTATGACTAAAACAATAATTCCGCCAATAATATAATTCATAAATTTTTCCCTCCTATTCATTATTAAAAGTTTTCTATATTATACAACATATTTATTCAATTATATATCTGAAAATTCTATGCGTACTTTTTCCATCATGCTTTTTTCTACAGGCATTTCTTTATAAATAGCCCTTCCTTCTTTTTTAATCCTATTTGGAAATTTGAGGGTAAAAATTGATCCCACCCCCAATTCACTTTCAAGACCAATGGAACCCCCTTGGATTTCAACCAAAGTTTTTGCTAAACTGAGCCCTATGCCGCTGCCCTCTGAGCTTCGAGAAAACAGGTCATCTGCCTGAATAAACCTCTTAAACACTTCCTCATGCATTTCCTTCTTAATACCAACACCATTATCAATAATTTTGATAATGACAAAGTCTTCTGTTGCACTTATTTTAACGAATATATATCCTTTCTCACTTGAAAACTTAACAGCATTGGATAGTAAGTTTAGAATAATCCTTTCTATTTTTTCTTCATCACAAGCTACAATTAATTCTTCTATATCTGTATCAAAGGATAATTTGATATCTTTATTTTCAAGGTACTCCGATACGGATAAACAGATATCTTTAACAATGGTGACTATATTATGATTTCTAAAATTAACTTCAAAGGTCATAGCATCCATCTCCCCAATATCCATTAAATTGTTAAATAACCTTAATAACCTATAACAGTTTTTCCTTGTTATATTGATGTTCTTAATGATTTTTTCATCATCAATGCTATATTTCTTATCTTTTGCATACTTTTCCATGATTTGATTAGCGCTGAGTATGACATTGAGCGGTGTCCGCATTTCATGGGAGATATTGGCAAAAAATTGAGCCTTTAGCTTGTCTAATTTCAACAATTCACTCTCTAAGTGTTCCTTTTTCTTAATAGCTTCCTCTGCTTGATGCCATTCTCCTTCTAGGAATCTATCTTTTTGCATCTTATCTAGCTTTTCCTTAAGTTCCTTCTCTATACTTTTTCTAAGTCTTATTTCGAGCATTAAATCATCGTTTTTGTGTCGGAATATTTTTATAGAGCGATGAATTAAATAAATAGTGAAATAATAAGTAAAAGCTAGAGCTATAAGACCGAGGAAGGGGTTTTTATAATCAACATTATTATCCAAAATAATATTAATTGCTCCAAAAAATAATAAAACGGTAGCTGTTATTAGTCCATGGCGATAGTTGAATTTAAAATAGCTATATAAAACAAATAGTCCTCCTATGATACTTTTTAGGCTCAACTGTATGAATGGCAAACAATTCAATAGAATAATTAAAATATAATATGTAATGATATGTCCTTTAGATTTTTCCATATCCGCCTTTCCCTTTTTAAGTCAATGACTCTTTTAGTATAATAATAAGATATTCTAGCTATTCTTGTATTATCCTGCAAAACTTCTTATATTCTTATTGACTTCTTTTTTGCCCCCATTTTTTCTTTATATCCCATGGATATCGCATAAAAAAATATGAGGCAGATTATTCCCTGCCTCATTAAAATATTTGTTTCTCTTTATTTTTGACTTTATCTATATCAATGCTAATTAATTATTTCTTAGCTTCTACTAATTTATCAGAAGCGATTCCAGCAATTCTCTTAGCATAAGATGTGTAATCTTCCCACTTAGTTAAGCCTTTAACTACCATCTTAGCTCCGTCAGGAGATCCACCACCATGCATACATCCAGGGATTCCGCCGCCAACTGTTAGCCATTCAGCTAATCTTGCTATTCTTGCACGAGTTTCTCCGTCTGAACCTGCTGCTAATGCTGCATATAAGTGTTTTCCATAATCTGGATTTTGGAAGTCAGCATAAGATGGGAAGCATCCTGTTTCAACGATACCACCACTGATATCTTGTGTCATGACCTTCGTTTCATAAGGAAGCTTAGCTACTTGAGTTTTGTTCACGTGTGCTAATAATGTATCAGGTACCCATAATCCTCTTACATTCTTACCTTTTGCCATTGCGCCAAGACCTAAACCGTAGTTGATTTCGTTGTTGATAGCCATTTGGTTTAATGTGTTTTGGAATGTTTTTTGAGTTAAGCCGTTAGCTCTAGCCATACCGATTGCTGCTCCGATCATAACATCGCCTTGACCTGCAACGCATGCACCGATAGCTGCTCTGTAAATAGATGTAAAGTATCCTAAAATGTTGCCGCTGAATTTGAACTCTTTGCACATAAATACTCTTTCGTTTGGTACAAATACGTCATCAAAGATTAAGAATGCTTGAGTGATGTTACCAACTTTTGGAGCATCCCATCCTTCTTCTTCATCTCTAGCATCACTAGGTCTTCTTGTTTCAACGATAGTTAAGCCTTCAACGTCTCTTGGTACTGCAAATGCTACTGCCCAGTCAGCGTCTGCTTCTTTATAGCCGCTTCCAGGAACTACTAAGATTTCATGAGCTGCTGCTACTCCGCAAATTTGAACTTTGTATCCTCTAACAACGATACCATCTTCTCTAACTTCTGTAATGTGAACGTTTGAGTCTAAGTTTTCTTGTTGTGAAGGAGACTTGGATCTGTCACCTTTAGCGTCAGTGATACCACCTGCTATTGTTAATGCATTTTCTTCAACATATTCAAAGTATTTCTTAAGTCTCTCATGATAGTTTGTTCCGTGTGCTTCGTCAACTTCTTGAGTAACTGCCCAAAGAACGTTTAATCCTGTCCAACCTGCGCATGTAGCACCTTGACATGTACCAGTTGTTCTGTATTGATCTCTTTTCATGTCAGAGTTACCGATTTGAGCTTCCATAGTTTGGTTTAAAGTATTCCATCTATGAGCTTTTTTGCCTGATAGATGTGATGTAGCAGTATACAAAGCTTCTTTAGCCGGATCATTGGATGCATCATAAGCTAATGATACTGAGTCGATGTGTAATTTTGTAGCTGGATGAGTAGTTACGTCCTCGATTAATTTGCCCCACTTGTATACGTTTGGACGCATTTTTTTAATACTAGCACGATATTGTTCCCCGTTCATTATTGTCATAATAACTTTCTCCTTAATATAATATAGTAGTATTTTATGATATTGCATTAAGTAGCATTTTATATATCTATAATAATGCTCTATGCGATATCAACAATTTATAATTGCAACAAATATGCCAATTGCTTAAAAAACATCAATAAACCTATTTTAATTCCCCTTAAGCCTGATGTCCTCAACATCTTCGACAAATATAGCTTTTAATTTACAAAAACTAAATGGGATTATAATAAATATTACCAAAAATATGGAGCGGAATATGGATGCGATATTGCATCTGTGGCGTTCTCAATTGCTATAGATAATGAGATTGTAGAAGTCGAAGATAGATGCAATATTGCATCCTCCGATGTTGCCCTGCAACTATCTCGTGGAAAACTCAATCTTTACAAGGAAATGCAAAGTACTACATCCTAAATTAAAAAATTCAAGTTTATCAAAACATGAATTTTTTGATTGGCGCTCCCGAGACGATTCGAACGTCCGACGCACGGTTTAGGAAACCGACGCTCTATCCCCTGAGCTACGGGAGCATGAAATTTCAATATAATTGTAAGGTTGTTTCTATCTTTGGATACACATTCATAGGTTTTTATTATAACCTAAATCAGAAAAAAGAACAATATAAAATTTAAAGAGGTGAGTCAATGTTATTAAAGGATAAAAAAACTTTCCCCTATGCAGAAGAACTTCATGAAGGCTATCTTATCCTTGGAAAGGATTTAAACATTATCTACTCTGCAAATAAACTTTCTGTTTCAGAAATAAAACACTCCATCAGCGGTACCTTTCAATGGCAAAATAATGTTTGCAGTATTTTAATTAAAGATGGTATTCCCCTTGGGCGGACTTCTTCCCATAAATATACCATGAATGCTCCTGAATCCTTAATTGCACGGCTAATCGATGGTAGCCTCGTTTACAGATCAGAAGACTATCTTGATAATGAAAAATTAAAAGAATATGAGTGGGCCGTGGGCGGATTAGGGTTAGTAGATTATAATCCGGTCAAAGAAGGTTTTGTAGGAAAATACTCTGAAGTATTGGACGATATCGGTCACACCGGATTGGGCATCACTCACGATGACGATATTGTGTGTTTATACAAGAAATGCTCAGCTGCTGAATTTAGGGATTGGGCTATGAATAAGCTGGAACTCAAGTATGCCATTATGCTAGACAGTGGTACCATTGCCGCTATCAACACCGGTGAAAAGGTAATTAACGGAAATCAAAAACAAAATAATATATTACAGGTTATTGGATAAAATAAGGGAGATTTATTTCTCTCTTATTTTATTTAACAATTGTTTGTTTGTAGAATTTCAGGGGTATATGATAAACTAAATACATAGCACTTATCAAGGAGGATTATATTATGAAGAACGCAAAATATGAATCAAACGAAAAGGTTTTATCCGGCTATAATACTGATGATTTAATTGCACATGTTCAAAAAAACCATCATGACTATTTAAAAAAAGAATTACCTATTACTTTGAGTCTTATGTTAGATGTCATCTTAGTACATTGTAAAAATCATCCTGAGTTGTTTAAAATCCATTCTACCTTTGGTACTTTAAAGACAGGACTTGAAGGGCATCTCATTCAAGAAGAAGTAAACCTCTTCCCAAACATGAAAGAAGGAAAAGACGGAATAAAAGCCTTGATTGAAAAATTAGAAAAGGAACATGATGGTGCGGAAATTGCCCTAGCTAAATTGACAGAACTGACCAACAATTTTACGCCTCCTGAAGATGCTTGTTCAAATTATAGTTTATTATTTGAAAAGCTCGAGGATTTTGTAGATAATATGCATAATCATATTCAAACAGAAAATAATATTTTATTTAAAAGAGCTTTATAGGAGGGAGTGTATTATGTTTAAGATTAACGAACGGATAACTTGGGTTGGAAAAATAGATTGGCAATTGGAAAAATTTCACGGCGAAGAATATTCGACCCACAGAGGCTCTTCTTATAATTCCTATTTGGTGCAGGATGAAAGGATAGCCTTGATTGATACCGTATGGAAGCCCTTTGACGAGGAATTCGTTGAACACTTGAAAAAAGTGATTGACCTTCATAAAATTGACTACATTATTGCAAATCATGCAGAAATTGATCACAGCGGTGCACTTCCTAAACTTATGAAGGAAATACCTAACACACCTATTTATTGTACGGCTAATGGAGTAAAATCCTTAAAAGGCCATTACCATGAAGATTGGAACTTTGTAACTGTGAAGACTGGCGACACTCTTGATCTCGGACAAGGCAAGCTTGTTTTTATTGAAGCACCTATGCTGCATTGGCCGGATAGTATGTTTACCTATTATACGAAAGATGCTACCCTCTTTAGCAATGATGCTTTCGGGGAACACTATGCATCCGAATTAATGTACAATGACCTTGTGGACCAAGGAGAATTGTATCAAGAAGCCATAAAATATTATGCTAATATCCTGACGCCTTTTAGTCCATTGGTTACTCGGAAGATTAATGAGGTCTTGGGGCTAAATGTCCCAGTGAACATGATATGCCCTTCTCACGGAATTCTATGGAGGGATAACCCTACTCAAATCGTAGAACAATATCTAAAATGGGCGGATAATTATCAAGAACATCAGGTTACGATTATCTACGATACCATGTGGAATGCTACAAAATTAATGGCAGAGGCCATAGCAAAGGGTGTAAAATCTGTGGACCCAACGCTCAATATAAAATTGTACAATGTTGGAAAAACCGATAAAAATGATATCGTAACTGAAATATTTAAATCCAAGCTGATTATCGCCGGCTCCTCAACGATCAATAAAGGTATTTTATCAGGCATGGCTTCCATTTTGGAGTTAACAAAAGGTCTCAAGTTTAAAAATAAAAAAGCTGCAGGTTTTGGCAGCTATGGGTGGAGTGGGGAATCACCAAAACTCATGACAGAAGCCCTCAAAGGTTGTGGTTTTGACGTTATTGAAGAAGGTCTGGGGATTTTATGGCAACCCGATGAAGAAGCCCTTCATCTTTGTGAAGATTATGGAGAAAAATTAGCATTACAATTATAGCCAAAGCTTAAAAGATATTGCTTCTTTTAAAATCATTGAGCCACAGCTCCTTGGCCTTCTTGTAAGTAATTCGAAGTTTGGTGAGCAAAATTTCAACCAATGTGTGGTTTTATTGCAAAACCGAAGTAATTATGCATAATATTCATGTAATATACACACAATTATGTATATTTACACATTTATCCCACACACTACTTGAAATTTTGCTCCTTTATCTCATATTTACTGGTTATGTCCGTATAATGGTGAAGAACCATAAATTCAGGCGCTTCAATTATTTGCCGTACCCAAATTAGTACTTACAATGCAAAATAGAACCCTACAAGATTCAAGGCCATTTTCAAAGACTTTATTCTTGAGGGTTCTACTCATTTTTATATTATTGGGGCAAAATTAGCTATTTCCCGACAGCTCCCTTTTTGCATAAGATTCTATTATTCTTAAGGCTTTGTGATCGCCTCTAATCCACCGCAATATCTTTGCAATGCCTTGGGTATTGCTACACTTCCATCAGCCTGTTGATAGTTTTCTAAGATAGCTGCAAATGTTCTGCCAACTGCTAATCCCGATCCATTTAGCGTATGAACAAACTCCAGCTTTCCTTTTGGCTCAGGGCGATACCTTATAGAAGCCCTTCTTGCCTGATAATCCTCAAAATTACTACAGGATGAAATTTCAACATAGCGATTATAGCTTGGCATCCATACTTCAATATCAAAAGTCATGGCAGAACTAAATCCTAAATCACCGGTACACAATTTAACAATCCTATAAGGCAACTCTAATAATTGAAGTACCTCTTCTGCTGCATGTAAAAGGCTATCCAATTCCTCATAGGAGGTTTCAGGTTTAACAAATTTTACTAACTCTACCTTGTTAAACTGATGCTGTCTTATGAGACCTCGCGTATCTCTTCCGGCAGAACCAGCCTCTTTTCTAAAACAGGGTGTATAAGCTGTAAGGTAGGTAGGTAAACTGTCCGATTCAAGTATTTCATTCATAAAGAGATTGGTTAAAGGAACTTCTGCCGTTGGCACAAGGAAAAAATCCTTTGCCGGGACATGGAACATATCCTCTTCAAATTTTGGAAGCTGGCCAGTTCCAGTCATGGCCTCTCTGTTAACCATAAACGGAGGCAGGATTTCCTGATACCCATGCTCTGATGTATGTAAATCGAGCATAAAATTAATGATAGATCTTTCCAATTTAGCACCTAGCCCTTTATACACAGAAAACCGGGTTCCGGAAATTTTTACAGCTCTTTCAAAATCCAAAATATCTAAATCGTTACCTATATCCCAATGAGGTTTATGCTCAAAATCAAATTCTCTCGGTTCTCCCCATTTTTTTACTTCAATGTTTTCTTCATCCGAGTCCCCTTTTGGTACGCTATCATGAGGGGTGTTGGGTATCCCTAAGAGGCATTCCCTGATATTTTCCTCTAATATTTTAACCTTCTCATCGTCATCTTTAATCTCGGTAGAAAGTTTTTTCATATCTTCTAACAAATCATTGGAATCTTGTCCCGCTTTTTTCAGCTTTGCAATTTCCTTTGACACAAGGTTCTGTCTGTTTTTCTTTTGCTCGACATCAACTAAAATCAGTCTTCTCTTTTCATCTAACGTCAGAACTTCATCAATTTTGCTGATGTCAAAATTTCTTTTTAGCAAAGCAGCCTTCACCGCTTCACTTTCTGTTCTTATTCTCTTCATATCTAACATTTTTCTACCTCCCTTGGATAAAAAAAACCTTGCGTCCAATTGGGACGAAAGATTTTGTTCCGCCAACTCTTACAATACATGTAATATAGCACATCCCTGTAGTAATTTCAATTTCTTTTGCTATTATTTAATTCATGAATTTTTTCTATTAGTGCGTAATAAATCTCCTCCTCCTTGAGCACACTCGGCTTATTCACATCCCATATAAAAAGTCCTTCTTTAATAGGTTTGTTTTCAAAAATATAGACCCATAGGTTTTTATTTTTCAACCATATCTCCACATATTGTTGCCGAACTACTTTACCCTTTATTCTGATCCCCCTAAATAATTCAATCCCATTAATCGTTAATTCTTCTTCTTCATCGTACATGGAGATTAATTCTATTAATTCTAAAATTATTTCTTTTCTTTTATGGGACTTTTCCAATTCATTGAAATATTCGTCCATATACTGGTCATAAAGCTTCAAGGTATCTAAATAGATATTTTGTATCGTGTCTTCATCCTTTCTATAATTAGCTCCAATGAACTTTATGAATAACTTCGTATTTTTATAAAAATATGTAAAAGGTGTTATATCCTCAATGCTCATCTTATCATCCTTTCTATTAAAGCTGTCATAATGTTATCTTATGTATTTATTAGTTTTTTGCTCATATATAGTGTTCTCCTTTTTAACAACATCTATAAGTGTTTTTTGATTTTTTATAAAAAAAGTGATAGGTCCTATAAAACCTATCACTCAACTTGTATTGCATTTTTATTTAAATACTTCAATTTTATTGTATTGTATATAATTCTTGGAGTGCCTCTAAATAGGATTCTAATTGATTTAAATATTGACCATAAGCTGTCCAGTTTCCATTTCTTTGGGCTTCCTCCATGTTCATGTAAGCCTCATTGGCTAAGTTGATGAGTTCATCCAGACTCATGTCTTCTCCTGAACCCGGTCTTTCAATATCCGGGCTTGGTGATGCTGTATCCTCATCCCCAAACAACTCTTCCAAGGCTTTATCCAAAGTCGGTTGATAAGCTATCATATCGCCGTAGGCTACAATAACCCTTCTAACCTCAGGAAGACCACTTGTATTATCAGCTTGAAGATATATTGGCTCGACGTAAATAAGGGATTCTTCTATGGGTATTGTTAAGATATTTCCCCTTATGACAGTTGATCCTCTTTGCCCCCACAAAGCTAATTCTTTGGCTATTTCTGAATCCTGTGTAATACGCGCCTCTACTTGCATTGGCCCGTAGACCGCTTTTTCTTTAGGCATTTTATACACAACCAATTTTCCATAGTCTTCTCCATCATTTCGAGCTATAAATAAAGCTGTTAAATTCTCTCTATTCGTAGGTGTGTAAGGTATGGATAATATAAACTCTTCCCTTTCCTCTCCAGGTAGCTTCATAATGAAATAATGGGGTTCCATCTGGGTTACGGCATTTCCGTATGTTTCTCTGGAAATATCCCATCTATCTTCTTTCATATAGAATACACTCGTATTGGTCATATGATAATCTCTATACATAAATGCTTGTATATTAAAAAGTTGCTCCGGATATCTTAAATGCCTTCTTAGGCCTTCAGGCATTTCGTCGAGAGATTTAAACAGCTCAGGGAATATCTTGCTAAGGGTCATAGCCATCGGCTCTTCTTCTACAATATAATAATCTACTGTGCCGTTATAAGCATCGATGACAACCTTTATCGGATTTCTTATATAATTCGTTCTATACGAATCAAATGGTTGAGCATAAGGATAATAGTTACTTGTTGTATAACCATCAACAATCCAATAGAGCTTACCCTCCGATACGACGACATAGGGATCTTCATCATAGGAGATAAACGGTGCTATCGTTTGTACCCTATCCATAATATTACGATTGATTATTATCTTGGATTCACTCGTAATGTTGCTTGAAATAAGTATCTTAAAGCTTTGCTCTCTTATGGCAAACAATATCCTGTTTAATCCTTTTAAAGGGATTCCTCCTGTCCCTTCATAAAAGGTGTAAACATTATCATCACCACTTGGGTAGTCAAATTCTTCCTCATCCGTATTGATTACAATATAGTTGTTCGTTAATTCCCCAAAATAAAGCTCCGGTCTTTCAATTTGAATTTCCGGTATGGATGATATAGGTGGTATATTTTGTATCAATAGCTGCGGTTGACCGGTAGCTGTTATCGCGTTAACAGGCGATAGGGCAACCCCATAGCCATGTGTGTATTTTAAATGCTGACTAATCCACTGGTCATTAATCAAGTTTTCATCAATTTCTCTGGCTGATAAAAATACCTGTGTATAAGCTCCGTTGATGATATATCTGTCGATATCAATATCATTAAACCGATAGTAGCGTCTCATGCTTTGTCTTTGATTGTAAAATTGATTTGTTGGTCTATAGTCATTGATTCTGATATTATCAATGGTCTCCTTATTTATATCTAAATCCTCCCTTGTGAGGTTGAGGTTTGCCGGGAATTCCTTTTCTTCCACCTGATCTAGGTTATAAGCAAGCTGTGTATATTCAATATTATAACCTAGGTATTCGCTTTCTTTGGAAATCTCATCAGGAACAACTATAAAGTTCTGCACTCCCAATGCGATACCGTTTCCTGCAATAGAAATAACAATAAGCAGAACAGGACCGATAAAAGCAGTCTTTAATTTCTTGGACCGAAGACCAATCGCAAAGGTAATGGCAGATATAAAGGAAAAGACCATCATAGCCCTGTATAGCCATAAAGTTACTTTGATGTCTGCATAGCTGGCTCCAAACGCAATTCCCCTTGAAGAGTATAAAAGTTCGAATTGCTTAAGAATATAACCTGATCCAAGAACAAGAAAAAAGATTACTCCCAAGATTGAAAGCTGCTTCACACCAACATTCAATACTTCTTTTATATTGACTGTATCAATATTTGGAATGTAATTGCCAAATAACCCGCCTCGTCTATAACCTTGATCTTCCCCTACTTCTCTAATACTTGGCCGTCTCGCTCCTATTAAGAATAGATAAAAGACGATTGTTGCTATAATCAAAAATAGGACAAAAGTCACCAACATACTATAGATTTTGGCCATGAGAGGCAGCTGGAATATATAAAAGGATATGTCCTTAAAAAATATTGGGTCTAGGATATTAAAGTCCGTGCCATTGAATGCTTTAAGGATGTCATACCAAATTGCAGATGTGACTGCCAGTACAGATAATAGCGATACCAGTACCGAAACTCCTAGGGTAATTTGATTCATTCTTTTCTCTGAAATACCAAGACTGTTTGAGTTAACCTTTTTATAATAATCATTCTTTATGCTTCTTAAATAGAAAAACAATATAAGCGTGAAAATTATAAACATCGGTATAGCTATTTTAACTTGGGTCATCAATTTTGTTAAAAAGACTCCCGTATAACCCAGTTCTTTAAACCATAAGTAATCTGTAATAAATTTAAGAATACTTCCAAAAGCTGTAAGCACAATTAAGCCTATCGCTATAAGTGCTATTAACATGCCTCTTTGTTTGCTCACTAAATCACCTCTCTTTATCATAAATCTTCAAAGGGCTTTACCCCTTCACCATTCCAAAAATGCATTCTTACTTATTATACATGAATCATTCTAGTGTTACCATTATTTTTTTGGAATTAATAACCTTGTCAAAACATGACTCTTCATTTTTACAGCTATAACGGCATTCCCATCAATTTTGGTAGGAATAAAGAAATGATAGGAATATAAGTAAGGATAATAATATCGATAATCATCACGAGTACAAATGGCCAGATTGCCCTCGTTATATCTTCCAGTTTAATCTTGGAAATACCGCAACCTACAAACAAGCAGACCCCCAGAGGCGGGGTAATCATACCCATTGCTAGGTTTACTACCACTATAATTCCAAAATGAATAGGATTTATGCCTAATTGATCAATTATAGGCATAAGGACAGGAACTACTATGATTATTGCAGCGGTAGTCTCCATAAAGGTCCCTATAATTAGAAGTAGTAAATTGATTAAAGCAAGAATAACAATTGGATTTTCCGAAATGGAAAGTATACTTGCAGCGACAACTTGGGGTATCTGCTCGGAGGCTAATACCCATCCAAATATTGCTGCTGTACATATAATGAACATGACTGTACCCGTCGTCACAGCAGTAGAAGCTAATACCTCTTTTAGCCTATTGGGCTTCAATTCCTTATAAACAAAGATACCAATGATTATACCATAGACAACCGCCACAACGGCCGCCTCTGTCGGTGTAAAAACACTTCCATAAATACCTCCAAGAATAATAACCGGCATTAACAATGCAAATATAGCATCTTTATAGGCTTTAATAATCTCAGCCTTAGAAGCCTTGGCTTCTCCTGTGTAACCCCTTCTTTTAGCTATGACATAAGCTACGAGCATCAATGAGAAACCTACCAAAATTCCGGGCATGATGCCAGCTATAAAGAGAGTACCTATGGATGCTCCTGTCAAAACACCATATACAACCATTGGAATACTTGGCGGTATCATGACACCTAATGTTCCCGCGGAAGCTTGAACTGCCGTAGCATAATCTACATCATAACCACGTTTAATCATCGCAGGAATAAGGATGCCTCCAATAGCCGCAACTGTTGCTGCCGCTGAACCGGATATGGCTCCAAAGAACAAGCTTGCTATAATAGCAACTAAGGCTAAACCGCCGGTAAATTGACCTGCTATGACATTTGCACATCTAATTAATCGACTGGAGATGCCTCCATGCTCCATAATCGATCCGGCTAATATAAAAAAGGGTACCGCCATCAAGGGAAAAGAATCTGCTGCTATAATCATCTTTTGTACGACTACCACTAAGGGTATGTTCCCATTAAACAGGATAGCTGCAACAGATGCCAAAGCAATCGAAAGAGCAATAGGAATATTAAGTAAAATAAGTATCAAGAGACTTACAAATAGAATGATAGTCATAGAATTCACCTCTTCATCTATTGAAGCCCTTTCTTTTTATTTCGGATTTCAATTATATCTAATAAGATATTATAAAGTATATAAAGGGCCATTAAAGCAGAACTGACTACAATGGCTGTATAAGGAATGGCCATGGATATTTCCATAGCTGGGGATCTTTGTTGGCTAACAATAGCTAGGAGCCTTTGACTCCATATAATAACAGCCACAAGGAAAACCATCATTATCATATTTGTAATTATCCTTATAAATACTTGAATTCTTTCGCTGAACAAATTAACCACTACTTCTACCCCTATGTGACTCTTTCTTTTCATACCTATACTTGCACCGAGAAATGTTACCCATATCAGCAGATATCTGGCCATTTCTTCAGACCATGCTAAGGATCTTTCTATGATAAACCTAAAAATAACCTGTAAGAAAACTACGATGACCATAACAGCAATGAGTACAATAGTGACATATTCAACACACTGATTGATTTTATCTATTGCATTTTTAAACTTCTTCATAGGCCTGACTCCTTTTGCATTAAAAGAGCTTGCAGGCTACAGCAGAGCTTGCAAGCTTAAGACTATTGCATATTTATAATTTGTTCAAGATACTCGGCATCTTGGCCCAGTTCCGTCTTATATTGATCATAAACAGGTTTAGTTTTTTGCAAGAAGAGAGCCTTATCAGGATGTGTGATTATCATCCCTGCATCTTCCAATAACCCTAATTGTTCTTCTTCCATTTCAGTGATCTTTGCTCTTTGTAGTGTTCCTGATTCAAGAGCGGCATGAATAAAAATTTCTTTGTATTCTTCAGATAAGGCATCATACTTCGCTTTGCTCATCATAATAAGGGCTGGCGAATAAACATGACCTGTTAAAGTAAGATATTCTTGTGCCTCATAAACCTTTTGCGTGTAAATAATAGGTATTGGATTTTCCTGGCCGTGTACCGTTCCTTGCTGTAATGCTGTAAAGATCTCTCCCCAAGCCATTGGTGTTGGTAAGGCCCCAAGAACTTCCCATATAGACATGTGCAATTTGTTTTCCATGGTTCTGATTTTTAATCCTTTAACATCCTCCGGTGTCATTATTTCTCTCTTTGAGTTTGTCAGATGTCTAAAGCCATTTTCATACCAGGCTAAACCTTTGATACCTTGCGGTTCTAATAGGCTCAATACATAACTTCCTATCTCACCGTCTAATACTTTATTAGCATGATCTTTATCCCTAAATAAGAAAGGAAAGTCAAATAACATAAAACTCTTTTCAAAACCACTTAAAGGGCCTGATGAAGATACTACTAAATCCACAGTTCCAAGTTGCATACCTTCGATTAAGTCTCTCTCTCCGGTTCCTAACTGATTATTGGGGAATATGTCAATGAGAATCTCCCCATTAGTTTCTTCTTCTACTATTTCTTTAAATTTTACTGCTCCTAAGTGATAAGGGTGATCTTCATTAAGCGCATGACCCAATTTAAGTACAAGGGGCTCCGTCGTATCATCCGAAGTGTTATTACCACAACCTGCCAGCAAACCTATTGATAGTACAAATACTAATAAAATAGCGAAAAATCTTTTCATTTTTCTATTCCCTCCTTATTCTCATTGGAATTACATGGAACTAATGAGTAAAAATGTAAGCCTATAAAAATATTTTTATAGGCTTTCATTTTTTATACTATCTCATACAATTTCTCTTTCATTAAAATCAAATTCGTTAACAGTTTATTAACAGGAGTGATTACGCCATATTTTTCTGCCTCATCTGCTATGGCTCCATTAATCATTTTTATTTCCGTTTCTCTTTTATGAATAACATCCTGAAGCATTGATGCTTTGTTTTCAGCTGTAGCCCTACAAACATCTTTAGTGTGAGCAATGGGATCTTCATAATGAAGCCTTATTCCCTTTAGTTGAGCAATTTGGAAAGCCTCTTTCACAGCTTCTTCTAGTATCCATTCTGTTTCTTCATGTTCCAGTAATTGACCATTCCGTAGACCTGTTAGAGCCGTAATGGCATTTATCCCTATATTGACTAGGAGTTTATCCCATATAAGCCCCATGACATTATCTGAAATGTCGGTATCAATCCTTGAATCATTAAATACCTTCTGTATCCATTCTATTCTTTTTGTGGCCAATCCGGATACTTCACCGATGATGGTCTTACCTTGACCTGCATGAAGTATGGAACCGGGACCTATGAGTGTTGCACCATGAGCTGTCGTCCCGGCAATAACCGAACTATCCCATACCTGCATCAATTTCTCTAAATTCCCTAAACCATTTTGAAGCGTAAGAACTACTGTATTTTCATCGACTACATCTTTGTTTTCTCTTGCAGCTTCTCCCGTTGAAGTAGACTTCACAAAAACTAAGGCCAGCTCGACCTTTCCTATCTCTTTGGAGTCTGTAGTGGCTTTTATATTAGAAATGACTCGCTCTCCCGTCAAACCTTTAATATTTAAACCCTTTTCATTAATGGTATCCACATGCTCTTTCCATATATCTATAAGGTATACTTCATTTCCGCCTTCTGCTAATAATCCACCATATAAACATCCCATGGCACCAGACCCTATAATAGCAATTTTCAAGCAATCACCCTCTTTAAATGTTTTGAAAATCCTAATTATCTAGTATAAGCGTTTAAGCTCTTCTTCTTCTATGCCACCAAATGCATGTTTTTCTTCAGGAAACTTACCTTCTTTCACTTCTTGCTTGTACTGTTCTAACCCTCTAATAATTTCTGCTGATAAATTCATGTATTGTTTTACAAATTTAGGTGTGAATCTCTCGAAAAGGCCAAACATATCATGAAACACAAGTACTTGCCCATCACAGTATCTACCGCCACCGATACCAATAGTAGGTATCGATAATTTTGAGGTAATCAATTTAGCCAGTTGCTCAGGAACACATTCAAGTACAATAGAGCATGCACCTGCTGCTTCTATGGCCAATGCATCCTCAAGAACGCCTCTAGCCGCTTCTTCCCCTTTACCTTGAACCTTAAAACCACCCAGTTTCGATACAGTTTGAGGGGTAAGGCCAATATGCCCCATAACAGGGATTCCCGCATCAACAATTGCTTTCACTGTTTCAGCCATCTCTGTGCCGCCTTCGAGCTTCACTACATCACATCGCCCCTCCTTGAGGAATCTTGTGGCATTATAGATAGCATCTTCTTTTGAACCATTATATGAACCAAATGGCATGTCACTCACTATCAAAGGATTTGGAGCCCCTTTTACCACAGGCTTTGTATGATGAATCATTTCTTCCATGGTGCAAGATACTGTCGTATGATCACCTAATACTGCCATGCTCAAAGAGTCACCTATTAATAAGATATCTATTCCAGCTTTATCGGCTAAATAAGCAGTAGGGTAATCGTAGGCCGTAATCATGCTTATTTTTTCACCTTGTACCTTCATCTCTTTTATTTTTTGAGTTGTTATCTTGGCCATTTTTTCTCTCCTTTTCTAGAATATCTTTTGAAGACTTCTCTAAATACATTATAACATCCTGTTTTAAAAAGACCACACTGTTATCTAAAACAGTCCGGATATTTTGCCTGTATTATCTACATCTATTTTTTCAGCTGATGGAACCTTTGGTAATCCCGGCATCGTCATAATATCCCCTGTTAAAGCCACTATAAACCCAGCCCCTGCTGAAACCTTCAGGTTTCGTATCGTTATTCTAAAGTTTTCCGGTCTGCCAATCTTTGAAGGATCATCGGATAAGGAATACTGTGTTTTAGCCATACATATCGGTAATCTCCCATACCCTAACTTTTCTAGTTCCTCCATTTGTTTTATGCTTTGTCCTATAAAATCGATACCCTCTGCGCCGTATATCTTCTTAGCTATAGCTTCTATCTTTTCTTTTATAGTCGTGTCATCTTCATAGGTAAATTTAACTTCCGATTCATTTTTTTCAATTAGGCTCACCACTTCATGTGCTAGCTTTTCACCACCCTTGCCACCATGTTCCCAAACTTCGGATAGGGCAACATTAACACCTAATTCTAAACACTTGTTTTCGATAAAAGCTAATTCTTTTTCGGTGTCAGTAGGAAATTTGTTAATCGCTACAACTGCCGGAAGTTTGAAGTTTTGTGTTATGTTTTCCACGTGCTTCAACAAATTAGGTATACCCCTTTCAAGAGCCTGCAGATTCTCAGTTCCTAAATCTATCTTAGCTAAGCCTCCGTGATGCTTCAAGGCCCTTACTGTTGCAACAATGACAACTGCATGGGGTCTGATTCCACTTTGCCTACACTTGATATCGATAAATTTTTCTGCTCCTAGGTCTGCACCAAATCCAGCTTCCGTAACAACGTAATCAGCTAGCTTTAAAGCCATTTTTGTGGCCATGATACTATTGCATCCGTGGGCTATATTAGCAAAAGGACCACCATGCACAAAGGTTGGCGTATGCTCTAATGTTTGAACCAAATTAGGCTTAAGTGTGTCCTTAAGAAGGGCTGCTACTGCACCTT
The DNA here is from genome assembly GCA_964429195.1 of uncultured Eubacteriales bacterium. Classification (GTDB taxonomy): domain Bacteria; phylum Bacillota; class Clostridia; order Peptostreptococcales; family JAAYPU01; genus JBBAFM01. The sequence goes on along the minus strand of CAYSBC010000020.1, from coordinate 11,648 downwards.
GTGCATGAATATCCTCGACCAAGATAGGCTGTCCATCATAAGAATAGGCTACGACCATTCTGGCAACTTTATCCTTCAAATCATTCAAGTCATTGGATAAACAAAGGACTGCCATCACTTCTGAAGCAACCGTTATTTCAAATCCATCTTCTCTTGGTATCCCATTGACCTTGCCACCCAAACCGTTGACCATCAATCTAAGCTGGCGATCGTTCATATCCATAGCTCGTTTCCAAACAATGCGCCTAGGATCAATATTTAACAGATTACCTTGCTGTATATGATTGTCTACCATAGCAGCAATGAGATTATTAGCCGTACCTACTGCATGTAAGTCCCCTGTAAAATGCAGGTTAATATCCTCCATAGGAATAACTTGGGCAAATCCACCACCTGCAGCCCCGCCCTTAACACCAAACACCGGACCTAAGGATGGTTCACGAAGGGCCACCATTGTTTTTTTGCCAATCTTAGTAAGAGCATCCCCTAATCCAACTGTCGTTGTGGTCTTTCCCTCTCCTGCCGGAGTGGGATTAATTGCGGTTACTAATATCAGTTTCCCATTTTCTTCATGATGAAGATCCGAAAGCAAGTTATAGTCTACTTTAGCTTTGTATTTTCCGTAATTTTCAACATATTTTTCTGGTATTCCAATTTTCTCTGCAACGCTATTAATTAAATCAATTTCAGCCTCTTGTGCAATTTCAATATCTGATTTATAATTCATTTTTATCCTCCTGCTTCACCTTTTTAAACGGAATACTGGTTTTATTAGTAATTTTACCATAATCTACAAAGCTATGCCAACGAATATATATTTCTCGTTTTACTCATTTAAAAATGCCGATTATATATCGGCATTTACTCTTTTATCTATATATACTAACTGACTCTGTTAATGATATTTCGGATTACATTATTTTCGCTTTCTTTTACAGCCCCTCCAATAATATCTCTCATGCCATCTCTCACCTGTTCGTGATGCTCTATAATTTTATTAAAAACATCTTTTTTATTTATATAGCTTTTATTCAACCTATTTGTGTCCTCAATTATTTCTACAAGCTTGTCCAAGGTTGTTATAACATTGCTTTCATTTTCAACAGTTTGTTCTACATAAATTTCAGGATTTTTGGTAAAAAGTATGACGTTATAATAAAACAAGGGCTTCACAGAATTAATAATTCTTTTCAGATCATTTATCCTTTCGTAATTTTCTATTATGGGATTAAAAAATTTATGTGTGCCTAATAATGACTTCTCATTCCAAAAATAATCCTTATCGTAGCCAAATATAATTCCTCTTTTCCTCTTTTCTTTGATAATAAAAATGCCATGGTCTGACAAGATAATATAATCGATATTTCTCTTTCTTTTATGATCCAGACTGAAGTCCTTAATAATTATATATCGGGATTCATCGAGTCTTCTCAATTCTCGATTTATCCTATAATTTTTTATTTCTCCAATTTGAAAGTTATCGATTATATTCTCAAGTAACCCTCCCTCCTTATTCATACCTCTTATCCCCTTTCTGCTTTTGTTAGTATCCTCTATTATATAAGATGAACATAAAAATTTTTATCAAAGCCTGATGGCGCAAATCATCTTTATACTAGTTTTTATGTTCTATTCTGTATAAAAATATGGTATTTAAAATTATTTTTCTATTTTTTTTTATTACATTTAGTGTCAAAATTTTTCTGTATTCTAAAAGATAGTTTGACTGCATCATTTTTTTAATGTATTTCTTGCTGATATTAATTTGACAATTTGAATTGATAATATATATAATCGTCAAAAGAAGCTATACTAATCATGACATCTAACTTTATTTTAAAATAAGCTCACGCAAGCTATAGGAGTGTGCGTGTTGAATAACAGGGAGGACAAAAATTGAACTTCGAAGGTTTAACAGATTATCAGGTGAATGAAAGTCGTCAAGAGCATGGCAGTAATTCCCTGACACAAAAAGAACAAGATTCCCTTTTCCATAAATTTGTGGAAGGCTTTAAGGATCCTATGCTTATCATTCTAATTGTGGCATTGGTCATCAATTTAATATTCGTTTTTATGGGTAGATCTGAGTGGTTTGAGGCTGTTGGCATCTTTATAGCCATTTGTATTGCAAATCTCGTGGGTGTATTATCGGAAAATAAACAAGAAAGCAAAGCTATGGCCTTAAGAGCTGAACAATTATCCAGAGAAAAGGTTAAGGTCTATAGAAATGGTAAGCTTGTGGAAATAGGCATCAATGATATTGTCGTTGGTGACATCATCTCACTTCAAACAGGGGATAAACTTCCGGCGGATGGTATTATTGTAAAAGGAACCATACAGGTGGATCAGTCCACTCTTAATGGGGAGTCAGTAGAAGCCACAAAAACAGCTGTTTTAGATAATGAATTGGGTAATACAAATGATTTATTTAACCCCTATTATGTCTATAGAGGAACGGTCGTTACCAGCAGCGAAGGTTTGGTTGAAGTTCAAAAGGTAGGAGATAAAACAATCTATGGACAGCTTGCTTTAGAAATGCAGGATGAAACGAGAGACACTCCCCTAAAAGTGAAGCTGGGAATTTTGGCAAAACAAATTTCTAAATTTGGATACATAGGCGCTGGCGTCATTGCCATAGCTTATTTGTTCCAAAACATTGTCCTCAGCGGTAACCCCTTTCCCGATGGGTTAGGCTTATTTCAACTTCTAATTGAGGCTATATCCCTTGCCGTTGTCATTATTGTTATGGCCGTCCCCGAAGGCCTGCCTATGATGATTGCCCTTGTATTATCCATGAACATGGCTAAAATGATGAAGGACAATGTTTTAGTAAGAAAACTTAATGGTATAGAAACTGCCGGTGGGTTAAATTTATTGTTCTCTGATAAGACAGGAACGATTACTGAAGGAAAATTATCTGTTGTTCAAATGGCAACAGGGAATGTCAGGATTTTTACAGACATAGAAGAAATTCATTCCGATCTTGCTGTAGAAATCATTCGCGGTATTGGAATCAACAATAGCGCAACCTATACTGACGGCATTGTTATTGGAGGAAATTCAACCGACAGGGCTTTGATGAATTATTTAAGAAGAGATAATCATGTTTCAAAGATAGACAAGAAAGATGTACAAGAATTTAATCCTTTTGATTCCAGTAAAAAGTTCTCCAGTACGATGTTGGTCTGTGACGGTACTTGTAAAACCTATATTAAAGGTGCTCCGGAAAAAATAATAGATCAATGTACCATGTATATGGATGAGAACGGAAAAGTTCAAAAGCTTGTTGAGAAAAATATCCTAATAGCCTATATGAATGAGCAAGCAGGGCGATCCATGAGACTTCTTGCTGTAGCTATAGCGCCAATGGATGAAACAAATGCGGAACTGACGCTGGTAAGTATTGTCAGCATCCGCGATAATGTAAGAGCCGAAGCTGTAGAGGCTATCCGAGATGTACAAAGCGCCGGTGTACAGGTCGTCATGATTACCGGTGACAGAAAAGAAACAGCAGTAGCCATAGCTAAGGAATCCGGATTGTTAAAAGAGCATAAAGACATTGCTTTAACATCGGATGAACTCAACGCAAAGACAGATGAAGAATTAAAGGTAATCCTGCCCGACTTAAGGGTTGTAGCAAGGGCTTTGCCTACAGATAAAAGTCGCTTAGTAAGAATAGCACAAGAATTAGACCTTGTTGTAGGCATGACAGGGGATGGTGTAAATGATGCGCCTGCTTTGAAAAAATCCGATGTAGGTTTTGCTATGGGTTCCGGTACGGATGTGGCAAAAGAGGCAGGAGAAATTACTATTTTAGATGATAATTTCTTATCGATTAAAAAAGCAATCCTTTATGGCAGAACTATCTTTAGAAATATTAGGAAATTTATCATATTCCAATTAACCATTAACATTGCTGCCGTTGTCTTGTCCTTCATAGCACCACTGCTTGGCATATCACAGCCCATCAGTATCATCAGCCTTCTTTATATTAATTTAGTCATGGATACCTTGGCTGCCTTGGCCTTTGGTGGTGAACCTTCTCTTAAACGGTTTATGAAAGAAAAGCCGATTAGTCGAAGGGAAAATATTGTCAACACCTATATGGCCAGTCAAATCTTGGTTACAAGTGCTTATATTGTCATCGTTTCCTTAGCTATTCTCTTGATACCTTCGATTATCAGCTTTTATGCCCCAAAAGGTACGGAGATTAGTGTAGCTTTTAAGGAATCGGCCATGCTTGTATTCTTCATGCTGACAGCTGTGCTCAATGGTTTTTATGCAAGAACAGAGGGTTTCAATCCTTTAGAATATATCCACCAGAATAAACAATTTGTTGCTGTTATGATAGCTGTGGTGATATTATTAGTTGTTCTAGTACAAATAATAGGTCCGATAGCCGGGCTCGTCAGTTTACCTCTGTCTGTTTGGGGCTTCATGTCAATTCTTGCACTTGGCAGTATCCCGCTGGATACTCTACGAAAACTCATTATGAAGAAAAAAAGGAGCTTAATTTAATGAAAGAAATAAAATTACTTGAACCTTTTATACGCGAAATAGGTCGCTATCAAATTGAAAACTTCAGAAAATCAAATTTAAATATCCACTCGAAAACAACAGAGATTGATTTGATAACAGAGGTTGATAAGACCTCTAATGATAAAATTTTAAAATTTTTAATGGAACATTTCCCCGAAGATAATATTATTACAGAAGAAGCTGAGCCGGTGATTAAAAACAAAAGCAGCTATACTTGGATAGTCGATCCTTTAGATGGTACAACAAATTTTTCAATAGGTAGCCCTATCTTTGCTATCTCTATTGGAAAGGTACGCCATTTTGGCACAAAGGATCAAAAACCTGTCCTCGGAATCATCTATGTTCCTACATTAAATGAACTCTATTATGCAGCCGAAAACCAGGGTTCTTATTTGATGAGTGGCCTGACGGGCTCTACCATTAAATTGTCTGCTTCTTCTGTCACAGATTTAAAAGCTGCTGTATTATCAACAGGCTTTCCTTATGACCGGGCAATATCACCAAAAAACAACTCCCAAAATATACAGAAGATGATTCCATTAATCAAGGGTATTCGTCGTATGGGCGCTGCTGCCTATGACTTATGCCTTGTTGCTCAAGGTGTTTTAGATGCTCATTGGGAGCTCAAGTTATCCGTCTGGGATATTACGGCCGGTCAATGTATTGTTGAAGAAGCCGGTGGCTATTTCTGGACCCAGACCTATGCAGATGGTCGTCTTTCCATTTTAACCGGCAATAAAGAGCTATGTGAAAAAATACGTAACATCGTGGAGCTTTAAAGGAGCCCTTTTAATGACATTTACCTAACGGGTGGTTAACCTATGAATCCATTTTTTACTTACAATTCTTTTCATAACAATGGCTGTTTTAATTAATTCCTCTAGGCTGACTAAGAGCACTACAAAATAAATGTCTAATTTAAAAACCATGGTACCGATAAAGGCTAGGGGAACACCTATAGCCCAAATACTAAAACCTTCCGCATACATGGAATACTTCACATCTCCACCGCTTCGAAGAATGCCAATAATCAATATTAGGGCAACTGTCCTAATATTGATAAACACTGCGGTAACATAGAGGGTCCTGAGTGATAAAAGGCGAACTTCTTCTGATAAATTAAAAAATCCTATAATAATCGGTGCCAGTAAAAATAAGATGAGTCCACAAATGCTTCCGACTACGACTCCGATTCTAATAAATCTTGTTGCATAATATTGCGCCCTTTTCGGTCCTTCTTTTCCTATGACATTTCCTATGATAACTGCTGCTGCCTGTGATAATCCTATACTAAATGAAAAGAAAACATTCTGTACATTTTCTGATATATTCACTGCCGCAATAGCTTCCGTCCCCAATTTTCCGTAAGCCACCATATACATCGATATACCTACTACCCAAATAATATCGTTCATTCCTACAGGCAGGAGCACCCTTATATAATCCGTCATAAATTCCCTTGTTATATTCTTAAAATCGCCTAGGCTTATTTTAAGTAGAGAATCCGTTCTATATATATAACGGGCAAGAAGCATAACCTCTGCTAGGCGAGCTAACACTGTGGCTATGGCTGCCCCTATTACACCTAACCCAGCCGTAAAGATTAAGAGATAGTTCAATATGATATTAATGATAAGTGCAAGCAAGCTAACGCGCATTCCGGTTTTAGCGTTACCAATACTCTTAAGTGCATATGAAAATGTGCTTGTTAAAGCTATAAAAACATAGCTTATAGCTACAATTCTTAGGTAACCTACTCCTAGGCTAATGACAACAGGATCATTTGTAAATATCCTCAGTATAAGCTGTGGAAATGCTATGGTAAATAAGGATGCTATTAAGCCTATCGAAGTTCCCAATAACCCTGAAAAGCAAAAAGCGTTTTTTAAAGCCAAATTATTCTTATTACCAAAAGCTCTGGATATAAAGATACTTGCTGTACTATTGATAGCTACATAAAGTGTGAATATGATATAATAATATTTATTGGCAATGCCTACAGCTGCAATATGCTGCTCTCCTAATCTTCCTACCATTAGCGTATCAGCCATATTGACAGACATCAGGACTAGCTGCTGTATAGCCATAGGCAATGCTAAATGAATAATTGTTTTATAAAATCTTTTATTAGCTGCTTTCACTTTTAATGTCCCTCTTTCTAGTGCTTATTAAAAATAATCAATAAAACGATTATAGCATTAATTGTTGATGTCATCCAGATGAACTTGTTTATAACATCACCCTTCGAAGTGCTCTAACATACAATAGAAGCACAACGAAAGGAGGTCATAAAATGTGTATCCTTCCTCTGTTGGCAGGTTTTTTCATTGGAAAATGCTGTAGGACTTCCCTGGGAACCTGCTCCTCTAGATGTTCGAGAAACTGCCCAAGAAGACGTTGTTAACCCATAAAACTAAGAGCCGCCTAAAATAATTGGCGGCTTTCACTATTTGCTTTTTCCCCTAATCACGGTCAGCAAAAAAAGAAATTTTTTGACATGTTTAATTTGTCCACTTTTGTTCAAAATAAATAAAGGAGGTGGTAAATTGAAAGAGACACATATCAGTTTGGATGAAATGAAATCCATTAATTTAATCAATAGTTTAGTGAATGCACCTCTAGATTCTAAAGATAGCATTGATTATGGAGATTTACCATCCAGAGTACTCCCTGAGCTTGGGAAACTTGTTTTTGAAGAAAAAATTAACCATGAGTAGCAATCTAAAAAACACACGAATCTGTGTGTTTTTTGGCTGAACATCAAATAATCTCCTTAACATGTTCCCTTATGAGCAATCGAACAAGGTTAGAGGCAGTTCTCTCCTCTTGTTCTGCTGCTTTTACAAGCTGTTTTTTCAGGCTTAAAGGTATCCTAATGTGCAAATAGGTCATAGGCTCCTTCTTTTTCTTTATCCTTATCTTTTTCGATGCCATCTCATTAATTTCCTTCAAGGATAATGATTCCATGTCTATGTACAATTGGCCCCCTTCTATAATGTCCTTATTGCTTTTTTTGCTCTCTTGATTCTCATTATTCATAACCTATCCCTCACTTTTTTCTAGAGAATTGGTAGTCGCATTGTAAATAATGATCCCTTCGTTAAGCCTGGACTACTTGCGCTCACATCACCATCATGCATTTCTATAATATTCTTTACAATGAAAAGCCCTAATCCCAGCCCCTTATTTAAACTATTAGAGGAATTATCAATAGCCTGTTCATAGGGCTCAAAAATTCTTAGTAACATTTCCGAACTAATTCCAATACCATTATCTTGTATTTTGATAACTGCCTTCTCCCCTTCAATGTCTAAAGAAATACTGACAGTACCATCTTGATGGGTGTACTTGAGGGCATTTCTTAAAATATTCCCGATACAATGTGCAATACGCATTGCATCAACATTCACGAAGATAGAATGTTTACATATACTTTTTAATAATTTTATACCTTTTTCTTCATACTGCGGCCTTATATCCACTATGGCATCATTAACAATCTTATTGAGATTGACAATAGCCTTATTTAATATGATCTTATTTTGGGTTATTTGTGTCATATCCAGCAATCCGTCAACCAGCTTCGATAATTGTTCAACCTGACGTTTTAAAATCATTATTATTTTTAAAGTCTCTCTGTTTTTATTCACCAGTTCCAGTAACTCAATACCACCCTTGATTGCAGCTATTGGATTTCTCAATTCATGGGATAATATGCTGATAAATTCATCCTTATTTTTATCTTTTTTCTCAAGCTCGGCTATATATGCACGTGCTTCTTCCTTGCTTCTTTCACATAAATCTTGGACATCATCATCTTCCTTTTCAAATCTATTACTTGTGACCATAGTATTCCCCCTATATGTCTGTCTGTTATTAAGCTCTACATGCCATGCTAATCATAGCCGGATAGCTAAGTCACCACAATAAGTATATTCACCTAATATTGATTATTATTATAGCATGTTTGCAAAATATTGGCAAAAACTAAAAAACAAGTCTTAACAAATCATGATAAAACTTGCTTTTCCAATGTTTTGATGGTACCCCATGGCGGGTTTGAACCGCCGACACCCTGATTAAGAGTCAGGTGCTCTACCAACTGAGCTAATGAGGCTTGCAATTACAAATGAGACACCCTGATTAATCTTTTCCCAGTCCCCCTGATTCGCAATTTTTATTGTACCCCAGATCAGAGAAAAAGACAACTATTTTTTTAGTTTTTTCTCTATATGAAACACAAAGATAATATCACCTTAAAATCACAAATGAAAATGGGAGTAAATATGGGATAAAGGAGCAAAATATTGAGTTATGTGTGGTTTTATTGCAGTTTTTAAGCAATTATGCACGATATTCATACAATATAAGGGAATAATTGTATTCTTATACATTTTCTCCACACATAACTCGAGATTTTGCTCACTAGGAGTGTCCAACTTTTTGTCCGCACCCCCCTAGACTCCGGTGAAAATATCTACGCCACGAAAACTTCTGTTTATGATTTTGGGGATGTCATTTTCATTTGTGCTTGACAAAGCTAAAAAGTGAGAAGCTGAGGATAGACATTTAAGAATCAGTCATGATTCTCTGTGTCCCATTCCTTTACATTTCCTAATCCTGATAACACTTTAACAGCTTTACTTCTTCCAAATTCTCGGATGGTCTCTAGCGCTCGTTCTCTTCCAAAACCACTAGCTTTATTACCGCCAAATGGCACTCCGACTCCACCTCGATAATAGTTATTTATAAATACTGTCCCTACATCAAGTTGTCTGGCAACTCTCATTGCAAAATCATGAGAAGCGGTATAAATACTTGCTACCAGGCCATATTCTGAATCATTTGCTATAGAAATTGCTTCTTCTATATCATCAAAAGTCAATATGCATGTAACAGGACCAAAAATCTCCTCTTGGGCTATCCTCATTTTCGTATCTACATTTGTAAAAATTATTGGTTTAACGAAATAACCATCCTTTAATTCAGGTTCTTCTGGCAATTTTCCTTCTGCAGCAATAACAGCGCCCTCTTTAATCCCTATATCAATATAATCTAAAACTCTTTTTTTCTGTTGCTGTGAAACAAGCGGGCCAATATGCGTAGTTGAATTAGCTCCATCCCCTACTTTCATTTCTTTTACTACCTTTGCAAGTCTATCAACAAATTCTTCTTGAATACTTCGATGAACTATAATACGTGAAGCAGCTGTACAAGCCTGCCCTGAGTTATAAAAAGCTCCCTCTACAGCTCCTCTCACTGCTGAATCAATGTTTGCATCTTCAAAAACAATCATCGGGTTTTTTCCACCTAATTCTAAAATACAAGGGGTTAAATTATTTGCTGCTTCTTTAAGAATGGAAACTCCAGTTGCTGAGGCACCTGTAAAAGAAATTTTCCGAACCAAGGGATGAGATACTAAAGCTTGCCCTGTTTCCGGTCCTATTCCGGCAACAACATTTATTACATTCTTTGGGAAAACATCTTGAATCAGTTCCACTAACCTTATAACTGTGAGCGGGGCTTGTTCTGCTGGTTTTAATACAACAGTATTACCAGCAGCTAAAACCGGAGCGGTTTTGGCTGCCATGTGTATAGGCGGCCAATTATAAGGTAGAATGCCACCTACTACCCCATAGGGTTCTAAAAAAATAGGAACATAGATTGGACCAAGATCCAATAGCTCATTGGGAATGTTTCCGACAAGACAGCCAAAATATTCAAAAGCTTTCACACACTTTTCAACATCATCCCGCGCTTGATTAATAGGCTTGCCATTTTCTTTTGATTCCAATATGGCTAGCTCCTCTAGATTTAATTTAATAATTTCAGCAGATTTACGAAGTAATGATCCTCTTTCTTGTGCAGGAACATGCTTCCAGACTTCATGAAAAGCTTTATCTGCAGCACTTACTGCTGCATCTATTTCTTCAGCTCCCCCACCTTGAATGACTGTAATAACCTTATCCGTTGCAGGATTATAAACAGCAAATTGGTGTTCTGCTTTTTCAGAAGACCATTTCGTTGCTAGCATTGGAAGTTTATTGTTTTGTATAACCATTCTCACCATTCCTTTTCTCTATAATCTATCGATCTTTAATATTTGAAAAAATGTCCCATCGTATTAAATGAAAATTCAATGAAGGGAATGTAAAATTCTTTCAGCTAAATTGTCTCGCAAACAATGAAATCGAATTTTCTTATTTCTTATTCATCTTTCTTTACTATTTCATTATAAAGTTCCGGACGCCTCCACTGGGTCAACAATCCCGGCTTTACTTTATATGGAAGCTCATGATGAAATCTATCTTCATTCTCTCTAAGCCAACGCAAACGTTCTAAATCTACATTTACAATATGAACGCCAGCTTCCCTAGATTCCAATAAAGTTCCCTCTGGGCCTGCTACGATTGCTAATCCTTCTTCCCCATCGATAATGTTTCTGCATGTTGTTGATACAGCTAGATTTTCAAATGCTCTTGCTTTAATTAGAGTGCTCCAAGTTTCCCATAAATCCGATCTTGCTACACCATTAGGTATAAATATTATTTCCGCTCCTTTTAAAGCTAAAACTCTTGAAAGTTCAGGTACATATACTTCACTACATATAAGAATCCCTATTTTACAATATTCTGTTTCAAATACAGGCAAATCATCCCCGGCGACATAGTTAAAATCCCATAACCAACCGCCTGTATACATCCAAGGACCATGAGGAGATGTTCTTCTATACTTGCCAATAACATTGCCATCTGGACCTATAAGCACTTCAAGGTTGTAGCATTTTTCATTATGTTCACCAAAGGTTTCCAGTGCTCCAATAATTACGTATACTTTTCTTTCAGCTGCTTTTTGCGCTATATCCTCTATAGGACTATACATTGCTGACTGTTTCCATGGACCAGGAAAACTTTCTGGAAAACAAATAATTTTTGCTCCTTTATCAGCAGCTTCATCTATATACTCCTTAGCCCTCTTTATGTTAATTTCCTTCTCGTTGTCACCTCGATAAGTCTCTGTTTGAACTACCGCTATTGTTAAATCCATGAACCCACAATTGATTGATATTATCTATCTGGTCATATTCAGCCATATCGTAAGGATAATCC
>CAYSBC010000019.1:0-33880 GCA_964429195.1 uncultured Eubacteriales bacterium | reverse complement strand
CCGTTAAACCATGAGTATAGTTTAAAACAGTTATGATAATAGCGCCAAGTGCAAATAGAGGTCCGGCCTCAAGCAAAAACAACTTGGATTTCATAGCTGTTTTTTGCAGTACATTTTTAATCTGAGGAACTCGGATAGGCGGTATATCCATGAGCAATTCGGAAGATTGACCGGGTAAAAGAATATTGAGAAGAATACCAAGGAGCGTAAATACGATGAAAATAGTCAAAAAGTAGACGAGGGTATAAAAGGGATCGAGTTTGGCTGCAATACCCGAAATAATGCCTAATTGAGCGGAGCAAGGTATGGCTATGCTCAAAAGAACTGTCGCAATAAGCCGCTCTCTTTTGGAACCGAGTATACGTGTGGTTATAATGGCCATGGTCACACAACCAAAGCCTAATATCATAGGAATGACGGCCCTTCCGTTAAGCCCTAAAAAGTTGAACACTCTGTCAACGAGAACGGCGATTCTTGGCAGAATACCTGAGTCTTCCAAAAGAGAGATGAGTAAATAGAAGCCAATAACCAGGGGTAATAAAAGCCCCAGAATATAAATAGGAACCATGGTGAGTATTCCGAATTCACCGATGAGGAGCGAGCCGAGCAAGCTCCTGATATCTAAAAATGAAACCATAATAGACATGATAAAGCGGTAATAATAGGTTCCCATGAGGAGCTCTTCTGTAATAGAGACTATATGTTGTGCTATGACGACCCCAATCAATTGATACATTATAAAGAGCATCACGGCTAAAAGTGGGATTCCGGTCAATGGTTTTAACATCATATGTCCAAAATTTCCAAGGATGGAGGGAGTTTCAGGAGGATAGTCCACAGTAAGTCTAACAATTCTATTGACAACATTTCTCCGAAGGTTATAGAAAATTTCTCTATAGGCATATTTCTTTGTAGATTGATGCCTCTCCAGTATATTTTCATCTTCTTCAAGCATCATAAGGGCCTCACCCTCCGTATAAGCGCTTGAGGCTATTGCCTTTATTTGTTCATCTATTTCCGGAATTCTATTGCCAACCTTGCCTCCCATCACTATTTCAGCTTTAACCCTATTCATGCCGATATTTTTTATGGCAGAGACAGGAATGACAGGAACACCAAGGAGCTGGGAGAGTTTTTTCATGTTAATTTGAATACCCTTTTTCTCAATTTCATCCATCATATTAAGGGCAACAATGACTTTATGACCCATATCGATGATCTGCTGTGTCAAAAAGAGATCCCTCTCAATATGTACAGCATCAACAACATTTAAAACAAGATCAGCGTAGAGGATAGAATCTCGGGCTGCACGTTCTTCATCATTATAAGAAGATACTCCATAAATTCCTGGGGTATCGATGACAGTATAGCGATCAAAGGCCCCTATACTGAGGTCAACAGTTGTGCCGGGAAAATTGGACACATCCACATAAGCACCAGTTAAAGTATTGAAAAATACAGACTTTCCAACATTGGGATTCCCTGCAAGAACAAGTGTTAAAGGGCAATCTTCCCCCATGCTGTTTTTAACCTTATTTATTTTAATATTCTGCATTAAAAAACTCCTATATCAGCGTAATTTCGATATTTTTTGCACTCTTTCTGCTGACAGCAATTTCTATCATACCCATTTTTAAAACTAAAGGTCCACAGGGAAGCTTATGGGAGCAGCTTGCTTGGGCTCCGGTAAATAGGCCTAAGCGAATAGCCTGCTCTCGAATAGACTTATCCTTTATGTTTTCTATTATAAATTCTTGACCTCTATTCACATGGCTTAATTTCATACAGACCTCACGCATCAATTCTTGAAAGAACATATTCCTTCTTTAAATATATGAATCAACTTGCATAATAATTCAATAAGACTTTTGCCTGCCATTCAACTTAATTTAGTTATTATTTCATATCTCAGTATGGTATAATGTTAGCAAAACGGAACATCTTCTTAAAAATTAAAAAAGGAAGAATGAATCAAAAAATTTAGAGAGGTATCTTTAAATAGGAGCGTAATTTATGGATAACATTTTGACTAGTAAAGAAAAACTATTGGATAAAATATTTGATAACGTTTATGAGGGCATTGTGGTCATTAATAGGGAAGCAAAAGTAGTACTAGTTAATCAGCCATTCTTGGATTATGTTCATAAAACAAGGGAAGACGTTATTGGAAAACATGTAACAGAGGTTGTAGATAACACAAGGCTTCATATTGCCCTTGCTACAGGAAAAGATGAAATAGGTGATATACAAATTATAAATGGTGAGAAAAAAATTGTTATGCGACGTGTCATTTATAATGATGGGAAAATTATTGGTGTAATTGGGCGCATTATGTTTAAAAATGTGCAGGATTTAAAGACCTTATCGGACAAAGTGCTGGAGATGCAGAGTGAGCTAGATTATTACAAGAAGGCATTAAGGGAAGTAAGGGATGCAAAGTATAATTTTGATAACATTATTGGTATGAGCTCTGAAATAATAAGGACAAAATATATGGCTGAAAAAGCGGCTCTAACGAATTCCAATGTTTTGATTTATGGGGAAAGCGGAACAGGGAAAGAGCTGTTTGCTCATGCTATACATACAGCCAGCAACAGACAAACAGGTCCATTTGTCAAGGTCAATTGTGGGGCGATTCCTTCGGAACTATTGGAATCAGAATTGTTTGGTTATGAGGAAGGTGCCTTCACCGGAGCTAAAAGAGGCGGCAAGATAGGCAAGTTTGAATATGCAAACGGAGGCAGTATTTTCTTAGATGAAATAGGTGAAATGCCTCTCCATATGCAGGTAAAGCTGTTAAGGGTTTTGCAGGAAAAGGTTATCGAAAGAATAGGCGGACTAAAAAGTATTGAACTAGATGTGCGAATTATTGCGGCGACGAATAAGGATTTGGAGAAACAAATTAAATTAGGAAAATTCAGAGAAGACCTTTATTATCGATTGAATGTGATGAATATTACTATTCCGCCACTCAGAGATAGGATTGAAGATATCGATGTCTTAGTCACTTATCTATTAGATAGGTTATCTGCCCAATGTGGACGTCATATTGTTAAAGTATCCAAGGAAGCAATGAAATACTTGAAGGAATACTATTGGCCTGGAAATGTAAGAGAGCTGGAAAATGTCATCGAAAGAGCCATTAACCTCATTGAAACGGGCAATGAAATAAAATTGGAGGATTTACCCATTCAAATACAAAATAATAGTCATACCTATATAGTTAATCGCTATACAAAATTAAAAGATATTTTAGAAGATATCGAGAAAAAAACGATTATGGATATTTTAGTCAAGACGAAAGGAAATAAATCCAAGGCTGCTAAAATGTTAGATGTGAGCAGGACCAGTTTGTATGAAAAAATATGGAAATATGATATAGAGTAGGTAAGAGGATGAAAAGTATTAAAATATTGCATTGTGCCGATTTTCATTTAGATGCACCTTTGGTCAATTTAGATAAGAATAAAGCAGCTATAAGAAGAGAAGAGTTAATTGAAGGGTTTGGCCGTATTCTTTTTTTGGCAAAAGATGAAAATGTTGATTTTGTATTCATAAGCGGTGATTTATTTGATGGTAGAAGAGTCGGCAGCCATACCATCGATTTTATAAAAAAAAGTATTGAAGAACTGGATGGCATTCCGGTTATTCTTGCTGCAGGCAATCATGATTGCCTTCTTGGCAATGTTCATTATTCTCAAACAAAGTGGCCTAGCAATTTTTATATTTTCACAGGCTCCATGGAAAGAATTGATTTTCCTGAAAAAAATTGTTGTATTTATGGTAGGAGTTTTAACAATCCCTATGCGGAGGAAGGCTATTTAAGGGACTTTAAGGTTGAGGATGATGACAGGATAAATATTATGGTTATGCATGGTGATATCCTAAAGAACAGTAAATATAATCCAATTACCATAGAAGAGATAGGGGATAGTGGCCTTGATTACCTTGCATTGGGACATATCCATAAATTCTCAGGCATTCAAAAGGTAAAATCAACCTCTTGGGCATATCCCGGAACACCGGAGGGAATAGGTTTTGATGAAACCGGTGAAAAGGGAGTTATTATAGGTGAGATTTTCAAGAACCATGTTCAATTGGACTTTAAAAAAACATGCAAACGTCAATACAGGCAGGTTGTTGCGGATATAACAGACCTTACGACCTACGATGAGATAGTGAATAAAATAAGTGAAAGCTTTGATGATGAATCCCAAAATAACTTTTACAGGGTTTTATTAAATGGTTTCATTTCAGGGGATTTTATCATCAACACAGAAGTGCTTTGGCATAAATTAAAAGAAGATACATACGACTTGAAAATTTATAATGATCGTCTATTCGATATGAGTGGACAAGAGGATGAAAATACTCTGGTTCAGGTTTTTATGAATCATATAAAAAGTGAGATTGAGAAATCAGATGACAATGAGAGGGATATATTAAATAGGGCCTTCATGTTAGGGCTTTATGCTATGAAGGGACAGGAGATAGGGTTCGATGAAGATACGTAAAATAGCCATAGAAGAATTTGGCAAGCTTCAAGATTTCCAAATGGAATTGAAGGATGGACTCCATGTTATTTATGGGAGAAATGAGTCCGGAAAGACAACTCTTATTCAATATATAAAAGCAATGCTGTATGGATTTAATAATAACAAGAAATCTATAAGTGAAAACTATCGTAAAAAATATAGTCCTTGGGGAGGAACAAAAGCATCAGGTTCCCTTTATATCCAGGATCAGGAGAATACTTATCGCATTAAAAGGACTTTTGGGGAGAGAAAGTCAGATGATAAGATAGAAATAATCCATAACACAACAGGAGAATCTATCGATCTAAAAGGGTTTCTTGAGCCGGGGCAGCTTTTTTTTGGCATTGAAGCAGCCACCTATGAAAAGACTCTTTTTATCAGTCAACTTTCAAGTAAAATTTCTCAGACCCATAATGATGAAATCATAGAGCACTTAAGCAATCTAAGGAATTCCGGTGAACTGGATGTTTCATATGATAAGGCGATGAAACAATTAGAAAGTCATAAAAAATCAATAGTGAACACAAACAGAGCACCGGGCAGGTTGGATAGGTTAAAAGAAGAATATGATAAGGTTATCATCCAAAAGCATAGGATTGAAGACATGAAGGAGGCTTGGGAGGAAAGGGAAGCCCCTGACATACATGTAATTCAGTCAGAGATAGATAATTTGGAGGGTAGTAATTTTGAGAATCTACAGGAAGAATTCTCTCTCATCAAGGATAATTTGGCTAAATTGAAGGGGATTTATGAAATTATCGAGGATAAAAAAATAGAAGAAAAGGCTATAAGAGAAGAGTACCAGGATATTTTGAGCAAGAGTGGTTTTTTTTATTTTGATAATAAAGAAGCCGGTAATGACTTAAAGAGTTTAATCGAAAAAAATGTATGGCTAGATACCTACAGAGAAAAGAATGAGCTTCACCTAAAAGTCATTGAAGAAATGAACTTGCTGGGGCATAAAAAAAGTACGTTGGAGAAGAAATGGAATTTAGAACAATGGCAAGAGGATATACAATCTGTTAAGAAACTATTAGAAACAGAAGATAAGTTAAAAATAGAGGAATATCGCTTAAAGAAGAATATTCGATCAGCAAAAATCCTTGGACCAAGAGAAATTGGCATCATGGCCGGCAGCGTCTTTTTAGCTCTCTTGTCCATTCTTTTGTTTGATTTTAATGTTATAGCTATTGGTGCAGGATGCCTTTTTATCGCTATATCCTTTATTTTCATCCAAAACAGGCAGAATCAAAATATCAACCAGCTTAGAAAGGATATCCAGCATTTACCTGAAAGGATAAAAGGAACTCATGATTCCATTGAAAGGATTTTGCGTCGGTATGATGCAAACAATGTGGAAGGGCTTACAAAAAGGTTTTATGATTTTCAAAGTGAAATCCGTGAAATAGAGGGTATCATAAAAGAGAAAGGGTCCCAGTGTTTCTATTATGAAAAATTGGAGTATGAAAAACTTATTCATGAGGCAGAGGAAGCTACTCATCAGATACTGGAAAAGTATGAGAGTCAATCCATAGATGAATTAAAGGAGAGAATTGAGGATTTGCAAGCTTCGGGTTCAAGAAAACTAAGACTGGAAGAAATTATTCAACATCGCTCTATAGCGACAGAAAAACTGATGGCGACCATGGAAGAGACGACAAATAAGGTTGTTCTATCTATTGGACAGTATTATGATAGATTATTAATTCAACTAGAGGATGAGATGGACTTATTAAGAAACAAGATGGATCTCTATGAGAAAGAGCTTAGGGCAACGACCAAGGCTATAGAGGTATTAGAAAAATCATTCTTTCAGTTCCATATGTCCTTTAGTTCGAATTTGAATGAAAGATCGAATAAAATATTAAAACTAATCACAAGAAAAAACTATAGCGGAATTTTGGTATCTAAGGATTTTGATGTGAAAATTGCTCATGATGATATCCATGAAGTACGAAGCATTGATTACTATAGCAACGGAACATGGGATCAAATCTATTTTTCAATTCGAATGGGTATATTTGAATTATTACGTGAAAGGATAAATAAATCCTTACCTTTACTTTTAGATGATGCCTTTGTTCAATATGATGATGAAAGACTCCAGGGAGTCCTGGACTATTTAGTTGAATATGGAAAGGAAAATCAGATTTTACTCTTGACATGTCAAAAAAGAGAGGTAGAATATCTCATGCAAAAACAATATGCTGATGTGAACATAGTAGAACTATCTTCATAAGCAAAAAATCTTGGACAGGATACCTGGATAGATTATAATAGATGGTAATTCAATTATAGAGTAAGGTGGTGTAGAATGTCTTTATTTGCGATAGGCGATTTGCATCTATCGTTTTCTTTAGATAAACCGATGGATATATTTGGAGAAGAATGGGTAGACCATAGCGAAAAAATAAAAAAGAATTGGTTAGCGAATGTTAGGGAAACAGATACTGTACTCATTACAGGGGATACTTCATGGGCCTTAAGGTTGGATGATGCAAAGATTGATTTGGATTGGATTTCACGGCTACCGGGTAAGAAGATTATTATCAAAGGGAATCATGATTATTGGTGGCAAACGGTGGGTAAACTTAACGGGCTGTATTCAAATATGTTCTTTTTACAAAATAATTACTATCCCTATGAAAATTATGCTATATGTGGCACGAGAGGTTGGACATGTCCTAATGATACCTATTATCTAAGGCATGATGAAAAGATCTATCTAAGAGAACTTGGCCGCCTTGAAATGTCACTACAGAGTGCTAAAAATGACGGCTATAATAAAATAATAGTTATGCTTCATTATCCGCCTACAAATGATAAGAAGGAGCCATCAGGGTTTACGGAAATTTTGGAAAGATATCCTGTAGAGAAAGTTGTTTATGGACATCTTCATGGTGCACCCTATCATACTTTGGGTTTACAAGGGAAACATAATGAAATAGAATATTATTTAACATCCTGCGATTATACGAATTTTGAACTGGTAAAGCTTAAATAATTGTTGACACGAGGATACTCATAAGTTAGTATCTGTTATTATAGGATGAGAGAAGTTAAGAAAGGGTTGAGAATATGCCAATAATTGTACCAAAGAAACTGCCTGCACATGATGTACTAGCGAAAGAAAACATATTTGTAATGACTGAAACAAGGGCGATGAGCCAAGACATCAGGCCCATTAAGATTGCTATTGTCAACCTCATGCCTAACAAAATAGCTACAGAAACACAACTCATAAGAATGTTAGCTAATACACCTTTACAAGTTGAAATACATCTTCTTCATATGGGAAGCCATGAATCGGTCAATACGAAGCAAGAGCACTTGGAAGCTTTTTATAGTACCTTGGAAGAAATTGAAAATCAAAAATTTGATGGTATGATCATAACAGGAGCACCGGTGGAGACACTTCATTTTGAAGAAGTAGACTACTGGAAAGAACTGTCGGAGCTCATGAATTATACAAGGAGCAATGTTTTTTCTACTATGCATATTTGCTGGGGAGCTCAGGCTGGGCTCTACTATCATTATGGTGTTGATAAGTATACCTTAGATAAAAAACTATTCGGAGTATTTCCACATGTGGTAAGACAAAAAAACTGCGAATTACTCAGAGGTTTTGATGATGAATTTTATGTTCCTCATTCCAGATATGCACAGATTGATTTAGGACAGCTCAGTCAAGCGAAGGAAGTCTTAGTATTAGCAGATTCTGAGGAGGCAGGTCCTCATATTCTTGCCACGCCGAATGCAAGGCGTATATTTGTGCAAGGTCATATGGAATATGAAGAGGATACATTGAAATTGGAATATGAACGGGATATTCATAAAGGAATCAACATCGATGTACCTAAAAATTATTTCAAAAATGATAATCCGGCAGAAGGTATCATTGTCCGATGGAGAGGACATGGCAATCTGTTTTATTCGAATTGGTTGAATTTCATTTACCAAGGAACCCCTTATGCTATGGAAAATCTGGAAACTTACTAATAATTGCCGGCTATTAATAGCCGGCTTTATATTTTCATGTTAAATATAAATTCTAAAATAAGACATACTATTTTATTGAAAGGAGAAATAAGATGAGATTAACTGTATTAGGAAATTGGGGAGCCTATCCGGAAGCTAATGGAGCATGCTCAGGTTATTTACTCAATGTTGATAATAAAAATATATTGCTGGATTGCGGATCAGGTGTTTTATCAAGTTTAAGGAATCATATCCGATATGAAGATTTAGATGCAGTCTTCATTTCCCATTATCACCCAGATCATGTCAATGATATTTACACTTTACATCATGCAATCCAGGAAGCCTATATTTTCGGGAGAATAAAGGAACCCTTAAGAATATATGGCCATGATGAACATTTTATTTTCTCTCTTTTGAGTTACAAAGAATCCTGTAAGGCTGAAATCATCAATGAAAATACCATGGTAAGGATTGGCGGAATATCCATTGAGTTTTTGAAAACGAATCATCCGGTTACTTGTTATGCTATGAGGATTAAGGGTGATGGGAAAACATTTGTATATACGGCGGACACTTGCTTTATGAGTGAACTGATTCACTTTTCAAAAGAAGCCGATTTTTTATTATGTGAGGCAAGTTTATTTAATTCTGAAGCAGGATTGAATTTAGCGCACTTAACCGCTGGTGAGGCCGGTATCATCGCTAAGGAAGCTTGTGTCAGGGAACTGATGATTACACATTTTCCTCATCGAGGTGATCAAGAACAATTAAAAAATGAAGCCACTGAAACTTTTGGGAAAGAGGTAAAATGTGCCGTAAAAGGGGAGACTTTCGAAATCGAATAAATGAATAAGGAGACAATAAGTATGACAACACTATTTTTAGTAGCTGTTTCCCCCGGTATAGCCTTTGCTCTTGGAATCTATTTAACGGATAGGTATGACAGAGAGCCTGTCCACTTATTATTAAAAGTCTTTATTTTTGGCGCACTCATGGTGATACCTGCAGCAGCAGTTGAATTGATATTGACAGAGCTTAATATTTTCACCGGCTACTTCAATGCGGCCTATGGCGCTTTTATCATAGCCGGAATGACAGAAGAATATTTTAAGCGTTGGGTTGTCCTTAAATTTGCATTTAATCATAAAGAATTTAATGAAAAACTGGATGGCATTGTCTATGCAGCCTTTTCAGCCCTAGGCTTTGCAACTATTGAGAATATACTCTATGTGGTATTCAGGTTCGGAGAGGATGCTTTTATTGGTATTTCCAGAGCGGTCCTATCGGTGCCCGGACATATGCTTTTCGGAATTACAATGGGCTATTATTTATCTTTAGCGAAATATGCAGATTCCCAGATTGATAAGAAAAAATTTATGAAGAAATCATTGTATATGCCCATCCTCTTACACGGGACATTCAATTTTATTTTAACTTCCGGCAATGACTGGCTTATTGCTTTGTTTGTTCCTTTTGTGCTTTATTTATGGATAATCAACCTTCATAAGTTAAGAAAGTATTGGATCAAGTCAAGGGATAATTACTATAAAAAAGATTGAAAATAGTGAATAAAAGGAGATATAAGACAATATTTTAGTAAAAAGAATGTTTCAAGTAAAATTCTATTCTATTGTGAAGAATATTTGGATTGATAAATGATTTATGCTATAATATCCTAGTAACCGAGGACATAATAAATTAATAATTGACTATTTATATCGGATGGGGGATTAAAAATTGATATCGGATTTGGAAATAGTTATACGATTAGTTGCAGCCGCCGTTATAGCTGGAATTATAGGACTCGAAAGAGAAATTAACAATAGGCCTGCAGGCCTTCGGACCCATATGTTGGTAGCTATAGGCTCTTCTTTAATGATGTTGGTATCCAAATATGGATTTTTAGAATTCAATAATGCGGATCCCAGTCGATTAGCCGCCCAGGTAGTGAGTGGTATTGGATTTTTAGGTGCTGGTACCATTATTATGAGTGAAAGGACAGTACATGGACTTACAACGGCAGCCAGCCTTTGGGCAACGGCATGTATAGGTTTAGCCACAGGAGCGGGTTACTATGTAGGTGCAGCCATTGGCTCTATTTTGGTAATCTTTACGCTGGTCATTCTTCTAGTTGCAGAAAAAACTGTTTTAAAATACAAATATAAGAACATAAAAATAGATGCTGTCGAAAGACTGGGGTTGATTAATGACTTAGGAGAGGTGTTTAAAAAATACAGTTTACATATAAAGAATATGAAGGTTGAAACGAAAGAAAGTTTAAGCGGTGGTGAGGAAGTTATTCAAGAAATCAGAATTGTATTGGATTTGCCGGATTGGACGGGAGGAAGCGTCTTATTAGCAGAGATACACGGGATAGATGGAGTGATACAGGCTGAATGGGTATAAGGCAGCCTCAATAATGATGATGAAAAAGGTAAAGCATATCAAAAGAAAGAATAGATTAAAAAACATTTATAGTGTTAGCTTGGATGATGGCTCCAGCATAGAATTATCAGATGAAGCTCTTCTCAAGTATGGTCTTCATGTTGGTAGTTGCGCCACAGAGGAAAATGTGAATCAGGCTGTAGAGGAGAGCCGCTATTTTATCTACAGAGAAAAGACTTATTGTTACCTCGAAAAAACCGGTAAATCCCTTCATGAAATAAAAAAATATTTAGCATCTCTTGGTTCAGATCCAGACTTATCGGAAAAAATTATTCAAGAAATAAAGGAAAACCATCTTGTTGATGAAAAACTCATAATAGGGAATTATATAGCGGATTCTTTAAGCAAAAAAAGAGGGAGTCTAAAAATAAAATACGATCTTTTAGCAAGGGGGTTTTGTGAAGGAGACATTGATGAGTTCCTTCGAAGAGTGAAGGATGAGATCTTTATTCAAAATGCATTTGAATTGGCACGAAAGAAATACGCTTCTTATGAAGATAAGGATAAAAAAAGCCCGGGTAAGCTGGCAACCTATTTATTTGGACAAGGTTACGATGAGAATGTTGTAGAAAAGGTAGTGTTGGCCCTGTATGATAGACTGGATAGTTGAAAAGAGGTGAAATGATGGCTTATGAATCAAAAGTGAAACCCCAATTTGTAGAAGAGCTGTATGAGGCTATTTTAAAGCTGGAGACAGCGGAAGAGTGTAGCCGTTTTTTTGAAGATCTTTGTACCATTAAAGAAATACAATCCTTATCTCAAAGATTAAAAGTAGCCAAGTTATTAAAAGAGCGTAAGACTTATACGGATATAGAAAGCATAACACATGCCAGTACAGCTACTATAAGCAGAGTCAACCGGTGTTTTGAATATGGGGCCAACGGCTATAAACTGATGCTTGAAAAACTTGATAACCAAAAGAAATAAAATTGCTTAGTGATAACTCGATTATTGTAATCTAAGTACTTACTAAATAAAAATATAATTATTCACCATAATAAAATGGAATATGCTGCCCATTAGGATGAATAAATGAAATATTTCATGAAATCCAAAACCTTTAAAGTTGAGGATTTCAAATTTTTTACCATAAATCACAGCACCCAAAGTGTAAAATACACCACCAAGTAAGAAGACTAGAAATCCTGTAAACTCAAGGGCATTAAATATGGGCCAGATGAATAGGATGCCCACCCAGCCTAATAGAAGATAAAATCCAGTGTATAGCCATCTTGGAGCATGAATCCAAATCATAGTAGTAATAATACCAATAATAGCTAGGGCCCAAACAGCAATTAGTAACCCAAGGCCAAGCCTTCCTTTAAGAGTACTAAGGCAAAGAGGTGTATATGTTCCTGCAATGAGTATATAAATCATTGTGTGATCTATCTTTCTCAGTAAATTCTGTATCTTTTCTCCTCCTTTAATCCAATGATATATTGTTGAGGCACTATATAGAAGTATCAAACTGGATCCATATATTATTGCTCCGACAATATAATAGGGGTTATTTAAATTGATGGCTTTTAAAATTATAGTGATTAAACCCACTATAGATAGTAAGACGCCTATAAGATGAGTAAAAGCATTTATTGGTTCCTTTATATGTTTATTTAGGTTTAATTTATCATGCAACATGAATTACCTCCTGATATAGATTTAATTATTACGTAATAAGTATATAACAATGATGTCAACAAGTCTATATGGAGTTAACATATGTTGTGATTTTAATTGGCTATTAATTGATTTTCATCAGAGTGCAACCTGATGTTAAAGTAATATTTCTTTGTTGCATAAACAACTTGTAAAAATAGTTGAATTTAAACTTTCATTTAGAGTTAATGTCGAGTATAATTATTTAGGGATATAGGGTAGAGAGCATTTTATTAGAATAACTGTTGAGATAAGAATTATTAGTAGATAAGCAGAGGAAAATATATGATGAAACTTTTGGAATCTATGATTCAGGAAAAGGGAACAATTAAAGAAGGAAACATAGTTAAAGTAGATTCCTTTTTAAACCACCAAATTGATATTGAACTATTAAATGAATGTGGCAAGGAGTTTAAAAAAAGATTTGCAGATTGTAAAGTCACTAAAATATTAACTTTAGAGGCTTCAGGAATAGCCATTGCTTGTATAGCAGCCCAGTATTTTAAAACGCCGGTAGTCTTTGCAAAAAAAAGTGAAGCTAGTAATTTGAGTGAAAATGTGTATGAAAGCAGGGTCATTTCCTATACAAAAGCAAAAGAGTATAACATTAAAGTTGATAAGGATTATATAAAGTCAAGTGACAAGGTGTTAATTATTGATGATTTTTTAGCCCAAGGAGAAGCTGTTGCAGGTTTACTTAGCATTATAAAACAAGCAGAAGCTAATCTAGTAGGCATAGGCATTATTATTGAAAAAGGATTTCAACAAGGTGGAAAAAAAATCAGGGAAAAAGGATTAAGACTAGAGTCATTGGCAATCATTGACTCCATTGAAGATGGTATTATTCAATTTAGAAAATAGGCTTAAGTTCATGGGGCAAAAGCACTTATGAATTTTATATTTGTTTAGCTGGATGTATGGCTAAACATTGTTATGTAATAAAGTATTCGGAGGCGCTATTTTATTACATAGTCATATTAAAAAAATAATACAAGGAAGAGAGGAGAATTATTCATGAAAAAATTAGGTATACTTTTGTTAGTACTTGTTTTAGGGTTATCCTTATTAACAGGTTGTGGAGGGGAAGAAACTCCAGGTCCGGAAGAAAATCCGGTCAAGGTAGGTTTTATTTATGTAGGACCAATAGGTGATGGCGGTTATACATATGCTCATGATCAAGGGAGACTTTTTATGGAACAAGAGCTGGGGATAGAAGCTCTTTACCAAGAAAATGTTGAGGAATCAGCACAGGCAGTAGAAACTACCATTGAAAACTTTATTGATCAAGGTGTCAATGTTATTTTTGGGACAAGCTTTGGGTACATGGAACCGATGCAGGCTTTAGCTCCTAATTATCCGGATGTTGCCTTCATGCATTGTTCAGGCTATTTGATGGCAGATAATATGGGTAACTATTTTGGAGCTATGGAAGAGGCTAGATACTTAGCAGGTATAGTTGCCGGTCTGAAGACAGAATCGAATAAATTAGGTTATGTAGCAGCTTATGATATACCTGAAGTTATTAGAGGAATTAATGCCTACACACTTGGTGCTCAATCAGTCAATCCGGATGCAGTTGTTGAAGTTGTATGGACAGAAACCTGGTATGATCCGGCTAAAGAAAAAGAAGCAGCAAAAGCTTTATTAGATAAAGGATGCGACATCATAGCACAACATCAAGATACAACTGGACCGCAAATTGCAGCTGAAGAAAGAGGCGTTTTTGCAATAGGTTATAATACAGATAGCAGTGAACAAGTTCCGGACGCTTTCTTAACTGCCCCTATGTGGAACTGGGGACCTTACTATGCTGACCAAGTTAAAAAGGTCATGGATGGAGAATGGGTAGCAGAAAGTTATTATGGCAACATGAAGGATGGTATTGTTGAACTTGCTCCGCTAACCGATTTAGTTGCTGAAGGAACACAAGAAGCAGTAGATGAAGCAAAGGCTGCAATTATGGATGGAAGCCTACAAGTATTTGGAGGTCCTATTAAGGGGCAAGATGGGTCAGTAAGAGTAGAAGAAGGAGCAGTACTTACACTTGATGAGCTTTTAAGCATGGAATGGTTTGTAGAAGGTGTCAATGGAACAATAGGTAGCGCAAATTAGTGAGTCGAGCACAGGAGGTTTGCTATGACGCAAAATGTAGCAGTTGAAATGAAAAATATTTCAAAAAGCTTTGGGGCGATTAAAGCAAACGAAGACGTGAATTTTACTGTAAATTATGGTGAAGTGCATGCACTGCTTGGCGAAAATGGAGCAGGGAAAAGCACATTGATGAACATGCTGTCAGGAATATATAGACCTGACAGCGGTTCCATTTTTGTCCATAATAAAGAAGTTCATTTTTCGTCACCCAAAGATCCTATTAAGATAGGTGTAGGAATGATTCATCAACACTTTAAATTAATAGAAATCTTTAATGCCAGAGAAAATATTATATTAGGCACAGAAGGAAAAAATTTTTTAAATAAGAAAAGCCTCAATGCTGAAATAGAAGCCATTTCAGGAAAATATGGCCTTGATATTTCATGGGATAAAAAGGTTTACGACATGTCTGTCGGAGAAAAGCAAACCTTGGAAATTATCAAGGTCTTGTTTAGAGGGGCAGATATCCTCATACTGGATGAGCCAACTGCTGTATTAACACCCCAAGAGATAGAAAGACTTTTTGTTATCATACAAAATATGAAAGAGGCCGGATGTGCAGTTATTATTATTACCCATAAACTCAATGAGGTTATGGCTATCAGTGACAAGGTTACGGTACTTCGAAAAGGTAAAACCATTGATACATTGATAACAAAAGAAACAAACATAAAAGAATTAACAGAAAAAATGGTTGGAAAAAGTATCGATTTATCGATTATCAAACCAGATGTTGCTACAGGAAATGAATTGCTACAAATTAAATCTTTGACCATAAAAAACAGTGAAGGTTTTTATGGTCTAAAAAATGTTTCCTTTAATTTAAAAGGCGGCGAAATATTAGGAGTAGCCGGAGTAGCAGGAAGTGGACAACGGGAACTATGTGAAACCATAGCCGGTCTTACAAAAGCAGAGAGCGGCAGTATAATATTTGATAATGATGAGATATTAGGCAAAACACCTAAGGATATCATCAAGCTAGGGATACGAATGGGATTTATACCCGAAGATCGCTTAGGTATGGGTCTGGTTGGTTCGATGGATATCGTCCATAATTTGATATTGAAAGATTATCAGCTTCAACCAGGAATTTTTCTAAAAAGAAAACATATTTACAAGAAGGCGGAAGAAATAGTTGAGAAACTTGAAATAGATACTCCAGGCGTCAATTATCCTGTCAGAAAGCTATCAGGCGGCAATATCCAAAAGGTATTATTAGGGAGAGAAATTCAGTCTAATCCAAGAGTCCTTATTACAGCTTATCCTGTAAGAGGACTGGATATAGGTGCTTCCTATAAAATATATGATCTTTTAAATAATCAAAAGAAAAGAGGCGCCGGTGTTTTATTTGTAGGAGAGGATTTAGATGTATTATTGGAATTATGTGATAGAATATTAGTACTCTGTGGTGGCCAGGTCATGGGAATAGTCAATTCCAACCAAGCTACCAAAGATGAAATCGGACTCATGATGACAGGTAATAGGACAATAGCAGAGGAGGTCAAAATTGATGATGCAAATATCCCAAAGGAGTGATCTCAGCAAAAGAAAGAAAGCTGTAATCAGAGTGATAGCTATTCTTTTTGCAATAAGCTTTGCAGGCGTGTTTATTGCCATTTTAGGATTTAACCCTATCAAAGTATATACTGAAATAATCATGGGTGCCTTAGGAACAGCCAGACGCTTTAAAGCCACTGTGAATATTACAATACCTTTAGTCATCACCTCTTTAGGTATATTGGTGGCCTTTAAGATGAAATTTTGGAACATAGGTGGGGAAGGCCAGATCATGATGGGTGCTTTTTCCGCTTCCTATGTAGCCTTAAACTATGGTGATTTGCCAAGGCCTATCTTACTGGTATTCATGGCTGTTGCAGCCATCATCGGAGGTGCATTATGGGCCTTTATACCTGCCTTTTTCAAGATAAAGATGGGCACAAATGAGACAATTTTCACTTTGATGATGAATTATATAGCTATAAAGTGGATAACCTATCTGCAATATGGACCTTGGCGGGATCCTAACTCTTTAGGGTTCCCAAAGGTGGCCAACTTTAGTAAGAATGCATTGCTACCGGAGGTCCTTGGGTTTCATATAGGCTGGATGATTATGTTTATTTTAATTGCAGTTATAGTGATATTCATGAATTACAGTAAAAAAGGCTTTGAAATTGCAGTCATCGGCGAAAGCGTGAATACTGCTAAATATGCAGGTATGAATGTTCCCCTTGTAGTTATTATAGGAATGCTTTTAAGCGGTGGGTTATGTGGCTTAGTGGGTATGATCCAGGCCTCTGCTATAGAGAGAACCCTCAATGTATCCATTTCTTCCGGCTATGGTTTTACTGCGATTATTACAACCTGGCTATCCGGGCTAAAGCCTTCTTTTATCTTAATGACCTCTTTCTTCTTTGCCATTATGATTCAAGGAGGAATTTTTATACAAACAGCTTTAAGGGTGCCCAATTCTGCGGCAGACATGATACAAGGCATACTATTATTTTTCGTATTAGGGAGCGAATTTTTTATACAATATAAACTCTCTTTTAAGAAGTAACTGAGATATATTGAGGAGGATAAATATGAATATTTCCTTTTTTGCGGCAGCAGTGGTGTCAGGAACCCCCCTATTATTTGCAATCGTCGGTGAAATCCTCACACAGAAGTCGGGAAACTTAAATTTAGGCGTAGAGGGTATGATGCTTATGGGTGGTGTAGCAGGCTTCCTAGGTGGAATGATGACTAAAAACCCCTTCATTGCAATACTATGTGCAGCTTTATCAGGAGGTATCGGGGCTTTTATCTATGGTTTCTTAACGGTTACATTAAAAGCCAATCAAAATGTTTGTGGATTGACGCTTACTATATTTGGTGCGGGATTTTCAAGTTTTATGGGTAAGGGATTGGTTGGAACTGTTGTTCCTGCTAATATAAAAGCATTTTTTAAGCCCGTTGCATTTCCAATACTGTCGAGAATACCTTTTATAGGAGATATATTCTTTAAACAAGATATCTTTATATATGGGGGCTATGTTATAGCCATCATAGCAGGTATCTATTTATATAGAACAAGGATGGGATTGAATCTTAGGGCAGTTGGAGAAAATGCAGCTGCGGCAGATGCTTCCGGTATTCATGTCAGCTTGTACAAGTATATACATATCATAGCTGGCGGCATGTTATGCGGATTAGGTGGTGCTTATTTATCCCTGGTCTATGTTCCGGTTTGGCAGGAAAATGTAACGGCAGGAAGAGGTTGGATTGCTGTAGCTCTTGTTATATTCGCTTCTTGGAATCCTGTAAAAGCCATTGGGGCGGCCTTCCTCTTTGGCGGACTTGATATTATCGGTTTTAGACTCCAAGGCGGGAATATGATTATACCTCAGTATTTTATTGATATGGTCCCTTATATAGCGACCATATTGGTCTTGATTCTGAAATCTAATAAAAACAAAAAAGAAAATAGGCCGCCTATGAATTTAGGAGAGCCCTATTTTAGGGAAGAAAGGTAACAACAAGAAAAGTCAGGAATAGCTTGAAGCAGCAGAGTATTATAGAACTGAAAGGCTGATGGCCCTAGATGAGAATCTAAGGTGATCAGCCTTTGTTTTTGGGAGTTGCATATGGCCCTCATGTAGAATTTTAATTTTTATATTTAGGAACTTGTATTATTGTTTTAAATAAATCCCCATCGATATTTAAACTGAATTTCCCCTTCTGAACCTCTGTAAGGCTTTTAGCGATGGATAATCCTAATCCACTACCTTCACTATTTCTTGATTCATCACCTCTTGTGAAACGTTCTAAAAGCTCATCAACAGGGATATTGAGTTCATGCTCAGAGATGTTTTTAAAGGATACAGCTACCATGTCGTCTTTATCGATTACATCAATATAGACCCTTGAGCCTGTTAGTGAATATTTAAGTATATTAGAAAGCAGGTTCTCTATAACCCTCCATAGTAATTTTCCATCTGCGTGCACAAATAACCTTTCCTCCGGGTAATTCACCTTAAAATCATAGCCCTTTTCTTCTATTTTCTCGTGTAATTCTCCTAATCCCTGGGTTATTAAAGAGACGATATCAATTTTTTCCCAATGGACATTGATGTTTCCACTGGATGCTTTCGAAGCCTCAAATAAATCCTCTGTTAGTGTTTTAAGCCTTTGAGACTTATGGTCGATAACTTCTATATATTCCTCTTTTTTATCGGAATCTGTTTCTTTCCTTAAGAGGTCCACATAGGTAATGATGGAAGTCAAAGGCGTTCGGATATCATGAGAAACATTTGTAATAAGCTCCGTTTTGAGTCTTTCGCTTTTGAGCTTGTTTTTTATTGCTTGAGAAAAACCTTGGCTGATGCTGTTGATGTCTTCTGCTAGGTTTTTAAGTTCACCTTTCCCTGAAATGTTTATTCTATAATCATAATTGCCCTCTTTAACCTCAAGAATACCTGTTCTAATGACATCATAATCCCTTACTCTTGTAAGAGTGAACCGCAGCGCTAATGCTATGGTGATAGGAATAAGCAATAGGACAAAAGGGAAGCTGTGGAAGCTTACCAAGAAAATAAACACTTCCAACAATAACAGAAAGCTGTATCCTATTAAGACACCGATGATTTTTTTCCCTGTGCTGCTTTGAAGATAAATATCCTTGAGCAACCGATAAACCTTGTTTAAGAGAGTAAAGGTCAGAGTATGTTGGATGAGGGTTTTATTTTTTATATGCTTGATTAAAGAAAGCACCAGACCTAAAACGAGGGCGGCGAAGATAAAGGTTTCTGCAAAAATGAAAGCAGGTAAATAGAAGTTGTGAAAGATATTCATGGCTAAGGCAAACCATAGGATACTAAGAATAATACAAATGATGAGATTGATATCATTGTAGATTCCGTCCCAAAACCCCATATGGATGTTTTTATCCTTGAGTGTTTTTTTACCATTCAAGAGTATAAGAATGACAAATAATAGGATACAACTCCCTAAAAGTCCAAGAACGCTATATAAGACCTTGTTGGATAAGGATTTTTGTTGATCCCAAGCTTCTATCCTAGAATTTAAGAATACATCCTCAAAGCCTATATAGATAAAACCCTCATCTAAATTTTCCATAGTCTTGTCAAATACGTAGTAATTATATAATTTATCCCAATAATCCCCCGGATAAGTTTTGACGCTGGTTGAATCGATTAGAATATAGGCTGGATAGCCCTCAAAAGATTCTGTATCCAGAGCATCTAGATTATCGTTAAAAATCTTGTCTGAATAATTGTATTTTATCCCATCGTACTGCTTATTGGCTAATCTGTTTTTTAAGAGATTGAGTTGATCTGCATCAGTAACAGGCTCTTCTGAAACAGAGTCCGCTTCATTTTGATTGGTATTTTCTTGATATTCCTGAAATAATTGAATAAAGCCGATTGTTTCACTTATGAAATTTCTACTATCATAATAATTTTCCTCAAACCAAATAGAATTTCCATACTTATTACTCATCTCAAAATGAGCAAGTAGGGTTACAGAGGCAGAAAAACATGCAACGGTAATTATAAAAAGAACAGCTTTAATAAAGGGCAAAAAATTATATTTTTTCGATTTTATATCCAATTCCCCACACCACCTTCAAATATTTTGGTTCTTTCGGGTTTATTTCAATTTGCTCCCGAATTTTTCTTATATGGACGGCTACAGTGTTTTCTGAATTAAAAGCAGGCTCTCCCCATATCTGTTCATATATCTGATCTATGGAAAATACTTTTCCAGGATTTTCGGTTAGAAATTTTAAGATTTTATATTGTATAGGTGTTAGCTTGACATCTTGTCCATCAATGGTCACCCTTTTGCATTCATCATCTATTTCTAACCCGCCTGTTTTAAAAACATGGCTCTTGCTTTCAATTCCTCCCAGGCTTGTAAAACGCCTTAATTGAGAATGGACTCTAGCAATGAGTTCCAATGGGTTGAAAGGCTTCGTGATATAATCATCAGCCCCCATATTAAGTCCTATGATTTTATCTGTATCTTCTGCTTTTGCAGATAGCATAATAACAGGTATGTTTTTGCTTTCTCTTATTTTCATAGTTGCTTGCAAACCATCCATTTTAGGCATCATGATATCAATGATGACTAATTTAATTTCTTCTTTTTCCATGAGCTCTAATGCTTCTAATCCGTTATAGGCTTTAAAAACCTGATATCCTTGATGTGTAAGATAAATTTCGATGGCTTCAACAATTTCTTTGTCATCATCACATACTAAAATATTCATGATGTATCACCTCTGCAAGTGTATTTTTTAAACATATTATACCACACCCTTTCTTATTCCTATGTGAGTATAGCAGAAAGGTTTTAAGAAATAGGGGTTAAAAATCTTAAGAATTTCTTATGATTTTTAAGTCGGTGAATGGATTATAATGTTAATATTTGATATAATTATAACAATAGCATATTGAAGATTACAATCTCATGGCAATGATAGTAAAGAAAAGGAGAACTGTATGGAAAAGATACTAGCTATTAATCCCGGCTCAACATCTACAAAAATAGCCGTCTATGAAGAGGATAAGGAAATTTTTGAACGTGTCGTGAGGCATAAAAATTCGGAACTGGAATATGGAAAATATATTTCTGAACAATATGATTTCAGAAAAAAGGTCATACTCGATGCCCTGGAAGAAGCGGGAATAGACATAAAAAAAATCACAGCGGTTGTAGGGAGAGGTGGAATGATTAGACCTTTAGAGGGCGGCACTTATTTTATCAATGATGAAATGCTTCAAGATTGCCGAGTAGGGTATGCAGGTCAACATGCCTGTAACTTAGGGGCTTTGATTAGCGACGAAATTGGAAAAAAATTAGGTATTCCTTCTTATATAGTGGACCCACCTGTAGTGGATGAGATGAGCGATATTGCTAAGGTTACCGGTTTACCGGAAATACAAAGAAGAAGTCTGTTTCATGCACTCAATCACAAGGCTGTAGTTTTAAGAGCAGCTGAGGAATTAGGGAAAAAATATGAGGATTTGAATATTATTGTTGCTATGCTAGGTGGAGGTATTTCCATAGGTATCCACGAAAAAGGAAAGGTTGTGGATGTCAATGATGCCTTCGATGGAGAGGGACCATTTAGTCCTGAAAGATCAGGGAGTCTTCCCTTGGGATATCTTGTAGGCCGATGCTTTGCCAGTGATAATAACATGGATGAAATCAAAAAGAAAATAGTGGGTAGCGGTGGTGTGACAGCTCATCTTGGAACAAATGATATGAGAGAAGTAGGTAAGAAGATTGAAGAAGGCGATGCCTATGCTAAGCTTATTTATGAAGCGATGGCTTATCAAATAGCTAAATCCATAGGAGCGCTTTCAGTCGTCACCAATGGTAAGATAGATGCTATTGTTATTTCCGGCGGAATTGCTTATGACGAAAAGTTTGTAGAAAAGATAAAAGAGCGAGTCAGCTTTATAGGCAAGGTTTTTGTCTATCCGGGAGAGGATGAGATGCAAGCATTGGCCAATGGTGCTTTGAGAGTACTAAGAGGAGAAGAAAAAGCGAAGAATTATAAACCAGAACTGCTTTAAAATAATAGTTTCTGCTGCTTCCGTCAAATATTGTTTTTATTCCTAACAATACAACAAAAATAATAGGGAAGAGTAGCATGGTTATGACAAAGTATGTAGCCTCACTTTGATAATATAAAGGAAATATTATCGGGTGAGGTGTTCTTATTTGGGGAAAAGGGTTAACAGGATAATGAATATCATGATAGTTTTTCTTCTATTTATTATTACTATCTTATCCATTGAAGTCCTTAAAATAAAAAAAGATAAAACTTATGTGCCTTCATTTATGAGTTACATACCTTTGACTGTATTAAGCGATAGCATGTTTCCCTTATTTCAAGAAGGGGATGTCATTATTGTAAAAAAAATAAATTATCATGATTTAAAGGAAAATGACATTATTACTTATAAAGATGAGGAAAAGCTTATAACCCATCGTATCGTAAAAAAAATCAAACTCATGCAAGAAGGGGAAAAGAGAGTAGACGTGTACGAGGAGGGTAAGGGTGAAGATGCTTTTATTACAAAAGGTGATGCCAATGCATACCCTGATGGATATTTCATTCCAATACAAGATGTTGTAGGAAAATATTGCTTTAGGTTAAAAGGAAGATAAAAAAGCAATTGCAATTTTTCCATTAAAATGATAAATTAGTATTAGCACTCGTCTTAGTAGAGTGCTAATACTGTAATATAGTTGAGGAGGCATGAGGATGGAAAGGAAAAGAGAATTTAAGACAGAGTCGAAGAAATTATTAGATATGATGATTCACTCTATTTATACCCATAAAGAGATATTTTTGCGTGAACTCATATCGAATGCATCGGATGCAATGGACAAGCTTCATTTTGAATCCCTTACGAATCAAGAGCTTAAAAAAAATGCTAAGGAATTTAAAATAGAAATAATCCTTGATAAGGGAAAAAGGCAATTTGCTATAGCGGATGCAGGTATTGGAATGACATTAGAAGAGCTAGAGTCCAATTTAGGGACTATCGCAAAAAGTGGTTCTTTGGAGTTTAAACAGCAAATAGAAGATAAAAGCGAGGAGATTGATATTATTGGTCAATTTGGTGTGGGCTTTTATTCTTCCTTTATGGTTGCGAAAAAAATCACTGTCTTGACAAAATCACCTAAAAGTGAAAAAGGCTATAAGTGGGTCAGTGAGGGAGAAGAAGGTTATATTATTTCAGAATGCGATATCCAAGAAAATGGAACAATCATAACATTGGATTTAAGAGATAATACGGAAGATGATGATTACGACGAATATTTAGATACTTATACCATTAAAAGATTAATAAAAAAATATTCGGATTATATAAGATATCCAATTCATATGGAAGTTGAAAAGTCTGTACCGAAGAAGGATGAAAAGGGTCAAGTGATAGAAGGCGAATATGAAACTATTCAAGAAGATGAAATAGTCAATTCCATGATCCCTATTTGGAAAAAGAATAAAAACGATATTTCTAAAGAAGAATACAATGATTTTTACATGAGCAAATTTGGTGACTGGATGGAACCCTTAAAGGTTATTCATTATAATGTAGAGGGTGTGGTGTCCTTTAAATCCATTATGTATATACCTTCATCAACGCCATACAATTTTTATACTGCTGATTATGAGAAGGGTCTGCAACTTTATTCCAAGGGCGTCTTCATCATGGATAAAGCATCCGAATTAATACCGGAGTACTTTAGGTTTGTTAAAGGGTTAGTAGACTCTGATGATTTGAGCTTAAACATTTCAAGAGAAATTCTACAACAGAATAAACAAGTTAAAATCATTGCTAAAAATATTGAAAGCAAAATAAAAAGTGAATTAACTAAAATGCTAGAAACCGATTTTGAAAACTATACTCAATTCTTTGACAATTTTGGTAGGCAAATAAAATACGGTATCTATGATAAATTTGGAGCTAACAAAGACACTTTGCAAGACTTGATTTTGTTTAAATCAACGCTGAATAAAGAATATGTCACTTTAAAAGCCTATGTAGAAAGAATGAAAGAAGGTCAAGAATTCATCTATTTTGCATCAGGCGATAGTATTGAACAAATTGATAAATTGCCTCAAATGGAAAAAATAAGGGACCTAGGTTATGAAGTGTTATATTTTACAGATGATGTGGATGAATTTGCTGTCATGTCCATGATGACTTACCAGGAAAAAGCCTTTAGATCTGTTAATCAAGGTGACCTGGGTTTAGATTCGGAAGAAGATAAAAAAGAATTAGAAAAGAAGAGCGAGGAAAGCAAAGATTTGCTGGCTACTTTAAAAGATGCTTTAGAGGGGAAAGTAGTCGAAGTTAAATTATCAGCCCGATTAAAATCACATCCGGTGTGCCTTGTAAGCACAGAGGGCGTATCCTTTGAAATGGAAAAAGTAATCAGCCAAATGCCAGGAAATGATTCGGGAATCAAGGCAGGAAGAATATTAGAAATTAATCCTGATCATAAGATTTTTAAAACACTTCAAAGGCTCTATGAAGAGGATAAAGAGATTTTAAAAGAATATGCTGATCTCTTGTACTCTCAGGCTTTGCTCATTGAAGGATTTACTTTAGAAGACCCTCTTGATTTTTCCAATAAGATAACTGAGATCATGAGTCGAATACAATCTTAGAATGGTTAGCATTACATTATAATAGTTAAAGAGTATTAGGAAATATGGCAGCTTTAAGCAGGCCATATTTTTTTTGTTAACAATTTGTCTATAATTGACTACTGTTGTCTCGAAACAAATAAAAATATCCCAGCAAGAGGGAAGGAATGTACGTATTTCTATTTATAATAAGAATTTGCAGATGTTTAATTGTTAAAAATTCAACAGACTAACAGCAATATTCACTTTATAAAGGTACCTATGAGGGAAACCAAGAAGATTGGCATGTTTTTTGCATAAAAAAGAATAGAATGACAAAACAATGAAGGACATGAAGATTGACTTATAAAGACTATTACAAAAGCAATATAGAGGGAGGAAGAATATGAATTTTAAATTCTCTAAATCGGAAGAAGCTGTTCAAAAAGTTGCACGAGAATTTGCAGAAAAAGAAGTGGCACCCCTTGCAGAGGAATTGGACAGAGAAGGAAAATTTCCTTTTGAAACATTTGATAAAATGGTGAAGGTTGGATTTACAGGAATTGGTATACCTGAAGAATTTGGTGGCTCTGGTGGGGATGATATCACGAAAGTCATCGTTGTATCGGAACTAGCAAAAAAATGCGGATCAACTGCAGCCATACTCTCCATTCATAGTGTTTTCGCTCAAATGATTTATAAATTTGGAACCGCAGAACAAAAGAAAGAATATCTACCTTTGGTTACATCCGGTGGCAAAATGAATGCCTTCGCCCTAACTGAACCCAATGCAGGATCAGATGCGGGAGCTGTACAAACAACAGCTGATGTTGATGGGGATGATTATGTTATTAATGGTACGAAATGCTT
This sequence comes from uncultured Eubacteriales bacterium, assembly GCA_964429195.1. GTDB lineage: Bacteria > Bacillota > Clostridia > Peptostreptococcales > JAAYPU01 > JBBAFM01. The sequence goes on along the minus strand of CAYSBC010000019.1, from coordinate 8,089 downwards.
TATTACCGGAGGAAATCTAGCGGACTTTGTCATCGTATTTGCTTTAACGGATCCTTCAAAGGGTCTTAGAGGACTATCAGCCATTATAGTGCCTAAAGGAACACCGGGTTTCTCTATAGGGAAGATTGAAAATAAAATGGGTATCAGAGCATCACAAACTGCTGAATTAATATTTGATAATTGTCGTGTTCCAAGAAGTAATCTTCTAGGTAAAGAGGGTCAAGGATTTAAAATTGCCATGGTAGGCCTAGATGGAGCGCGTATTGGAGTAGCAGCACAGTCATTAGGAATAGCGGAAGGTGCTTTGGATGAAGCAGTAGCTTATATGAAAGAAAGAGTTCAATTTGGTAAGCCAATATCTGCGTTTCAAGGATTGCAATGGTACATTGCGGATATGGCCACTCGAATTGAATGTGCAAAATGGTTGATTTACCGGACTGCTTTTTTAAAGATTGAAGGCGAGCCCTTTACAAAAGAGGCTGCAATGGCAAAGCTTTACGCTTCCGAGACTGCTAATTATGTAACAAAATTAGCTTTACAAATTCATGGAGGCTATGGCTATATGAAAGATTATCCACTTGAAAGAATGGCAAGAGATGCTAGAATAACTGAAATATATGAGGGTACTTCGGAGATTCAAAAGGTTGTTATTTCTAGAGAAGTACTAGGATAGGAGGCCAATATGAGAATTATTGTATGTCTAAAACAGGTTCCTAATACAAATGAAGTAAGAATAAATCAAGAAACAGGGACATTAATTAGAGATGGTGTTCCAAGTATTATGAACCCTGATGATAAAAATGCATTAGAAGAAGCTTTAAGAATAAAAGATGAGCATGGTGCGGAGGTTATTGCTATTAGCATGGGTCCACAACAAGCTAAAGATATATTAAAAGAAGCCTTAGCTATGGGCGCCGACGATGCTGTATTGATAACGGATAGAGCCTTCGGAGGTTCAGATACTTGGGCAACCGCAACTGTTTTAGCTGCAGCTATAGAAAAAATTGGTGATTATGACATCGTATTTTGCGGAAGGCAAGCCATAGATGGAGATACTGCCCAAGTAGGACCTGAGATTGCAGAGTTTCTTGATTTGCCACAAGTAACCTATGTTAATGATATCAAGGTTAAGAATAATAGCCTGAATGTATCCCGATTCACAGAATATGGTGAGTACATTTTTAGTGTGGATACACCTGTTTTATTAACAGCTATTAAGGAGTTAAACATTCCAAGATATCCGACCATCAAAGGCATCCTTACAGCTTACGATGATGAAGAAAATGTAAAAATATTTACATTTAATGATTTAGATGTTGACCCGACACAGATAGGATTAAAAGGATCTCCTACGAATGTATATAAGTCATTTGTACCCGTTAAGGATAAACAATCGGAAATGATTGAAGGAACGAGTTCAAAGGAAAAAGCTAAAACTTTAATCATGAAACTATCAGAATTACATCTCGTATAATAGGAGGAGGTCTGGAAATGGAAAGAACAAAAGTAAATACACAAATAGATTTAAGTTCCTATAAGGATGTTTGGGTTATTGGAGAACTTATCGAAGGGAAAATACATCCGGTCACCCTAGAGCTTATAGGTGAGGGGAAAAAACTTGCAAATGATATTCAAAAAAAGTTGAAGGTAGTTGTTGTTGGAGATCAGGTAAAAGAGGTTGCAGACAAACTTTTATATTATGGTGTAGATAAGGTTTACTATCTTGAACACGAACTGCTAAAAGATTTTAATACGGAGGCTTATACAAGAGCCATATCCAATCTAATAAAAGAAAAGAAACCGGAAATTGTGCTTATTGGTGCTACCTCAATTGGTAGAGATATAGGACCGAGGATAGCTGCACAAGTCGGAACCGGATTAACTGCTGATTGCACTAAACTGGATATTGATGAAAAGGATGGAAAGCTTCTCCAAACAAGGCCGGCTTTTGGTGGTAATCTCATGGCAACAATTATATGCCCAAAGAATAGACCACAGATGTCAACTGTTAGACCCGGCGTTATGTCTAAAGCACAACACTTGGCTTCACCATCAGGCGAGATGGAGGTCATAAAGCCTGATTTGTCAGAAGCAGATTTACGTGTTAAGCTAGTTGAAAAGATAAGTAGCGGAAAGAAAAGGGTCAATTTGATTGATGCTAAAGTTGTTGTATCCGGAGGAAGAGGGTTAAAAGAAGCCTCAGGATTTGAACTTATCCAGCAATTAGCCAATGCACTCAACGGGGAAGTGGGTTCCTCAAGAGCGGCAGTAGATTCTGGTTGGATTGAAAGCTCACACCAAGTAGGTCAAACAGGAACCACAGTGAGACCTGATCTTTATGTGGCTTGTGGCATATCCGGAGCTATTCAGCATCAAGCAGGTATGCATGAATCAAAATATATTATAGCTATTAACAAGAATCCTCATGCTCCAATATTTGAAATATGTGATTATGGAATAGTAGGCGACTTATACGAGGTGATTCCTGCTATAATAGAGTCCATCCATGAGAAGAATTTTCTAGAAATATAAGCTAAAAATAAGACGGCTATTTAAGACCGTCTTATTTTATTTGTTACTAATTAATTTTCGAAAATTATCTTTTCTTGATGATTGCTACAACAGTATCCGGTGTTTTTTCGGGCTCAATTCCGTCGGTTAGATTTAAATCAGCTATGGTAAGGGTTGCATCATCCTCTTTATCACTTATATCTATCTGTATAAAGTCAGGTATTTTATTTGCATTGCCCGTTACCTTAATCTGAGGGAAGTAGACATGAAGCAACAATCTCTTAGATTCTAAGCTTTCCCGACCGGTAAACAGAATGGGAATTTCCCAATTGACTACTTCATTTTCTTCAATAATCTGAATATCCAGATGCTGTATTTGTGATGTAAGTGTATCGATATCGACACTTTTAATAATACCTATTTTTACTTTATCATCCATATTTAATTTAATCCTTGCTCTATCACCATGTTCTTTTAATACTTTTAGGATAGATGATGTGTCGATTTTAATAGGGGTACTTTCAACACTTTTCCCATAAATGACAGCAGGGGTATATCCCTCCTTTCGGGTTTTATTAACCTTTTCATTTCTTATTGTAGCAGTTAATGTTGAAATACTCATTGTAGATTCCTCCTATAAGTTTATATTTTAAGCATACAAGGATGGGCGCGCTGCCTATATTGGATTTTCAATAAGCTTGATTTTATATTCTATGGACCCGGTTGGGGTATCAATACGAGCAATGTCACCCAAGCCTTTTAAAAGCAAACCTCTTCCGATAGGTGATAAATAAGAAGCACAGTCCAAGGTATAATCGGTATCTTTAAAAAAAGGCGATATAATGTCCAATCTCATGACTTCACCATCTTCTAAATCCTCAACTTCGACAATACTCCCAATGATGACAAAGGGGTGGTGATATTTATTTGAATCATTTTCAAAATCCTTAATACGCTGTTGAACCTCAAAAATGTAATGATTAATATAGGCCTCAAATTCTCGTTTTTCTTCTGTTTCGCCTGAAAAGAATTTTTCAATGACCTTAACCTTTTCATTTTCAATCATCTCTAAATGATCGAGTAATGCTTGACTATTCATAGTAGGAGAGGCAATAGCAGACATCTTGTTACTCCTTTCACATATCGCATTTATTAGAATAATAATATACAATAAGACATCTCGTAGTATCATACGAAATGCCTTGTTAAATTAATCCTCACTATTATATATATGACGAAACATCCCACTATGTGAAATGTCTTCATGCATTAGGATAACATATATGTAAATGATTGTCAATGGTGCTTTAGCATTCCCTGTAACCTTAAGGAGTTTTCGTAAGACATCATTCGAGATTATAATAGGAAAAAATGAGCTGAATAAAAAACATCTCTCATTTAGCGGAGATGTTTTATTGTGACTATATGGATAAATTATCTTAAATCATTGAGTATTTTGGTTTTTTCATCGGTAATAGCATCTCTCATTTTGACAATCCTAGCCGGAGAACCTGCGACTACAATACCGGGTGGGACATCTTTTGTAACAACAGAGCCTGCGGCGACAACTGCATCATTTCCAATTGTAATGCCTTCGAGAACAACGGCATTAGCTCCTATAAGAACATTATCGCCAAGTACGACAGGGTTAGCACTAGGTGGTTCTAAAACACCTGCAATGACTGCCCCTGCCCCGATATGACAGTTCTTCCCTGTAATAGCACGTGCACCCATGACTGCATTCATATCGACCATAGTACCTTCGCCTATTTCACAGCCTATGTTGATGATAGCGCCTAACATGATGATAGCATGATCACCTATTTTGACACAATCTCTGATAACTGCACCGGGTTCAATCCTTGCATTGATATTGGTTAAATTGAGTGTAGGTATGGCTGAGTTTCTTCTATCGTTTTCCAAATGGTAATATTCAATTTTGTCTGAATGCTTTTCCAGAATTCCAGCAATGGCGTAATATTCGCCTATGAGTATCCAAAAGTTCTCTGCTCCGAATATTTTTACAATATTGGAAGTAACACCTGATAAATTCCCTTTTACATAAACCTTTGCAGGAGTTGATTTTTCTGCAGCCTTAATGTATTTGGCAATTTCATAGGGATCAACCAGGTTTATCATATCATTTGTCATAGGCATCACTCCTTTCGCTGTTTTTTAAAAAATAATAGTAGAAGAGAATGCCGGACAAGAATTATTTTGAGTTAGTCAAACAGGTGAGACATGTCGTAAAGTCCGGTCTTTTGCTTGGATAAAAATTTAGCAGCTTCTACCGCGCCATTAGCAAAAATATTTCTCGATAAAGCCGTATGTTTCAGTTCAATTATTTCATCAGGTCCTGCAAAAATAACAATATGTTCTCCCGGTATAGTTCCACCTCGAACAGCATGGATTCCCAAATCTGTTATTTTACATTCATCATTTTTGCTATGTCTTCCATAAATATAATCTTTTTTGACCTTACAAGAGTCATTGATAGCATCTGCAAGTAAAAGGGCAGTACCACTTGGCGAGTCAACCTTCTTATTGTGATGTTTTTCAATTATTTCAATGTTAAAATTGCTTTCTAATGGTCCGACAACGACCTCTAAGGCTTTCTTAAGTACATTGATCCCTAAGGACATGTTGGAACTTCGGAATAAAGCTACAGATTTTGAAGAGTCCCTAATTAAATTAAGAACATCCTCAGTAAGCCCCGTTGTGCAAATAACAGCAGGGGTTTTCGTATTAACTGCGTGTTCGATTAAAGCAGGTATAGCGGAAAAATGTGAAAAGTCAATAATAACATCTGCCTTGATGGGACAATCTGAAAAAGATTTGTATACAGGACAAAATTCACTTTCCCTATCAATAGGGTCAATACCTGCCACTATTTCCATTGTAGGATCATCGGAAATTATATTTTGAAGCACTTTCCCCATTTTACCATTAAAACCATGAATAATTACTTTTATCATATGATACCTCCTATATGAGCCCGTATGTTGTCATTGTCTTTTTGACTTTTTCGAGGCTTGAATCTTCTAATTCGCAAAGGGGAAGTCTAACTTCACTGCTACAATGATGCATGAGAGATACAGCTACCTTGATAGGCATTGGGTTGACCTCAACAAACATTGCATCAATAAGAGGTTTTAATTTTAATTGAAGTTCGGCGGCTTTCTTAATATCGCCTTTTAAAAAATGATTAGCCATGTCGTGCATCTCTTTAGGAACAATGTTGGCAACAGTTGATATAACACCTGCGCCGCCTACGGACATTAATGGAACAACCATTTCATCATTTCCGGAATAAAGGTAAAAATCATCAGGCATTAATCGGGCAACTTCAACTACCTGTGCAATAATACCACTGGCCTCCTTAAGACCTTTAATATTTTTATGCTTAGATAATTCCAATACTGTAGAAGGAAGAAGGTTGACACCTGTTCTTCCGGGTACATTATAAAGGATTATTGGAATATTGACACTGTCTGCTATTGCTGTATAGTGCTTAATAAGGCCTTTCTGACTAGCCTTGTTATAATAGGGTGTCACGTGAAGCAGACCATCTGCACCAAGTTTTTCAGCTTCAACACTTAAATCAATACTATGTCTTGTATCATTGCCACCGGTTCCGGCAATAACAGGGATACGGCCATCTATCGTATCTACAACAAACTTAATCGTATCCAGATGTTCATCATCAGGCATCGTCGAGGCTTCTCCTGTCGTACCACATACAATAATTGCATCTGTACCTTCTGCAACATGCCATTCTAATAGTTTTCCCATGCTTTCTTTATCGACTATTCCATCCTTGAACGGTGTAACTATGGCAACGCCACAACCTTTAAATAAACTCATGATATTTCCTCCCTTTTAATTGAGATAAATCCTATTTAAGTAGTAACTCAGCTATTTGCACTGTGTTTGTAGCTGCACCCTTTCGGATGTTATCTGCAACAACCCAAAGATTTAAACCATTTTCTACACTAAAATCCCTTCGTATTCTTCCTATATATACTTCATCTTTACCTGCTATATTCCTAGCTAATGGATAAATATTCCTGGAAGGGTCATCTTGAAGGATGACGCCCGGAGCGTTCTTGAGAATCTCAACAACTTCCTCTAATTCAAAAGGATTTTCGAATTCCAAGTTAATAGATTCGCTATGAGAATCCCTAACAGGTACGCGGACAGTTGTCGCTGTTATTTTAAGATTATCGTCATGGAATATTTTTTTTGTCTCATCAATCATCTTCATTTCTTCTTTAGTATAACCATTTTCTAGAAAAACGTCTATATGAGGTATACAGTTTCCTGCAATAGGATGTGGATAAGCCACCATTATATCATTTCCCTTCAAGCCCTCTTCAAGATCGGTTATACCTTTTACACCAGAGCCTGATACAGCTTGATAAGTAGAAAAAACGATTCGCTTTATCCTATATTTATCGTGTAAAGGTTTAATGGCTACAAGAGCTTGAATTGTGGAACAATTAGGGTTAGCAATAATGCCCTTATGCCAAGAAAGATCTTCAGGGTTGACTTCGGGTATGACAAGAGGTACTGAATCATCCATTCTCCATGCACTGCTATTATCGACGACAGTGACACCTTTTGATGCAGCGATAGGGGCAAAGGTAGTACTGATAGATCCTCCTGCTGAAAACAAGGCGATATCAATATCTTTATCAAAAGAATTTTCTGTAAGTTCTTCTACAGTATAATCCACACCTTTAAAAGAAATCATCTCTCCTGCTGATTTTGCTGAAGCCATTAGATACAAGTTATTAAAGGGAAAATTTCTCTCTTCTAATACCTTTAAAAAGGTATTTCCAACCATGCCTGTAGCACCTACGATTGCTAAATTTGGTTTTTTCATCTCATTCCTCCATAAATTTATTGATTAAGTTGAGTTATAATTTAAAGTTATATATTAAAAAATCGTGATACAGAGCTCACGATTTTTAATCAATCTAAGTTCTGCAGCTTGTGAAAGCGCACATTAAAGAATGCAGTTTCTTTAATGACAGAGCTATACATATTCTGTATAACGCCAGCAACATTTTAAAAGGGATAAAATATTACTTCGGCAACAAAACCTTTTCCCCAACAGATTCCCTAATCTATGGTTTTGAGGTACTCATTTTTGCTGCAACCTCTTGTACACACGCATATAAATTATTAATAATACTATCATACCCCATAACTGCTGTCAATGAAAGAAAAACAAATGTTATACAAAATCCGGGCACTATAGGAAGCCGAATAACCGGACAAAGGTGGTTATAACAAAGCAGATACTTAAACCGATAACAGTAGGTATGAGAAAAGAAAGAAAAGTCCATTTAAAGCTTAATGTTTCTTTTCTGATAGTCAAACATGTTGTACTGCACGGAAAATGCATTAAGCAAAAGAGCATTGTGCAAAGGGCTGTTAACCAGGTCCAGCCGTTTAATATGAGCAAATCCTTAAGTTGATGAAGGCTTTCTAATTCCATAAGAGTTCCTGTGGATAAATAGCTCATGATGATAATAGGAAAAACGATTTCATTAGCAGGAAACCCTAATATAAA
>CAYSBC010000018.1:0-33935 GCA_964429195.1 uncultured Eubacteriales bacterium | reverse complement strand
ATAAGATTTTAAAAAACTTAAAATAGGGGAGCTAAAAGTCCTACCTTCTTCTAAAGCATAAAAGGCTGCCTCCACTTAAATGGAGACAGCCTTTTTAAATCAATGTAAATAATAAGAGTGAATGATGACAATCCTTCAAATTTTATACTTTAAAAATCCTATCAAAGGTGCTCTTAGGCTTATTAGGATCTTCATTTGGATCCGGCTTTCGATAAAACTGTTTCTTTTCAACAATAATCATAGTTAATGCTGCTAAAGCTGCAATACCAATAAAAATATACCTGAAAATCCATGCATAGCTACGTGTAACCCTCTCATAGCCATAATCCCATTCGAATTCCTCTTCATTCTTATTTTCAAAAGTTGTTGTTTCGCTCTGCTGAGAGCTTGCCACATCAATTTCTGCAAACGCCATGGTAGTAAAGCTCATAAGAATTAACATCACTAAAAAAAACAAGCTTAATTTTTTCACAATTTAACCTCCTATTGTATCTTAACCACATTATAACAGCATGTCGAATAAATAGCCAAACATTTTTAAATTCCCTAGCTATTCTATTAGAAAAATCTAAAGTGTAAGGTTATCTATAAGTCTTGTTTTCCCAATCTTTACAGCAAGAGCAATGAGTACTTGCCTATCAATAATCTCCAATGGTTGAAGATTCTCTGCATCAACTATCTCTACATATTCGATGTTTGCTAAGGGCTCTTGTCCTATAAGATCAAGGATATACTGCTTTATTTTTTTGACTTCTTTTTCACCCTCTTCTACCCTTCTTTTGGCCTCAAATAAGCTTTTCGATAGAACTGTGGCTGCCTTCCTTTGCTCAGGTGTCAGATATATATTTCTTGAGCTTTTCGCAAGATTGTCCTCTTCTCGTACAGTCATGCACCCCACTATTTCGATATCCATATTTAGATCCTTGACCATCCTCTTAATGACGGCTAATTGTTGTGCATCTTTTTGACCAAAATAGGCCTTATCAGGTTTTACAATATTAAAGAGCTTTGCGACAACGCTTGCTACCCCTTTAAAGTGGCCTTTTCGTGTTGCGCCGCAAAGTCCATCGGTTATTTCTTCAACGTTGACAAAGGTTTTTGATGGAGTTGGATACATTTCTTCTACTGCTGGGTTGAAGATAATATCTGCTCCTTCACTATCACATAACTTAATATCCCTTTCTAAATCACGAGGATAAGAGGCTAAATCCTCATTAGGCCCAAATTGGGTTGGATTCACAAATATGCTGACAACTACTTTGTCGTTTTGCTCCTTTGCTTTCTTAATAAGGCTCAAATGTCCTTCGTGAAGATATCCCATCGTTGGAACCAATCCTATAGAGTATCCTTGTTTTCTGTATTCTTTTATTTCTTCTCTTACCTCATCTATATAGTGCATTACTTTAACACCCATATCTATTTATCTCCTTTTTTCTTGAGATTATGTGCCATGTATCTTGCTTTGCCTTCCTCAAATTTTCTTTGACCTTCTTCATTTTCTATTTCAAGTGGCGGTATTCTTTGTGGTCTACCCATTCTATCTAAAGCAACCATCGTGAAATAGGCACTAAGAGCATGCTTAGGTGGACTCTCCCTTTCAAGATCTTCAACGTATACCGTTACCATAATTTCCATTGAAGAATTACCCACATAAGTAACCTCTGCATAACAGCTAACTAGGGCTCCGACAAAAATGGGAAGATGGAATTCCAATTCATCCACTCTCGCAGTGACCACATTGCTTCTGGCATATCGCATAGCTACTGCTCCTGCAGCAGAATCCATAAATTTCATTATTTCGCCACCATGAACATTGCCCGCAACATTAGCCTGACCTGGCAACATGACTTGGGACATTGTTAATTGGGTAAGTTGTTTTATATTATCCACACTTGCTCCTCCTGTTCGTTCGATACCTATTTATCTTTATGTATCCTCAAAACTTTAGTTTATTATACATTACTTTTCATTTCTTGAACAGATATTAGACTAAATAGTTCAGGATTTGTTCAAAAAACAAAAATAAAATTATCCATTCTGACAGGCATAAAGAAAACTGCACTAAAGGTTTTTTCCTTCGGTGCAGTCTTTGCTTTCGGGCTTCCTCTTGAAGAGAGTCGGTCCATTTTTATGACAATAACGCTCGGTCATCCGAGAATTCCTCACCACTTGCTTTGCCAAAGCGATGTAATAAATCTTCAACCGTCAGTTTTTGCTTTTCTTCACCTTTGATATCGAGAATGATACGACCATCATACATCATGATTAAACGATTACCATGTTTTATGGCGTCTTTCATATTATGCGTAACCATTAAGGAAGTCAGCTTAGCCTCTTCTATAAATCTATCACTTAACTCCAAAACCTTCGCTGCTGTTTTGGGATCAAGTGCCGCCGTATGTTCGTCTAATAACAAAAGTTTGGGTCTTTTAAGGGTGGCCATTACCAGGGTAATCGCCTGTCGCTGGCCGCCGGACAAGAGGCCTATTTTATCGCTCAAACGATTTTCTAAGCCTAAATCCAGTGGCCTCAGTAACTCTCTAAAAAGTTCTCTTTCTTTGTTACTAATTCCCCATCTTAAACTACGCTTTTTCCCCCGTCTATAAGCAAGTGCCAAATTTTCTTCAATACCCATATTCGCTGCAGTCCCAACCATAGGATCTTGAAAAACCCGACCTAAAACACCTGCGCGCTTATGTTCAGAAAATTTAGTGACATCCACATTGTCAATGATAATAGAGCCTTTATCTACTGAATGAACACCTGCTATGCAATTTAACAAAGTTGATTTGCCAGATCCATTGCTACCGATTAAGGTCACAAAGTCTCCTTCCTGAAGGGTAAGGCTAAGGTTTTGTAAAGCGGTTTTTTCATTGACTGTACCCATATTAAATGTTTTGTGTAAACCGTTGACTGACAACACCTTACATTCCCCCTTTCATACTTTGTTTTATGGGATGCAAATAGGATTTGAATACCGGCAATGCTAATGCTACTGCCACAGTAATAGCCGTAAATAATTTCAAATCATTTGCCGGCATACCCATTTCAAGAACTAATGCAATAATAATACGGTAGGTTATGGCACCTAAAACAAGGGATAGCAATCGACTGAAGAAATTCTTTTTTCCAAAGAGTACTTCTCCGATAATGACCGAAGCTAAGCCTATTACAATAGAACCTATACCCATCTGAATATCCGCAAAACTTTGCTGTTGGGCAATCAAGGCTCCACTGATAGCCACTAATCCATTGCTTATGATTAAACCTAAAATAATCATATTATTCGTATTAATACCCTGGGCACGAGACATCTGTGGATTATTGCCTGTTGCCCTGATAGAACAACCTATTTCCGTACCAAAAAACCAATATAACAACCCAATTATCCCCAATACAATGACCAATGCTAAAGCGATTACAGGCACTACTTGGCTAATGCCCAGATTCATAAACAGGGCATTCTTACTGATACTTGTGTTTCTAAAGGCAGTATAAACAGTATCCATTCTTAGTAGTGAAAGGTTTGCTTTGCCTAGTATACGCAAATTGATAGAATAAAGAGCAATCATCGTTAGAATCCCTGATAATAGGGCAGGAATCTTAAGCTTTGTATGCAATAAACCGGTTATCAGACCTGCAGTCATACCTCCCAAAAGTGCTAAGAGCGTTGCTATAAAAGGGTTTATCCCATGATAAATTGCTTGGGCAGCAATTGCAGCACCCATAGCTATGCTTCCTTCTACTGTCAGATCGGCAATATCTAATATTCTATAGGTAATGTAGACACCTATGGTCATCACTGCCCACAAAAGGCCTAACATGATAGCACCTAAAATTATTTGTAGCATTCCACTTCACTCATTTCTTTCATTACAATATTTTGTCTTACTTCTTATTCTGCTTCAACCACATACTCTTTCAAATCATCCGGAATATCCATTCCTATTTCCTCAGCCACAGTGCCATTGATGACATAATCGAATTCACTTGCAGCTTCTATGGCCATAGAAGCCGGTTCTCCGCTTCCTTCGATAATACGAATAGCCATTAAACCGGTTTGATAACCAAGGTCATAATAATTAATACCTAATGTAGCTAATCCACCGCTTAGAACCATTCCTGTTTCTGCACATATAACAGGTGTCTTGGACTCTGCTGTTACACCGTATACGATTGGCATAGCAGATGCAAAAATATTATCCGTAGGAATGTAGATGGCATCAACCTTATCAATAATCGATTGAGTTGCTTGCTGTACCTCGTTTGAATTAGACACAGTAACCTCCACATGAGATAGTCCTAAGGCTTCTACAGCTGCTTTTGCATGACGTATCTGGAAAATAGAATTATCTTCATTGGATGTATAAAGGAAACCAACTGTTTTTGTATCCGGTGCTAGTCTAAGCATCAAGTCAATTTGTTCTTTTATAGGATTCATATCCGTAGTTCCACTCACATTTCCACCGGGAACTTCATTGGAATCCACTAATCTTGCGTCTACATAATCCGTAATTGCTGTTCCTAATATTGGAATTTCTGTTGTTTTGCCGGCTATAGATTGAGCAGCGGGAGTTGCAATAGCAAGAACTAGATCAACCTTGTTGCTGACAAAACGATCCCCGATGGTCGAAAGGTTAGCTGCATCGGCCTGTGCATTTTGGTAATCGATAGCTATTTTGCCTCCATCTTCGTAACCATTGTCCTTCAGTGCATCAATAAAGCCCATCCTTGCTGCATCCAATGCCCCATGAGCATTATATTGGATGATGCCTATTTTGATTGGAGTGTCGCTTGGTACTTCTTCTTGTGAACAACCTATTAATGAAATAATCATAACAATTGCTAATATAACTGTTAAAACTTTTGCCTTTTTGTTCATTATTTCCCCTCCTATAATTCATTTATTCAATAAACCTTAACGGTTATTGGACTTATAATATCTCAAAAACAAAAAACGCCACCTGTATAACAGGGGCGATTATTTCGCGGTACCACCTTGTCTTCGTTGAAAAATCAACAATCTCAGTGAGTAACTAACATTACTCCTCCACTATAACGGTTGGAATCCGGTGCAGCCTACAAGGTTTCTACCCTTCAGTACACAACTCGCAAGATGAATTCACAGTGACTGTTTCTGCTTTTTCTCACCAATCTAAAGCTCTCTGTTAAGACTAGTTTCACTGCTACTGGTTCTGGTCATTGTCTTTTAAAATATTTATTATTATACTCTATCCTCTTTTGTTTGTCAATACTATACCTTATTTTTTCACATAAGTGGTGCAAGTAGCAATATCTCTTCATTATCATTATATATTTCATTGAATTGAGAGATAGGTAATGGATTAACACCTATTCCGGCTTCTATTGTATAACCCGGCCTTCTGTATTCCTGAATGAACCAATCCTTATAACCCGAATAAGCTGCTGTTCCCGTGGTTTCATCCAATGTATAGCCACTTACCCTTGCAAAAAGTTCACCTATCCTCCTGGCAACAGGCGGAGCCATGTTCTGGAAGTTCCAATAAATAACCTGACCCTGGGTGTGATAAGCTAAAACCAATTTAAAATTATGATTTCTGGTGAAATCAGCTACAGCCCTCGATTCAGGTTCAGACTCTGGTGATGGACCAGGAAAGCGTGTTGGACCGGGCTCATCATAGCCTAACTCTTCAGCTAAACGCTTATATTCCCAAAAGAGTGCATCATAATTATGATTTAAGTCTACTCCTCTAATATTGGCTGACCAAACTCTGGAAAAAGGTAAACCTGTATTGTTCCACTGTAATAATTGGTTGTAGTAAGGGTTGGATGGATCCAGCCCATTAAGAACCAAATCGACACCATCAGGATTGACCATAGGCAAAATATAGATAGTGCTTTGATCCCATATCGTATCTAGGTCATAGCCTCTTATGTTTCCCCCATTAGTATAGGCCTTTAAAAAGTTTTCTGTAAACTTCATTAATAGTGTTGATGTTATCCATTCAATTCCATGATGTGCAGCATTAAAAAACACTTCATTCGGTCCATTGCCCAGCCTTATATAGTATAAATTTTTTCCTAAGACGCTTTTACCCGCTATTCCGGTTTGAATGAATGGATATCTTGCTTTGAGCCCCCTAATATCTCTTTCCATAATTTCATAGGTATAATCTATATTCGTATCTACAACATCTATACCATAGGGCACTGTAATCCTTTGACCAATTCGTAATGCATAAGGATTGATACCTGGATTAGCTGTCACAATCTTGTTGACTGTTGTATAATATTTTTGGGCTATTTGCCATAAGGTATCACCTGGCTGTATCACATAAGTATCATAGCCTATTAACAAAGGCGTTAAAACTCTCCACGTTGCAGGACCGATTATGCCATCGGGTATTAAATTATTATCCCTTTGAAAATTAAGAACTGCCTGCCTCGTTTGCTGTCCAAAGATTCCATCTATTTGCCCTGGATTATATCCGATCTTTTTTAAAAGAGATTGAATCTCCATTACATCGGTTCCCCTAGATCCAACCTGTAAAATTCTCATTTTGTTACCCCCTAAAAAATAGTTGATTATTACTAATATCTTATACATAAGTCACCTTTTTTGTGCAAAATAATTATAGGTTGCAGAAATAGTTTCTTATCGATATAATTACTTACTGAGATGTAAGATTATTCTATTATAAGATGAATTTAAGACAAGAAAGGACATGAGAATGAAAAACAATATCTATTTCAAACTCTTTACATCCACATTTCTTCTTAGTGCCTTTACCTTCGGCGGAGGATACGTCATCGTGCCTCTCATGAAAAAGAAATTTGTAGATCATCTCAATTGGATAGAGGATGATGAAATGCTTAATATGATTGCCATCGCACAATCATCTCCTGGAGCAGTGGCAATCAATGCATCCATACTCATCGGTTATCGCATGGGAGGATTTGTTGGAGCTGCTGTCACTATCCTTGGTTCCATTTTGCCACCCTTAATCACCTTATCTGTCATTTCCTATTTTTATATTTCTTTTCGCGAAAACCAAATTATCCAAGGGGTATTAAAAGGAATGCAGGCAGGCATTACTGCTGTTATTGCTGATGTAGTCTTAAATTTAGGAAATAATATTCTAAGGAAAAAACAAAGTTTTTCAACCTTGACCATGTTTGCAGCTTTTGTTGCTGCATTCTATTTTAAGGTCAATGTAATTTATATTATTTTAGTTTGTGCATTCATTGGGTTCTTCCAATGGTTTTATGATGATAAAAAAGGAATGATATAATGCAATTGCTAACACTTTATTGGAGCTTTTTCCAAGTTGGACTTTTCACCATTGGTGGAGGACTTGCTTCCCTACCACTTATTCAAAGCCAAGTAGTCGAATCTCATCAATGGCTTAGCCTCACTGAATTTACTGATTTAATTGTTATCGCTCAGATGACCCCCGGACCAATAGCTATTAATGCAGCCACATTTATTGGTATGCAGCTGGAAGGAATCCTAGGTGCTATTATCGCCACTTTAGGCTTTATCACACCTTCCTGTATAATTGTCTCCCTGGTGGCATGGGTTTATTTCAAATATAAAGATTTAACATTAATCGATTGCATTCTTCACAGCTTACGCCCAGCTGTAGTTGCTATGATAGCTTCTGCAGGCTTATCCATTTTAATTCTTACTCTATGGGGTGAAAACACAACCGATATTAACCTCACTTCTATGAATTATAGTGCCATTATTCTTATGGTTATTTCCTTTGTTGTTTTAAAAAAATGGAAACCCAATCCCATCTTTGTTATTTTAGGCTCTGGGATAATCGGCGGTATCATTTATACCTTTTTTTAAAGGATTAGCCACTCTTTGTTTTCATTTCCCATAAAAAGTGATCCCTTGTGCATTAAAATGATGTATTATATAATTAATAAAAATACATGGAGGAAATATTATGCGAATTTTGATTATCGGTGCAGTTGCTGCCGGAACCTCTGCTGCAACTGAAATAAGAAGACGCAATAGGCACGCTGAAATTGTAATCTATGAAAAGGATAATTCTATTTCTTATGCTAGCTGTGGTATGCCCTACTTTATCAGTAATGAATTTACTGATTTTGAGGCATTAGTCCCAAGAGATTCGGATTTTTTCAAACAAAAACATCGTATTGATGTACTTGTTGCCCATGAAGTATTAACCATCACACCTGAGAAAAATTCTATTCTTGTGAAAAATATAGAAACGGAAGAAACCTTTGAAGATACGTATGACTACCTTATTATAGCCACAGGGGCCGTAAGTGAAAAGCCACCTATTCAAGGGAACGATAATAAAAATATTTTTCTCTTTAGAAATATGGAACATCTTAATAAAATAAAATCCTTCATCGACAATGAAAAGCCCCAGACTGCTGCTATCATCGGAACAGGCTTGGTTGGCCTTGAAATGTGCGAAAGCTTTAGAAAACTGGGGATTAAAACAACTCTTATTGCACGCTCATCTATAGCTAAAAGCCTAGAGAATGATATGACAATTTTAATTGAAGAACACCTGAAAGAACATGGCGTTCTCGTCCTTAAAAATACAGCTACTCAGGAAATTACAGATCAAGGTGTTGTCTTAGGGGATGGAAGCCTTATTCAGGCAGATATGGTTTTACTTGCAACAGGCATTCGCCCTAATGTCCAATTAGCTCAAGCTGCAGGCATTGAGCTTGGTAGCACAGGGGCAATCATGGTTGATTCTAAAATGAAAACAAATATTGATAATATCTATGCATGCGGTGACTGTATTGAACATTTTCATATGGTTACAGGCAAACCTGTCTATCGTGCCCTCGGGTCCACTGCCAATAAAACAGGGGTTATTGCCGGAAATAGTATAACAAATGGCCAAGAAACCTTTAAGGGAGTTCTTGGAACCGGAATATTTAGGGTCTTTGATCTGACCGTAGCACAAACCGGTCTTTCTGAAAAAGAAGCTATCGACAATGGCTATGATGTTGTTGTTGCCCTTGATAAAAAACCAAATAAGCCGGAATATATGGGTGGCAAAGATATGGTTATCAAAACGGTTGCTGAAAAGTCAAGCGGCCGCCTGCTTGGAGCTCAAATCATAGGTTATGAAGGGGTGGACAAAAGGATTGATGTGATAGTTACTGCTATATCTTTAAAGGCAAAAGCTGAGGATCTTATTCACTTCGATTTGGCTTATGCTCCTCCATTTTCAACTCCCAGGGATCCGCTCTATTATACAGGAATTAAATTAATGAACGAAATAATGAAATAGAATAAAAGATAAAAGGAAGACATTTTTCAAGTCTTCCTTTTATCTTTTAATTTGTAAATTAATAATTTTCGGTTCTTACTTCAAAGTAGCTTTGCGGATGTAAGCATACAGGGCAAATTTCTGGAGCCTTCTTACCTATCACAAGGTGACCACAGTTTCGGCATTCCCACATGATTTGATCCGATTTTTCAAATACTTTTTTCATTTCTACATTTTCTAATAGTGCGCGATATCTTTCCTCATGGGCTTTCTCTACTTGGGCAACCATTCTAAATTGTGCTGCAAGTGCCTTAAATCCTTCTTCCTCTGCATCCTTTGCAAAGCGATCATACATATCGGTCCACTCATAATTCTCGCCCTCAGCAGCATGGAGCAAATTAGCTGCGGTATCACCTAACTCACCAAGCGCTTTAAACCATAACTTCGCATGTTCCTTTTCATTGTTAGCAGTTGCTTCAAAGATTGCTGCTATTTGCTCATAGCCTTCTTTTCTAGCTACAGATGCGAAATAAGTATATTTGTTTCTTGCCATGGATTCGCCAGCAAATGCTTCTGCTAGATTTTTTTCTGTTTTAGTTCCCTTAAGATTCATGATAATACCTCCCTTGTCTTTGTTACCATTATTTTCTGTTTTCTTTAGTTTATCCAATAATTCTTTTACTATATCTAAAGGAAAATCCTTTGGATGATTTTGAGTCATAGATTCTAATAAATTTATAACTTCATCACTTTGAGCTATCATATAGCCGGATTCTCTCATTAAATCTTCTGCCATGATTCTATTCGATTTTGCTATCGCCTGGGCAAATTGCCTTGTTACAGCACTATCCGTTGATTGAGAAATATCGGAAGCAATTTTTTCTTGGTCTAATTTGCTTTGGGCTAATGCTCTTAGAGCACCTACCACCTTTTCTGTCTTGAGTTGTTGAGGAGGATACTCTACAGGAATTAAGGATATAGCTCCCGATGGGCAGGCATCCACACACTTTCTACACCCCTCTATACATTTTGTAACATCAATAATACTATTTTCCGTATCTGTTGCCCCTGTAGGACAAACATAAAGACATAAACAGTCTTTGGTACATAGTCGAATATTTCTTACTGCTGGCATCAGTCCTACCCCCTTCCTACTTGCAATATTTTAAAGTTAGGAACCTTGCATACCGGACATATTTCCGGTAAATTATCGCCCAGATAGACAAATCCACAAATATCGCATACGTATATTTTTGTTTTTTCAAGTATGGCGTCGCCTTCTTTTTGATATCTGTTCAAAAGGGAATTCAACATAATGCTTACTTTTTCACCCCAGACAAGTGCTCTTAAAGCACCTCTATCTGCTGCAGCTTTGCTCTCAGCATTGGCTAGAGGATAGCCATCCGATAAGTCTTTTTTTAATTTATTAGATATCCCATCCATTTCTTCTTCAACGGATGGAATTTTGCGGTTATAATAATCCGCAAGCTGATTAAATAAGACTTCTTCTTCAGAAAGATGCTGTTTTTGACAACCCTTGGCCAGATTTGAGCACAAGGCACTCAATTCTCCAGCAGATAACTCTCTAAGATCTTCCAATGGCTCATCTTCTTCAATACTCAAAATTTCATTTGAAGTCGATATTTTAATTTCTATTTCAACATCTTCCTCAAATGCATCTTTCGGGGCACCGCATAAGGGACATACAAAATCATCAGGGATATCCTCCCATTTCGTATGAGGCGCTATATTCATTTCCGGTATTCCTACAGCGCTGTCATATGCATACCCGCAAATTGTACATCTAAACCTACTCATTTACCCTCCTCCTTCATGCAATTTTCGCAAACATATCTTATATTTAAATCATATCCAATAATTTTCATATCGATTTTATCTTCTAAATATTTTTTTAAATCAGGTAAAAATACATCATATAATTCACCGCATTTTTGGCAAACAAGGTGTTCATGGGCTTCTAAAGTTTTATCGAATCTATCAGGGGCATTTATCATCGTAATACGTCTTATTTCCCCCGCTTCTGCCATAAGACCTAAATTTCTATAAACCGTTCCCATAGCAATAGAAGGCAATACTTTCCTTGCCTCTCTATATATTTCATCAGCACTCATGTGATCATTAGATGATTTAATAATATCATGAATAATATCTCTTTGTTTTGACAAATGAATCACCTCGCCTAAGAATAGGAATTAATCTTAGTATACATGAAGTCTATAATAAAATCAATGAAATAATACCGCAAATAATCAAAATTGATTCATCGCGGTATTATCATTTAATATGTTAAAATTTACTGTCTTCATGAACTGGCCAATATCGAATATATGCTTCTAGTTGTGAGAGAGGGTAATTAGAGTAGTTTAATTATCTCCCACTTGATTAGCTTTTATTGCTTTCGATTTATCTTTCACTATCTTATATTTAGTTAATACCGTTCTATATTTAGATTTAACTTCTTTATATTCGGCTTTCATCTGACTGGTATCCTTTTTCGTACCCTTAACAATTGCAATAAAAAAGGCGGCCACAAATCCTGCTGCCAAACCATTATTATATAAATTTAAACCTCCATGGACAACTCCGATAAAGGATACTATTGAAAGATGAGCATAACCTGCAAGTATTCCAACAAGAGGACCAAATCGACCTGAAAGAGGCGCTAAGGTCGTACCAAATAACCCTGCCAGCAAAGGGCCGGGGGAGTTGTGCTCGTATATTGAAAAAAATGTTGCTAACCATACACCTACCATAATCGGTATTATATTGAAAGGATGCTTTCCAAAAGATCCAAATCCCATCATGGTCATTAGTCCGCAAAGGGTTGGTCCGTTAAAGTTTCCACCTATAAGAGCTATATAGGCAACACCAACGAAACCCACTAAACCCATATTGATCAGTGTGGTACCAAGACCTGAAATATTTACAAAATCAGTTACAAGGGTTCCCGGTTCTTTTAATATTTTATGGTAGTTCTTAATCCCATTCTTATCTATAAGTATTCCCATAAGAATCATGCTGGCGAAAAATATAATTGAAAATAGCTTTATTTCCCTGTCGAATTCAGTTCCCCAGATGGCCGTAGTTACACAATCGTAGCCATATGTCCTCAGAATATTAAAAAAAACAAGCCCTATGAAGCCTGCTGCTAATCCAACATTATAAAGATTATATCCCTCATGAAAAGCCAAGACATGAGCTCCGACAGGAGCCATAATCATACCCGCCAGAATCCCTATGATGATTCCTCCTATAATTCCCCATCCAAAAACAAAAGCAGATTGGGTGACCAATGGAGCCAGTGCAGTACCAAACAATGCGAAATAGATAATATCTCCAAACTTATGCCTGGTTAATTGACCATAAATATAAACTCCCGCTATGATAGGAAGAATAGACCACACATTTTTACCCATTAATGCAAATCCCATCATCGTAAAAATTGCAGCTATAGCCCTACCGGTAAAGGGCACCTTGTTAATAATCAGAAGAATATATCCAATAAGTGCCACTAATGCCGCATTAACAAAGGCAGGTCCTATTCCGGCGATGACCATATAATCGGTTATAAGGTTTCCGGGTATCTTAAATATATTAATCATACCTCTTATGAGTTCATCAAATGATTGGAGTGATAAACCTGTGATTAATACTGCCAAGATATAGAACAATACTACGAATTCAGTTTTCTTTCGCTTAACCAATAGAATAAATTTTGTGCTATCCTTCATAATCTAAACTCCTATATTCTTGTTAATTTCTTATTAATTTGGGGTTAATTCTAGATTCCCCTACGATTATAACAAAATAATTTCATTAAAGATAGCCTCTTTTAAATTTCTGCCTCCACTAAAGGACGTACCCCTTCTCCATTTCTTGAACCTTGTCATAAATATAACGGTTTATAGGCGTTGAAATCCCATGCTTTCTACCGAGTTCCAGAACCATACCGGAAAACAGTTCCACCTCAGACTTCATCTTATGCAATCCATCATGTCTCATGGATGGCATGCCCTTAGGGTTAAGCGTATCTACCAAGGATATGTAAAAATCTAAATCTGTTTCCGTAACCTTGATACCTTCTTTTTCAGCCAGTGTTATGACTTCTCGCATGGCTGCTATCATCAGCTCTCTTTCCGGGCCCTGTCTTTGTATGGTATCAAAGGTTCCTTCATAGATCATAACCACCTGATTGACACCAACATTCAGCATAAATTTGCTCCACAACCTATGCATCACATCTTCCTCTAAGATATAAGGAAATCCAACTTTATCGAAAAGGTCGAGGACTCTGTTGAGCTTTTCTCTCTTTTCTTCTTTTTCTGTGTCTATACCTATACGGATATAGCCCCTATTCGTATAATTGAGGTCATTCCCAGTTTTTATAGGGTCCATTCCTTCAGCTATTGTGTATAACATCTTTTCCATTCCAAATGCTTTACCCAAAATTTGTTCGCTGGTTATGCCATTGATCAAAGATAATATCATCGTATGCTCGGATACTTTACTTTTTGCAATCTCTATCGCCTCATTTAAACTCGTCGATTTAACTGCAAAAATCACTAAGTCCGATGGAACAGTATTGTCGGATTCACATACTTTATTGAAATTGTATTTTCGTCCATTCACCTTGTTTTCAATGCCTTCATATTTTCTTTTTCTTTCTTCATCCATTATAAATTCAACATGGTCGTTTCCTAGCTTGTCCACTAAAAAACTCCCAAACAAGAGACCAAGAGAGCCCATTCCCACAATAGAAATTTTATCGATAGCCAAATTACCACTCCTCCAGCATTTTATTCACTCAATGCAATCTATTTTATCATATAACAAAAAACAGTGAGAGTTCATTTTCCCACTTAAAGTGTTTTCCTTTTTTTATTTTATAAATCGGTAGTAATCATCAAAGGCTCCAGTTTTCTTATTTTTTCTAGCTCCAAGGCCGCTTTCAGGATTATGGATCAGATGTTGCAAAATTTTGTATACCATCTCGGGTTCAGCATCGGTATTTTTCGAAATTGCATTTGCTAATTCTTCTTCAGTGAATTCTTGCTCGCCATGTTCCCGGAGGAATTGAACTATTCTATTCTTCAAATGAATAACCTCTTCTGCACCCTTTTTCCCTAATTCTACTGCCGGCTGATGATACGCATTGATATGGACTAAAAATGCATACATACTGACAGCACGCTCAAATAATGCTATTAAAACCCCAATAGATGCCTCATTGATTTCACCGATGGTAATCGTAATAGAATTTCTTTTTTTCAAGGCCAAAGATTTTCTAGTTCCTAGAAGGAAAGCATGTAAATAATCCCCACTGGTACTTTCCTCTGCAATTATAGGGGATAGGCTGACCCTATCTTTCAATATTTCTAGGAAAATTACAAAAAAATTATCCGGTCCATCTAAGAGCTGCTGCAAATAGGAATGTTGATCTGTAGAACCTTTATTACCCATGACAGCAATACCCTGGTTGACAATATTGCCATCCAAATCTCTTTCCTTACCCAAGGATTCCATAACAAGCTGCTGCATATATTTTGTAAAAAGCTCCAATCTATCCTTATAAGGTAGTAAAACCATCTGCTTACCCCCTCGACCTCCTGTCATCCTATACCACATTAATGCCAAAAGGGCCCCAGGATTTTTTCTTGTTTCAGTCTTGCGGGTAAGCTCATCGCATTGTCGGGCCCCTTCAAGCAAAAGCTCTATATCAAGACCCTGCAAAGCTAGCGGTAGAAGACCTACTGCTGAAAGGACTGAGGTTCTTCCTCCAATCCAATCCCACAAAGGAAATTGTTTTAACCAACCTTCTCTTTTACTGAGCTGGTCCAGTATGCTTCCCTCTTGGCTAATGCTTACTGCATGCTTTGAAAAGTTCAATCCTCGATGTTGATAGAATAAACGAACCTCTTCCATTCCATTTCTTGTTTCAATAGTTCCTCCGCTCTTTGAAACGACTACGCAAAGTGTTCTGCTTAAATCCCCATGTATCCAATCAACTATTCTATCCATACCATCAGGATCCGTGTTATCAATAAAGTAAAGCCTCATTTTATCATTCATGTTTCCCAAAGCATGGGATACAAAGCGTGGTCCTAGACTTGAACCCCCTATTCCTATAACTAGGACATTCTGAAAGGGCTTTCCTTCCTCACCACAAATAGCTCCCTTATGTATCTGAAAAGCGAATTCTTTTACAGAGGCTAACGCTTCGATAATTTCTTCCTCAATTTTCTTAGAGGGGGCTCGCTTAGGATCTCGCAACCAGTAGTGTCCTACCATTCGATTTTCATCAGGATTGGCTATGGCCCCTGCTTCTAAATCTTGCATCTGCCCATAGACGCACTGAATCCTCGCCTCCATTTGCATAAAATAGTCATCCTGAAAATCCACTTTGCTGATGTCAAGTTGCAGGTGAGTGCCCTCATCAACAAAAAGGTAATCTTTAAACCTTTGCCAATGATTGTTTTTCTCTTTTTGAACCTCTACCATCTTTTCACTTCCTTTTATCATTATAGGGACTAATACGGTCAGTTCTTATCATCAACTCTCTTAAATACTTTCTGACATCCTCAGTTAAAGCGTCCTTTTCCATTCGCCACTCCCAGTTTCCACCCACTGTTCCAGGATTATTCATTCTAGCGGTGCTATCTAATCCCAGTATATCCTGTAAAGGTATAATAACCCAAGATGCTCGGCTGTTGTAGATGTTCTCTAAAACCTCTTTTACCCACATTGGACCTTTCATGTCGGATAAATTTTTATTTTCCAGCTGCCGATACCACCCTAATAGGGTATCATTGTCATGGGTACCGGAATAATAGACAATGTTTTCAAGGTCTGAATCTTTCTCAAACTGGTAAACTTTTATTCCCGGAAAACCCAGTATGTTGCGCAAGTTATCTACCTCAGGCGTAAGGAATCCCAAATCCTCAGCAATAAATGGTAATGTACTGAACTCCTGCTTTAAGCTTTCAAAAAACCTTTTCCCCGGGCCCTTTAACCATCTTCCATAACATGCATTTTTTGCACCTGCCGGAATTTCCCAAAATGCTTCAAAGCCTCGAAAATGATCCAATCGAATAAAATCAAATTGGTCTAATACCTGCTTTACTCTGGCTTTCCACCAAGCATAATTTTCTTTCTCCATTTCTGTCCAATTAAAAATCGGATTTCCCCAGTGCTGCCCGGTTTTACTAAAATAATCAGGAGGAACTCCCGCTACTGCTGTAGGTCTTCCCTCTGAATCTAATTTAAACAGTTGTTTGTTAGTCCAAGTATCACAGCTATCTGCCGCCACATAAATCGACAAGTCTCCAATCATGTTAATTCCTTTTTTCTCCCCATACTCCTTTATAATACGCCATTGAAAAAAGAAGGTATATTGCAAGAAACACTGATAATCTATTTCTTCCTTAAACTCATCGCGCAAGGATTCTAAGGTTTTTTCATCGCGAAAAGCAATAGGATAATCCCACTCCACCCAAGGCTTGCCATGAAATTGCTTTTTTATAGCCTGATAAAGGGAGTAGTCCTCTAACCAAGACCTGTTTTGTTTTAAAAACTTCTCGTAATTTTCATTGGATAAATAGGCCCTTTGATCCCCACTTTCCTTGTTGGAAGAATATTTATTTTGCTTCAAGTAGTCTTTAAAAGCCCCCCAGGCCTGACGCAATAAGGGCTCTTTAACCTCTGATGCCAAGGCATAATCTGCTTTGCTTTGATTGCTTCGCACTTGCTCTAGATATTTCAAGCTTTTCTGCAGCTCCTTCTCCATCAACAATCCTTCCTCCTGCAAGCGTTCTATGTTGATTAAAAGAGTATTGCCTGCCATAACGGAAGGACTCTGATAGGGCGAATAACCCTCACCTAAAGGATTTAAGGGTAAAACCTGCCAATATCGCTGTCCTGTGTCGGCAAGAAAATCTATAAAATCTTCTGCTTCCTTCCCCATATCTCCAATTCCCCAGCGAGAAGGTAGGGATGTTATATGAAAAAGTATTCCGGCAGTGCGTTCTTCATAAGCCGGACATGGCTTTGGTTTTTGACCAATATAAAACACTTTGCCTTCTAAAGGTTTCAGTTTCAAATCCACAGTAGGCAGAAAGCATTGGTCGCTTACTTCCAAAAACTTTGGCTCCATTTTTCCATCGGATAATAATTCTAAAATCAATAGATTATTCTCATCCGTTTTTTCCCCTTCCTTGAATCGCATAAAATCATCTAATCTTAAAACAGCCTCCACACTTTCACAGCAATTTCGATTCACACAAACAATCATTTCTTCCCCATCACCTGTACTTCTAAAGCCCAAGAGATCTTTATCCATGTTAAAGGGCGAAAATTGGCCATTTAAAAAAACTTCATATTCCTTATACAAACGGATAATCCTTTTATACCAGTGTTGGAGAACCTTGTCTTCATGTCCCCATGGGAAAGTTCCACGATTATAAGGATCGGAATACCCTTCAAGCCCAACCTCATCCCCATAATAAATACAAGGTACACCGGGTAAGGTTATTTGCATTAAGGCGAGAAGCTTCAATCTTTCTATTGCCTTTTTCCGAGCTTCATCCGTTAATCTGTAATCTTCTCTTTCCTGCTGTGTGAGGCTTGCTTCATGGGGAGCATCTCCTAAGATGGTAAGAATTCGAATCCTATCATGACTCCCAATAATATTCATAGCTGCTCTGACATTTTCCAGTGGATAGTTTTCATATAGATTCATCATCCGATTAACAGCTTCTCTCCCATCGATTTTTTCCAATAGATAAGATAATAGGATCTTTCTTAAAGGATAGTTCATTGTTGAATCCAGTTTTTCTCCTGAAAAGTATTGGCGCATCTCTCCATAACTCGATTTATTGGATGCATCCTCCCAAACTTCCCCAATTAAAATAGCCTCCGAGTCAACCTTATGAATAGCCTGACGCAACTTTCGGATGAATTCAACCGGTAGTTCATCCGCTACATCCAGCCTCCAGCCTTTAATCCCTTTACGAAGCCAAAACTGTATGACACTGTTCTCGCTTCCAAAGATAAAATCCTGAAAAGAAGGATTGAGTTCATTCACATTGGGCAGATCCTCCACACCCCACCAAGATTCATAGGTCTTCCCCGGTTCTTTCCACTTATACCAAGAATAGTAAGGGGATTTTTCTGATTGATAAGCTCCTAATTCCGGATAATTCCCATATTTATTAAAATAACGGCTATCACTGCCGGTATGACTGAATACCCCATCTAAAATAATAGAGATTCCTATCTTTCGAGCCTCTTGTACCAAGGTAACAAATGTCTCCATATCACCATACATAGGGTCAACCTTATGGTAATCTCCCGTATCATATTTATGATTGCTGGCAGCCTCAAAAATAGGGTTTAAATACAAAATTGTAGCACCCAACTCTTCTAAATAAGGTAATTTTTTTATGATGCCTTTCAAATTACCTCCAAAAAAGGTCCATCGTTTTATGCCTCCTTTTTTATCTCGGATATAAAAGGGTGTATCATTCCAATGGCCATGAATGAGGCCTTTGGGCTTGATATGAAATATTTCCCCTCCGGGATGGCCATTATAAAAACGATCAACATAAATCTGATACATGATTCCGGCTTTAAACCACTTTGGAACATGGGTAGGCTTGTAAACCGTTATTTGAAAGGAAGGACCCTCTATGCTTGATAAGGCCCCTTCACCACCTAACTCTTGCCAATTATTATGATAATAATATGTTTCTCCCTCTATCATAATTTTAAAATAATACCACACTAAGCCCGGTTCCTGTGGTAAATCTATTTGCGCTTCAAAAATCAGGCTCAATGTTGTTTCTGACACTTCCTTTGAATTGCCGTTGGAGATGACTCGCATAGGTATAAGGGTTTCTTGCTCCTTTTCCCAAAGCCTAACATAGCACGCCTGAGGAGGATCATCACTTTTAACCATTAAACGTAAAGTCACTCGTTTTGCACAGGATTGTGCACCAAAAGGCTGGCGGAAATACTCTTGTCTGGAGTGATGATATACATACAGACTTGACATTAGAAACCTCCTATGACATGGATTTATATA
Source organism: uncultured Eubacteriales bacterium (assembly GCA_964429195.1). GTDB lineage: Bacteria > Bacillota > Clostridia > Peptostreptococcales > JAAYPU01 > JBBAFM01. The sequence goes on along the minus strand of CAYSBC010000018.1, from coordinate 14,585 downwards.
AATCTAAATAATGAATGGCTGATTCTTTCCAAGTAAAGTTACTTTTCAAAGCATTGTTGACCAGATGCTTCCATATATTCTTCTGCTCAACATAAAGCTTTACTGCTCTTTGTACCGTAAATAGCAGTTCATGAGCATTATAGTTTGCAAAACTGAAACCATTGCCTTCGCATGTCTCCTCATTATATGGGACTACCGAATCTCTAAGCCCACCTGTTTCCCGAACAATCGGCAGTGTTCCATAGTTCATCGCTATCATTTGAGATAAACCACAAGGCTCAAATTGAGAAGGCATTAATAAAATGTCGGAAGCCGCATAAATTTTATGGGCTAAATCCTCACTAAAGTACAATCGAATAGCCAACTTATCGGGGTATCTTTCTGCTAATTCTCTTAGCCTCTGCTCGTATTCAGGCTGTCCGTTTCCTAATACCACCACCTGCACATCCATGCTGAGCAATTCCTCAAATATATGGTTTAGGAGATCCAAGCCTTTTTGCTCTACAAGCCTTGAAACAACACTTAGCAAAGGTACTTCGGCATTGATTGGAAGCTGCAAATGTTCCTGAAGCATGCACTTGTTTTTTGCCTTTTTCTCCAGGGAACTTCGATATTTTTCATAAATCATGGAATCCGTTTCGGGGTTATACTTTTGCGTATCAATTCCATTTAAAATACCAACTAAATCGCTCCCGCGCTGTCTGAGAATCCCATCTAATCCCTCACCATAATAAGAATCTTGGATTTCCTGAGCATAAGTAGGGCTAACTGTTGTAATACGATTGGCGGAGAGTAATCCTGCTTTCAAATAATTGAGCTGACCATAGTATTCCAGCTTATGCCAAGCGGCCTTGTTATGATGAGAGCAGCCTAGGACATCGCTAAAATATGTTAGAGGTACGCGACCCTGATGCTTTAGATTATGTATGGTTAGTATGGATTTGATTTCAAAATAATAAGGCTGAACCCTGTAATGCTCTTGCAGCAGAAAAGGAATTAAGGCCGTGTGCCAGTCATGGCAGTGAATAATATCCGGTTGAAAGTCCAAGTAAGGAAGACTTTCCAACACAGCTTTACAGAAAAAAGCAAAGCGCTCACCATCATCATCATAACCATAAATCTCATCCCGCTCAAAATAGTACTCATTCGTCACGAAATAGTAGTGAACGCCTTCCCATTCCATTTCTTCCACGATGCATTTAATTCTGCGCCAAGATAAAAACATTTCAAAGTTAACAACTTCTTTCATTTGTTTGCTAAAAAAATTCGGAATTGCCCGATATTTGGGCATGATTACACGAACCTTTGTCTTGTTTGTTTTGTTTATAAACTTCGGCAGAGAGCCTCCTATTTCTCCCAATCCTCCAATTTGAACAAAAGGAGCTGCCTCAGCAATTGGAAAAAGTACATTCATTAAAATTACCTCCTTATCAAACTACATGGTTCTTCCGAATAATGATAGGGTCATTATCCTCACCCTTTATCACCGTGTTTGCTCTGACCTCTACATACTTATCCAAAATCACATTTTCTAAAACGACACCTTTTTTTATCTTGCTCTTATGCATGATGATACTGTTGCGAACAATAGCTCCCGGTTCTACCTGAACTCCACGAAAAATAATACTACCATTTACTTCTCCTTGAAGATTGCAACCGCTAGATACAAGTGAATTTTTCACCTTAGCCTGTTCACCATATTTCGTAGGAGGATTATCCTTAATCTTCGTATGAATCTTGTTATCCTCCCTGAATAATTCCTGCTGAACAGATAGATTAAGTAAATTTATACTGTGCTGAAAGTAACTTTGAAGGGAAAAGACACGTCCAAAATAGCCGTGGATAGGATAGGATAATACTCTTAAATTTTTACAGTTTTCCTTTACGACATCCATCAAGTCCAAATTTTCTATGTGTTCATATCCTTTGAGAATATCGATTAAGAGCTGCCTTTTAATAATCAGTGTATTTGCAAAATATTTGGTTTTTTGCCATCCTTTAGCCATACCTTCCTCCAACCCTGTAACCCATTTGTCTTCACTGAGAATAAAAAGCTGTCTTGGCTCTTCTTCCTTTTCTAATTTGTTTTCCAGATAAAGCAGTGTCACGTCTGCTTGTTCCTTCGCATGATTGATTAAAATAGGCTTATAGTCCAGGTTGGCAATAATATTAGATGTACTGATAATGACATTTTCAGCAAAGTCCCGTGTTAAAAATTCAATATTGTTTGCCATATCTTTTAATGGAAATTTATTGTTTCGGGTATGAAGTCCATAATGGGATCCGGGAAGGATGAATAATCCTCCCGATTTTCGGTCAAGAAACCAAGATTTCCCTGCACCTAACTGGTCCAGGATAGCCCTGGATTGCTGTGGCGTTATAATCCCAACCGTTCGCAAACCTGAATTAACCATATTCGACAGTTGAAAATCCAAAAGCCTGTATCTTCCCCCAAAGGGTACCGCTGCGATGGATCTGGTTTGAGAAAGAGTTTGAAGTGCATCACATCGGAAGTTGCCTGTAATCATTCCTATAGTTTTATTGACCATGTTTTTCTCTCCTTTTTCCCTAATTTATCTAAGCGATAGAATCTTGTAAAATACCCTTTTCTCCTTCAAGACATCCCTCTTCGGGAACCATGCTTTTCCCCTCAATCACAGTTATTTCCTGTTGATCCAATCTTGCTTCATCCATACCTATCACTGTGTAATCTTCAATTGACGCCTGTTCTCCTACAATGCACTTTCTAAGGTGACAATCCTTGGCGACTTTAGCATCGGGTAGGAGAATACTATGTTCTATCTTGCTGCCTTCCCCAACAAATACTCCGGGTGCAAGAATTGAATTTATGACTTCCCCTTCAATGACACAACCATTGCTGATCATGCTATTGCATATTTCAGCTTTTAGGCCAATATAATGGGGTGGATAAAAATCGCTGTTCGAAAAAATCCTTCTGCTGTCATCAAAGAAATCAAATTCCGGATGAGGTAACAACAAGTCCATATTGGCTTCATAATAGCTATCAATCGTTCCCACGTCTTTCCAATAGCCTTCGAATTGATAAGCAAACATCCTTTTTTCTTCCTCCAAAAGCATAGGAATGACATTTTTTCCGAAATCATTATCCGATGTGTCATCCTTTTCATCTTGAATCAAAGCAGTCCTCAATAATGGCCAGCTAAATATGTAAATTCCCATGGATGCTAAGTTACTGTCAGGTTCCGCCGGTTTTTCTGTAAACCGCTTTATCCTGCCTTCAAGATCCGTTGATATGATTCCAAAGCGCGAGGCTTCTTCCCATGGAACCGGCATAACCGATATGGTCACATCCGCTTTTTTTTCTCTGTGAAAATCAAGCATTTTTGAATAGTCCATCCTGTAAATATGATCACCTGAAATAATCAATACATAATCAGGATTATAATTATTGATAAAATCGATGTTTTGATAAATAGCATTGGCCGTACCCTTGTACCACTCGCCCCCTTCTTCACTCATATAAGGCGGTAAGATATGGACACCTCCTTGAGCATTATCTAAATCCCAAGCAGCACCAAGTCCAATGTAGGAATTGAGGACAAAAGGCTTATATTGTGTTAAGACACCCACTGTATCAATACCTGAATTGACACAATTGCTGAGGCTAAAATCAATAATACGGTATTTCCCACCGAAGGATACTGCGGGCTTGGCAATATTTCGGGTTAAAGATCCCAGTCTGCTACCCTGCCCTCCTGCCAACAACATTGCCACACATTCTTTTTTAGACATCCTTTTCACTTCCCCTCCTGTTATTATAATTTTCTTTATTGAACAGGAATCTTCCATATATCTTCAGCGTAATCCTTTATGCTCCTGTCGCTGGAAAAAATTCCTGCTTTTGCTATATTGATTAAACACTTTCGATTCCATTCCTCTTGATCTTGATACCATAATTGCATTTTGTTGAAAGCCTCTGTGTAAGATAAGAAATCTTTTAAAACGAAAAATTGGTCATTATCTCTTAATAATGAATCAAAGATAGATCGAAACTCCCCCTTGTTTTCTCTAAAGAAACCGTTAATCAATTGGTCTACAATCTTCCTCGTTCGAGGGAACATATGATATTCTTCCCAAGCGTTGTATCCGCCACTTTGATAGTATTCCATCACCTTTTCTGCTGTTAAGCCAAAGATTACAATGTTTTCATCCCCTACCGCATCTCGAATCTCCACATTAGCACCATCTAATGTACCTAATGTAATGGCGCCATTGAGCATAAATTTCATATTACCGGTACCGGATGCCTCCTTGCTGGCTGTAGAGATTTGTTCACTGATATCTGCTGCAGGATAGATAATCTCTGCCAAAGAAACATTAAAATTTTCTAAAAAGATTACTTTAATCTTATCCTCTACTTCAGAATCGTTATTGACCTTATCGGCGACCGTATTGATTAACTTGATGACTTCCTTGGCATAGTGATAACCCGGTGCCGCCTTGCCACTAAAGACAAAGGTCGTTGGAAGAATTTCTGTTTCAGGAATCTCCTTTATTTGATTGTAGATATCCATCACCTTAAATATATTAAGAAGCTGACGTTTATAGCCATGAATTCGTTTGACATGAATATCGAAAATAGAATCCGGATTAACCTTGATGCCTTGTTTCTTAAAAATATGCTCCGCTAATCTAAGCTTATTTTTTCTTTTTACATCGGCTAACTCCGATAAAAAGTCGTTGTCTGTCCTATACTTCATTAGTCCCTCTAGCTGATCAGTCTCCTTAATCCAGCCTTCACCGATGCCTTCTGTTATTAATCTGGAAAGTCCCGGATTGGCTGTTAACAAAAATCGTCTATGGCTGACACCATTGGTCTTATTATTAAACTTATAAGAATAAATTTTGTAGAAATCATTAAAAACAGATTTTTTTAAAATTTCTGTATGCAAATAGGCCACCCCATTGACAGAATGACTACCCATGATTGCTAAATTCGCCATCCAGACATGACCCTCTTTGAGTATGGCAGTTTTTTCGATCAAGTCCGGATTATCTGGAAATTTAGAGTGAATCATCTCTCTGTACCTTCTGTCAATTTCTTCAACAATCATATAAATCCGTGGCAATAAATATCTAAAAGTATCAATAGGCCATTTTTCCATTGCCTCCGGCATAATGGTGTGATTTGTAAAGGACATTGTATTCACTGTAATACTCCAGGCTTCATCCCAGCTTAATCCCCCTTCATCGATGAAAATTCTCATGAGTTCAGGAATACATAAAACCGGATGAGTGTCATTGATGTGTATAGCAATTTTACGTGAAAACTCTCTAAGATCACCTTTCTTCTTTTTGTAGCGTCGAACAATTGCACCTAGACCGGCAGCAACAAAAAAGTATTCTTGTTTTAACCTGAGCTCTCTCCCGGCTTCACTGCTATCGGATGGGTAAAGAATAGAAGAAATAGCCTCAACCCCTGCTCTATAACTCACCGCTTTTGAGTAATCACCTTGATTGAAAGAAGCTAAATCAAATTCCTCTAATAGAGGTTCTGCGCTCCAAAGTCGGAGATTATTAATATTTTTAGTGTTATCATAACCTATCATAGGGATATCGTAAGGAACGGCAAGAATCGGTTCATAATCTTCCAAAGTAAAGCGCCATTCGTTATCCACAAACTCCGTCTTGACATGGCCCTTGAATTTAACCGTGACGGCTTTGTCAGGCTTCCTATTTTCCCAAGGATAACCATTCTTTAGCCAATTATCCGGTACTTCTGCCTGAAAGCCATCAACAATTTTCTGTTGAAAAAGTCCATATTGATAGCGAATACCATTGCCATGACCCGGAACCCCTAAAAAAGCCATTGAATCTAGGAAACAAGCTGCCAGCCTGCCTAGCCCGCCATTTCCGAGACCCGCATCACTTTCCTGCTCTACTAATTTATTTAAATCAATACCCAGTTCACCTAAACCTTCTTCCACCACATCCCTTATGCCTAGATTAACAAGATAGTAGGAAAGAAGTCGTCCTATTAAAAATTCCATAGAAAAGTAGTAGACCTGCTTTACTCCATTGCTTGCGTAGCTGTCATTTGTCTTCGCCCAGCGAGGACTGATTTTCTCCTTGATTAAGACAACTAAAGCATGGTATTGATCCCATTCTGTACTTTCCTCTAAGGATTTTCCTTCAATCTTTATGAATTTTTCCAAATATTCCTGTTTAAAACTTTGTTTGTCTACAAACATACCTTTACCTCCTGATTTACAAACAAATTCATTTTACTATTCTATTCAAAACAATATTTAAAAAGTACTCCTGCAAGGGGTGGAATTTTTATTTTTATTGAATAAGCTTTTCCATTCCATGAAACATCTTCTGTTGGCAGGATTTCTTGGTTGATTTGACCTGAACCTCCAAATGAGCTGCCATCCGAATTAAGGATTTCTTGATAATATCCCGACCCTGGCACACCTATTCGATATTCTTCATAATAGAGAGGTTGGAAATTTAAGACCACTAAAATAGCCTCCTTCTCCGTCTTCCCTTTACGAAAAAATGTAACAATGGATTGTTCCGTATTATGGACATCACACCATTCAAATCCGCTCCAATCCTTATCTTTAGCCCATAGACAGCTTTCGTGCTGATAAAGCTTATTTAAAGCCCTTACAAAGTCCTGAAGCTGATGATGCTTCTCATAATCTAAGAGGAACCACTCCAAGACATCATAATAACGCCATTCAATAAACTGACCAAATTCCGATCCCATAAACAGTAGCTTGGCCCCCGGATGGCAATACTGGTAAAGAAAAAGTAGCCTTAATCCAGCAAATTTTTGCCAGTAATCACCCGGCATTTTATCTAAAAGAGACTTTTTACCATGAACTACTTCATCATGAGAAAATGGTAAAATAAAATTCTCTGAGAATGCATACATCATAGAGAATGTTAAGAGATTATGAAAATTTTTCCTGTCTGAGAATTCCTTGCTCATATAGCGTAAAGTATCATTCATCCATCCCATGTTCCACTTATAGTCAAACCCCAGTCCCCCATCGTCAAGACCACCGGTTACCCTAGGCCAATCTGTGGATTCTTCGGCAATCATCCATACGTCAGGGTAATAGCGCTTCACCGTTTGATTGAGAAGGCGTAAAAACTCTATGGCCTCCAAATTGCCATTCTCACCGTATCGATTAGGTTGCCATTCTCCTTGCTTCTTTCCAAAATCCAACAAAATCATGCTGGTAATACCATCTACTCTAAGCCCATCAATATGATACTTATCCAACCAAAATAAAGCATTGGAAATCAAAAAACTCCAAACCTCTGTGCGGGCAAAATCAAATTTATAGGTACCCCATTCCTGATGCTCCTCACTTTCATAAAGCGCAGTACCGTCAAATTTTGCTAAACCATGAGCATCCTTGCAAAAGTGACCCGGCACCCAATCCAAGATGACACCAATTCCTGCCAAGTGGCATTGATCAATAAGATACATCAAATCATGGGGCGTACCATAACGGCTGGTTGCAGCATAGTAGCCTGTAATCTGATAACCCCAAGAGCCATCATAGGGATGCTCCATAAGAGGGAGTAACTCTAAATGGGTATAACCCATATCTTTTAAGTAGGGAACCAATTCATGGGCTAACTCCCGATAGGTATAAGAACTGTAATTAGACTTCCACTTCCAGGAACCTGCATGGACCTCATATATTAAAAAAGGCTTCTGACTTGGATGATTTTTCATACGCATGTCAAGCCAAGCTTGATCTCTCCAGGAATAATTTTCTAAAGAATAGACAAGGGAAGCTGTCTGGGGTCTTAATTCCGCATAAAAAGCAAAGGGGTCAGCCTTTAGAAATACCTCACCTTTTTCACTCTCAATTTCATATTTATAGACTTCTCCGGCAGCCAGTTCAGGAATAAAAAGTGTCCATACACCTGTTTTGCCTTGAAGGCGCATATGATGATTGTGTCCATGCCACTCATTAAAATTCCCAACCACACTCACCCTTTTAGCGAAAGGAGCCCACAAAGCGAAATGAACACCCCTTTGTTGATTCAATTCTACTATGTGAGCTCCGAATTTTAGATAGCTATGGAAAAGTTCTCCCTGATTGAAAAGATAAAGTTCATCCAAATCAATGAATTTTTCAATCAAAGTAATCACCTCCATTTATAAATAATTCCAGCTTATCAAATATATAATTGTTTATTATATTATATCACAAGAAGTACCAAATTATAGTATTAATTGTTATGTATATGTTATAGCCTTGTTAAATATCCCCTCTTTTTTCCGTGCTTGGTACCCAGGCCAGACCTAACAAATGAACTGTTATATTGCTGCCTACAGCTCTTATTTCAATGCTTTCGACCTTCTCCTTTAACAAATCATATTTTTCAGATACTCTATCTAATTCTTGATTAACCTGAAGTTGTAACTCTTCGAGTTGTGTCTCTACAGCCTGCAAAGTTTCTTGTGCTGCATGGATTCCCTGGCCACTGTTTAAAGCACGTGATGTATTCTTCACAGCAGTTCCCATACGAGATACGGAGGTGGCACTTATACTTTTGCGGCCCAATAATGCCCCTAAAATAGCGCTGCCTGCAGAAACGGCCGCATTGAGTTTTTGTTGGGCTGCCATGGTATTTTGTTTATCAACAGCCTGTACGGCTCGCCTATATCTATTTTCCAATGTGGTGATTCTAGAAGCGTATTTTTTCCTGATGACCTCTAATGCCTCATCCCTTTCTTCATGAGCTAAATGTTGTAACCGTATACGAAATCCCCTTTCATCCTCTCCATTTTCAGAAACCAACTTCAAGGTAGAATTTGAAAAAAGTTTAAGGCTTACATTGGTGCGAATAAACTGGACTAAAAGTCGCTTCCAATTATCATAATTTTTAACGTTAGAAGCTGCATCGGGATAATAAGCGTAGGATGCTCCTTCTATCGGATTAGAATCCAAGTCTCGCATATGAAATTCGATGCTCTTTGCCTCATTCCAGTCTAAAGCAACGGGACCCTCATGAAGTGGTGCTAGGAATGTATAGCTATTCGATACAGTGACCCCATACTTTGCACTGTTATAGAGAACATCAGCTATTCCAATAACAAATGGCTCGTATAGAATATCATGAGCTATGTTACCCTCTAAGGGTAAATAAACCTGTTTTATTTGAGGCGGTAATACAGGAGCCATTTGATTCGCTTCTTCTGTTTCTCTCCTTGGAACATGCTCAATGCCTATTTTTTCGATTGCAGGTGTTTCAAGGGCCTTCATTTGAGAAACATGAGCTTGTTCAGAGGACAAAGATGCTATCTGTTCTCTGGTAAGAGGTCCGGCTAAATAGGATAAAGTCCATCTTGTGCTGAAAATAACTGGCTTATTATGATGAACGCTATGCAGATAAAACATGCGCTGCCCAAGCCCTGATAAAATCTTTTCCATTTGACCCTTGTCAAAGTTGTCTCCCGCAGCTGCACCTTCTAAGCCACTCATCACTCTTTCCTTATCTCTTTCAGTTTGCAGACGGCCGATAAACCAAGTTCCCGCATTTGAAAGAGCCTTATAGTCAAGATCCACCGGATTTTGTGTTGATAACACTAGACCTAGACCAAAGGCCCGGGCTTGTTTGAGTAAGGTTAATAAAGGTGTCTTTGAAGGAGGATTCGCAGTCGGTGGTAGGTAGCCCCATATTTCATCCATGTAGAGTATGGCTCGAAGGCTTCCCGTACCCGGTTGGCTTCGAACCCAAGAAAGAATCTCATTTAAGAGCATGGTCACAAAAAACATGCGTTCATCATCGGATAGATGGGCAATTGAAAAAACTGATACACGTGGTTTTCCGAATTCATCATGGAGAAAAGAGCCAACATCTAAAGGTTCGCCCTCTAGCCACGCCTTGAAACTGGGTGAAGCCAAAAGATTGTTGAACATCATCGCCAGCGAAAATCTTTCCTTGGATGGATAAAAGCTTTCCAAATCCATTATTCCAACCTTTTCCATAGGTGGTTTTTGTATGGCGGCTATGAGTTCAGCAAGACCGAGATTCTGCCTTTGATTCCAATAATGTTCTAAAATATTGGATAGCAAAATATATTCCCTGCTGGTGAAGGGATCTCCGTTGACTCCGATTAAGGATAGTAAACTCGTAGTCGTCATGCTGATTCGATCCCTGTATGCGTCCCCATCCTTTAATATCTCTTCCGGCGGCGCACTAAAAGATTTCAATATTGACACACCCCTGCCTGCAGAACCGCCCGGTGTATATATCCTAATATCTGCTGCCTTTTGATATCTTTCTATTCTATTTTTATCCTGACCCCAATCTGCCAGTCCCTTTTCCCATAATTCTGCCTGCGCTTGTGCATACTGGTCTGCAGTCATATCCTTAATCCTAGCTTCCTGAACATTGACCCAAGGCTTGAATTCCTCTCCGCTGAGCCTTGGAAAAGATAAAGCCAGATTCCCTAAATCTCCCTTAGGGTCAATGGCTATGACCGGAATATTATCAATGGCAGCTTCTTCTATAAGGCTGATACCCAAACCTGTTTTCCCACTGCCTGTCATCCCTATGATAACTGCATGAGTCGTCAAATCCTTTGATTTGAGAAGAACCAATTCCTCCTGCAGCTGTTTTTCCTCCATGTCATATTCCTTACCTAAATAAAATACACCAAGCTTTTCAAAATCACTCATTCTTTCTCTCCCCCAAACTCATTCTCTTTCATCCATTGTTTTGGTATCTAAATAAATAATTGCAGGCTGATAGCCATGACCATCATCCCCCCGATAAGGCTGTAAATAGCTAAATGATGTTCGCCGTACTCTCTCGCTGAGGGTAGTAATTCATCCAATGAAATAAAAACCATAATACCGGCAACCAAGGCGAAAATAATACCCATCAAGGCCTCACTCATAAATGGCATTAAAATAAAATAGCCTATCAGAGCACCGACAGGTTCGGAAAGCCCTGATAAAAAGGAGAATAGAAATGCTTTTTTTCTGCTTCCGGTGGCATAGTAGATGGGTACTGATACGGCTATTCCCTCTGGAATGTTATGGATGGCAATGGCAACCGTTATAGGTATGGCAATCCGCGGATCATGGATAGCAGCAATAAAGGTAGCAAGACCTTCGGGAAAATTGTGAATAGCTAATGCAAGAGCTGTAAAGACGCCGGTACGCATAAGCTTGTTATTTTCTTGCGCTTCCTTCCTTCTTTCAATCTGTTCAGCGTGATGACCTACATCAAGAAGGTCTTCATCCATTTCTTCAACTGAATGGAGCTCATGAGGATTTTCAGATGAAGGAATAAGCCTATCAATGATGCCAATGAGGAATATACCGCTAAAAAAAGCAATGATTGTTATCCAAGATCCTTTTAAATGACCTAGTTGACCCATGAGGCTTTCACGTGCACTAAAAAAAATTTCAACCATCGACACATATATCATGACTCCGGCTGAGAACCCGAGACTAATTGACAAAAACTTAGGATTGCTCCTCTTAGAGAAGAAAGCTATGATGCTTCCAATGCCTGTACTAAGACCGGCAATTAAAGTAAGTGTAAAAGCGAATAAAACATTTTCCATTTCTGCCCTCCTACAATGATTTTTAAATATATGTATAAGTAAAATATACCATATTAATTTTTTCTCAACCATCTTCTTTATAAAAAAATGGCTTCGGGGAATCTTATTCAACAGAATCAATCATTTCCCGAAAGCCATTTTTTCATTAAGGTGAGCCCATGCAATTTTCCTAAGATAATAGTGCCGCAGTCAAATCCAAAGGATCCATAACTTTGCCATCCTTATAGACTCGCATGTTTCCCGATGAAACTTCATCCATCAATATTACCTTGCCCTCTTTATCCATACCAAATTCCAGCTTGATATCGTAAAGTTCAAGTCCTTTCTTTTGGATCACATCACTAATTAAGGCTGTAATTTTCTGCGTACTGGTCTTTATCTCTTCAAATTGACCAGCAGACATAATCCCAAGGGCTTCTAAGCCTTCCACTGTAATTAAAGGGTCTCCTCTTTCGTCATCCTTGAGTGTTGCTTCTACATAAGCATTCAGCTTGTCCCCTTCTTTTGCATAGGCCCCATAACGTCGAATAAAACTGCCGACCGCTTTATAGCGGCATATGACTTCCAGACCTTTACCAAAGGGTTTAGCTGCTTTCACATCCATAGTTCCTTTTTCAATATCTGCACTTATATAATGGGTATCAACGCCCGCTTTATTAAGCATTTCAAAAAACATAACAGATACCATAAGATTTTCTTTTCCTATCCCCTCAATAGTAAGTCCCACTGTATTGGCACCTGGATCAAAAACACCATTCTCACCTGTCACATCATCCTTGAATACCAAACGATAATAACCATTGTCCAAGGCAAACACATCTTTCGTTTTTCCTTCATATACTTTTCTCATTCTTATCCTCGCTTCACCAAAAATTTATTTTATTATTATATCAATTTCATCAAATTTTGTATAGCCTATAGAAATCTATTTGTCTTTTCTAAATCAAGAAGATTCTTTTTCATGTCTATGCCGCCTCCATACCCTACCAGTTTCCCACCGCTTCCTATAACCCGATGACATGGAACTGCTATCATGATTGGATTTTTGTTATTAGCCAGTCCTACTGCACGACATGCTTTCGGATTTCCAATCCTGATGGCAATTTCCTTGTACGTTCTTGTTTCTCCATAGGGGATTTCACAAAGGGCCTGCCATACCTTTTTTTGAAATTCTGTGCCTTTTAATGCATAAGGAAAACTAAATTCTTTTCGTTTCCCTTTAAAATATTCTGTAAGCTCTTGATAAGCCTTATCCGTTAGCGGCGTTTTCAGACCTTTATTCATTATATCCCTATCTGCTTTTTCAATCCCTACTATTTTGCCATCTTCATATTCGAATTGAAACAATCCAAATTCCGTTTCATATATAGCAAATCCTTTATCCATTTTTAGTTTCCTTTCTATAGACACTCGGTGATTTCCCAACCTGTTTTTTAAAGAAACGATAAAATGTCGACAGACTACCAAAGCCTACTGTATAGGCTATATCTACAATTTCATAATTTGTTACCGACAGAAGTCTTTTTGACTCTTCCAATCTTATTTTATGGATATATTGAACCGGTGTAACACCATATTGTTCCTTAAATATATCTACCATACGACGAGGTGATAGTCCAATCTTATGTAGTTTATCATCGAGCTCTTTTCTTTCGCGAAACATATCGTCAATAACCTTCTTTACCTCTTTGGCCATATCTTTCATCGGCTGATAATCAAACAAATCACTTCGGCATCTCTTGCATGGATTGAACCCAGCTTTTCTTGCTTGCTCAGCAGTTTGAAAAAATGTAACATTGTCTTTTTTAGGTGGTCTTGACTTGCATGATGGGCGGCAATATATACCCGTCGTTTTTACCGCGTAAAAGAATAGGCCATCATAATGAATGTCATTTTCAACTACAGCCTTATACATTTCATCCCGTGTCATTTTTTTATCTCCTTTTTCTTCTTCGGTGCGTAATCACGCATTTCAGGGATTGCCCCACCGGCAATTGCCCAAAGATAAAGACTGGCTGTTGTACCATAAGGAGTGTAACGCCTTGCATATCTTTCAAATTTTTTTCTATCGATGCTTCTGTGATGGTATAGCATGCGCATACCCCGATGGATAGCCAAATCACCAAAGCTCACTATATTGGGACGCTGCATACAAAAAATCATGATCATTTCTGCTGTCCATACACCAATTCCCTTGAGTGCCGATAATTCCTTTATAACTTCTTCATCTGTTAAAGTGTTCAGTGCCTCCAGATCGAATTGCCCCCACTTTATTTTTTTAGCAAAATCTAAGATGTAATCAGCTTTTCTAAAAGTCATTCCACATTGATTGAGTGATTCACGATCACAGGCGCATACTGTATCCGCATCCACTTCCCCCAGACTTGCGCAAAGACGTTTCCATACGGTAGCCTGAGCAGATGTGGAAATTTGCTGTCCAATAATATGGTGCACCACAGATGAAAATAAATCATTGTCAACTTTTCTGTAAATAGGTCCTATTCTATCTATCGCTTCACCGAGTAGTTTGTCACGACTTTTTAAATATTTAATTTCCTTAGCTCCATATTCAAAATGCAAAATTACACCTCCTCTGTTGAAATTATAGCGTATAATCTCGTATTTTTCTTCCTGAATTCGGTAATTCAATATTTTTTTATATCTTTAGACCTATTGAGCTTATAAAAACAACAAAAGGAGCTGCCTTATGACACCTCCCTCTTTCATTTCTCTTTATAACGCTTATGCCCAGCCGCGTAATTTGACTGCTCCAGCTACTCTATTAATAGCAATAACATAAGCCGCATCGCGCATATACAAGTTCTTTTCAACAGAAAGATCATAGACATCATGGAATGCCTTGACCATAATGTTTTCAACCTTTTCAAGTACTTCTTTCTTTTCCCAGAAATAGTTCATGTTAGACTGTACTTGCTCAAAATAACTACAGGTTACTCCGCCTGCATTACACAGAAAGTCAGGTAACAAG
>CAYSBC010000017.1:0-34674 GCA_964429195.1 uncultured Eubacteriales bacterium | reverse complement strand
ATGACTTACTTCATTATATTATATAGCTTAATTCCTATTGTAGCACGAATTTTTTTGAACAAAATATTTTTAAATGCATGATTGAATAACTATTCCTGTCATCTTTCTAACAGCTAGAGGTGATGATATGGCGCATATTAGCCACCTCAGAAATAAGATAGAAACCCTCTAATGCAATAATTTTTTAAGGGATAGAATGCAAAACAGAGGCATGAAATGTAATTACATCAGGAAGGAATTATGCTATAATTAAATTGGATTATTATGATTACAAGAGTATGTAAGAGTTTAGTCTAAAAAGGAAGGTGTCACTCTTGAGCAAAGTATATTTTATAAAGAATTCAGGTGATAATGTTCATCAACTCGGAAAAGATGCTTTGGAGTTGTTAAAAAGAATCGTTTCAGATACAGGGCACAAGTTTGAAAAAGAGGTGCCTCTTAAAGTTCATTTTGGGGAAAAAGGAAATAAAACCTTTATTCCTGCAGATTGCTATGACCCCATCATCGATTATTTAAAGGAAACTGGAGTAGAACCATCCTATATTGAGACCAATGTTCTCTATAGGGGATCCAGAACAACAACTGAAAAACATATAAAAACTGCAAAAGCCCATGGTTTTACACAAATACCTATCATCATAGCAGATGGGGACATTGGGACAGAGTATGATGAGGTAGAAATCAATAAGGAATATATAAAAAAATGCAAGATAGGTAAGGGATATGGGAAGTTCAAACAGTTTATTGTCATGAGCCATTTTAAGGGACATATCGAAGCAGGATTTGGTGGTGCAATAAAGCAACTGGCCATGGGTTTTGCTGCTCGTGGTGGAAAGCTGGACCAGCATTCAGGGATATCTCCTGTTGTCAGTGCTAAGAAATGCATTGCTTGCGGTATTTGTGAAGACAAATGTGATTATGACGCCATTGAGATAGAAGATGTGGCCAAAATAGACCCAGAGAAATGTATTGGTTGTGCCGGATGTATTGCAGTATGTCCTGAAGGCGCCATTAGAAACACTTGGGGAGGATCGAATTTCCTAGAAAAGCTTGCGGAGTATGCCTATGGAGCTTCCAAGGACAAGGATATGATATACATTACCTTTGTTCAAAATATAACGAAGGATTGCGATTGTATTGGCAGCCCAATGGAACCTATTACCGATAATATTGGTATTCTTATAGGAAAGGATCCACTTGCATTGGATACAGCATGCCTGGATTTGGTTCAAAGGAGTAGCGGAGAAAAGCTTTTTGAAAAAGGAAGGGCCTATCTCAAGCATGGTGAAAAAATAGGATTGGGTACAATGAAATATCAGCTCATTGAGCTTTAAGATAAACCATAAGATAAAACAGGAGAGATTAAGAATGAAAAGAGAAGAAGCTTTAGCTTTACTAAAGGAACATGTTAAAACCGATCGAGTGCTAAGGCATTCATTGGCCGTTGAAGCGGCTATGATTGCTTATGCCAAGCAATTTGGTGAAGATGAGGAATACTGGGGCATGTTAGGACTACTTCATGATATCGATTTTGAGAAATATCCTGAAGTGCATCCCAGCAAAGCACCTGAATTATTGAAAGATACAGATTTTGATGAAGTTTTTGTGGATACAATTCTATCTCATGGCATCGATTCAAAGGTGCCTCGAGACCTTAAAGAAAGGCAATGCTTACATGCAGTAGATCAAATGTCCAGCTTTATCATAGCAGTTGCTTTAATGCGACCTGAAAAATTGGAAGGTTTAAAAGCAAAATCTGTGAAAAAGAAAATGAAGGATAAAGCTTTTGCTAAGGCTGTCAACAGAGAGGAACTGACGACGTCAGTAGAAGCTCTAGGCGTTGATTTTGATGAACACATCGATATTATTGTTGGCGGGCTTGTTGAACAAGAAGAGAGATTAAGACAAGAAGGCTACACATTGTTGGATTAATTGTGTTAAAAAAATACACAAAAAGCTATTGTAAATTGTGCTATTTATTGTTAATATTTATCTAAGCAATTTTTTTATATTTTTTTTTGGTTGTAAGTTGTATACAGTATTTTTATGAAGGGTGGCGATTTATGAAGGTAAGGTAAAATCCGAAGCAAGCTCTTTTGAACTTGCACTCTTAATAAGTACAGGAAGCAAATCGTTTTAGTATTACCGCCTTATAACATACATGGAGATGTATGAATACCCTATAAGGTTAATATTGAGGAGGAGTGATGTATTTTGAATAAGTGGCAAGAAATGTATAAGCAGAAATTGACAACAGCAGAGGAAGCGGCTAAATATGTTCAAGAAGGAGATATATGTGCTTCAGCATGTGGAGTCGGTGAACCCCCTGCATTGGCTGATGCAATAGCAGAAAGAGCGAAAAGAGAAGGTATTCGTGGTATAAGTCATGAACTGATGTTAACTCTTCATCATTTAAAATGTCAAACACCTGAATACGCACCGGAATACATGAGACACGTTGCTTGGTTCATCGGTGGACCTGGACGTAAAGCCATTCAAACCGGATTAGGTGATTTTATGCCGGCTCATTATAAGGACGTACCTTATTGGTGGCGAAATTATAGAAAAGCAGACATTCATTATGCTACTGTTTCCCCTATGGATAAACATGGCTTCTTTAGCTATGGTCCTGCTGCAGGAGAAGGAAGAGCACAATTAGAAAGAGCAAGAGTCGTTTTATTAGAAGTTAACGAAAACATGCCAAGGTGCCATGGTCCTCAATTTGTACATATTTCGGAGGTTACCGCACTGATAGAAAATAATGTGCCATTACCTTCATTACCGGATGTACCATTAACAGAAGAAGAAATCGCTATCGGTAATTACATTGGTAGTCAAATATCAAACGGTGCTACGATACAATTAGGTATAGGCGGAATGCCTAATGCTGTTGCTGCTGCTATTATGGACAAGAGAAACATAGGTTTCCACAGTGAAATGTTCCCTGAAAGAGCAATGGACCTGATGGAAGCCGGTGTTATTGATAACACTTGTAAACCTATCCATAAAAATGTATCTGTAGGCTCCTTTACAGTAGGAAGTACAAAACTCTATGATTTTATAGATGATAACCCATCTGTAGAATTTCATAGCATCGATTATACAAATAATTTTAATATAATTGCATCCCATGATAACTTTGTTTCAATCAATGCAACTTTAGAAGTGAGCTTGATTGGAGAGGCTTGCTCTGAGACAATAGGACCTATGCCATTCAGTGGAACCGGTGGTCAATCGGACTTCGCAAAAGGTGCATTAGGTTCTAAAGGTGGAAAGGCATTCTTATCGATGAATTCTACAGCAAAAAAGGGAACGGTATCCAAAGTAGTACCTATGCTTACTCATGGTGCCAATGTTACAGTAAGTAAAAACGACATAGATCATGTTGTTACGGAATATGGTATTGCTAAATTAAGAGGTAAAACAGCTTCTGAAAGAGCTAAAGAAATGATCAGTGTAGCACATCCTAAGTTCAGAGAAGAACTTACCTATGCAGCTAAGAAAATGCTTCTTATTCCATAAAAGTTCCATAAAAGCCTGAATACCCTTTGCCAGAGCGAGGGTAGAGTATTAAAAATAAAAGCCTGATAATAAAATATCAGGCTTTTTCATAGGAATGAATCTTGCTATTTACGTGCTTGCTTCATCAGATCCTCTGCATTTTGAAGGGCTGCATCGGATATGGTAATGCTTCCTAAGAGCCTTGCCAATTCTTCAACAGCTTCTTTGTAAGTGAGCTCTTTTATAAAGGTGAAGGTATCGTTTCCAAGGGTTTGTTTTTGGATACTATAGTGATGATCTCCCATAGAGGCAATCTGTGGCAAGTGGGTAATGCAAATGACCTGGTGATTAGCAGATATCTCCCTTAGACTTTTACCGACCACTCCGGCGGCGATACCACTAATACCTGTATCAATTTCATCAAATATCATTGTAGGGATATTGTCAAAGCTGTTGATAATTTTTTTAAAGGCTAACATAATCCTGGACATTTCTCCACCTGAAGCGATTTTTGATAAAGGCTTTAACGGTTCTCCTTTATTGGTTGAGATTAAGAATTCGATTCGGTCAATACCATTTTCAGAAAAGGTAATTTTCTCTTCTTTTTCAGGCAGTTCTGCAAACTGTACAGAAAAAATGGAGTTGTTAAAATGCAAGCTCTTCAATTCCTTTTCAAGATTTTTTTCTATAAGAACAGAAGATTCCTTTCTTAGAGCCCTAAGTTCTAAGGAATGCTTCAGTAATTCTTTTCGCGATATATCCAAATCCTTCTTTAGGGATTCAATGGTGTACTCGGCATTTTCAAGGGTATCTATTTCTTTCTCAATCTTATCCTTATAAGTTAAAACAGCTTCTATACTTTTACCATATTTTCGTTTTAGACCATCGATGATTTCCAGCCGCAATTGAATGGTGTCTATTTCATCCGTAGAATAGTTTATCCTGTCTTTATATTTCCTGATATCATGGCTGAGGTCCTCAATTTGATACATACAAGTCTCCAAGGTATCATGATACTCCTTTAAAGTAGGATCGTATTCGGAAACAGAGCTTATCAAGCTCAATATTTTATTCAAATGGGAAACAGCAGAGCTGGTGCTTGCATAGGAAAGCTCATAGGATTCGCTTAATGCAGAATAGATCTTTTCACTGTTCACAAGTATATTAAGGGAATGCTGGAGTTCAATATCTTCATCAGGTCTTAAATGGGCAGAGTCAATTTCCGCTAGCTCATATTTCAAAAAATCAAGCTTGCGAGCAGCCTCTTTTTGATTGGCCAGAATGGTTTTTAAATTTCTATCGATAGAAATATACTTTTCGTAGGCGGCCTGGACTTTTATTTTTAGACCTTCTGTTTTTTCCTTTTGAAAAGAATCAACCAATTGAATATGATTTTCAGGGTTAAGAAGAGATTGGTGGTCATATTGCCCATGAATATCCGCCAGTTTCTTACTTATTTTATGAAGCAGAGTGACAGTGATGATTCTATCATTTATTTTGCATATGCTTTTACCCGAGCTATGAATTTCTCTTGTAAGGATAAGACTTTCACCCTCTGTAGCCACTTCCACATCAAGGGAGCTTATATAATCCAAGATAGTTTTATCCTCAACATCGATCATTAACTGAATAACAGCTTTATCACATCTTTTGCGAATAAAGGTTGTATCCGCTCTGCTACCCAGACCTAAATGAATGGCTTCAAAGATAATTGATTTTCCGGCACCTGTTTCACCTGTAATGATGTTTAACCCTTTATGAAAATCAACTTGCAGGGAATCAATCAAAGCAAAATTTTTAATAGAAAGATGAGAAAGCATAATTTACCCTTTTTTATCCTTTCTGATTTTTAAGATCTCGAAATGTTTTTATCAGTTGTTGGATATTTGTGTGATCCTTTAGAGCAATGAAGATGGTGTTATCACCTGCGATGGTGCCTAAAATGCTATCGATATGCAAAGCATCAATCGCTTCACAAGCGGCATTGGCACAACCGGTCAGTGTTTTAATAACGATAAGACCATTGGAAGAATCGACAGACAAAATCGTATCTTTAAAGATATTAATATAGCGGTCCGTTTCATTGGGGTTGCTTATGACATCGGTTGAATATTTGTATTTTCCATCCGGTGTCTGTATTTTTATAAGTTTTAATTCCTTAATATCTCTTGAAATAGTTGCCTGGGTCACATCGAATCCTGCTTCAAGTAAATAGCCTGCTAACTCCTCCTGTGTTTCAATTTCAGTATTTTTAATCAAATCAAGAATTTTAGCGTGTCTCGAATATTTCATAAAAGCCTCCTGAGGTTTATTGGAAATAATATCTTACGCATTTTATATTATGTATATTTATTATAGCATATACAACAGTGAGTGGCTACATTGGAATAGCAAAAAATAATGAACTATGTAACCAATTGGTATAATCTTGTGATATAATATCCCCAGAACCGAGGGAGGGCGTATGAGAATATTAGGTATAGATCCAGGTTTTGCTATTATAGGTTATGGGGTTATCGAAGTCCATGGCAATCATTTTCAGGTCTTAGATTATGGTTCCATCACTACAGACCCTGATATGGACATGTCCTTGCGTCTTGAAAAAATATATCGTGATTTATATACTATCATTGAGCAATATAAACCGGATGAGGTATCCATAGAAGAACTGTATTTTAATAAAAATACTAAAACAGCCATCAAAGTGGCTCAGGCTAGAGGTGTGGCCATAGTAGCCTGTGCTAACAATTCTATTGATGTTTTTGAATATACACCGCTTCAAATAAAACAAGCCGTAGTGGGTTATGGAAGAGCAGAGAAAAACCAGGTGCAGCTTATGGTGAAACAAATCCTTCATTTGAAAGAAATTCCAAAACCTGATGATACAGCGGATGCGCTGGCTGCTTCTATTTGCCATGCCCATTCAAGAACCTATAAATTAAGATTAAAAGAGGTTTAATATGATTTATTATATTCGGGGAAAAGTAGAGGATAGAATAGATAATATTATTGTCATAGAGAATAACGGTATAGGTTATGAGGTCTATATACCTACAAGCTCTATGGATTATATTATGGAAAACAGAGAGGATATCCTCCTTTATATCAACATGATGGTAAGAGAAGATGATATCAGTTTATATGGCTTCATAAGCAAAGAAGACAAAGAATTATTTAATAAGCTTCTCACTGTCAATGGTATTGGAGCCAAGGTTGGTTTAGCTATTATGTCCACCTTTTCTTCTAGCAGCAGCTTAAAAAAAGCCATTATTTTAGAAGATATCGACGAACTGGTCAAAGTACCTGGAATTGGTAAAAAAACGGCTCAAAGGATAATTCTTGAGCTAAAAGATAAAGTAGGCGATATGACAGATATCCTTATCGAAGATACGAACAAAGCAGAAGAAACAGATGGCAATATGAAGCAAGAAGCTATTGAAGCGCTGATAGGGCTTGGCTATTCGAAGATAGAAGCGACATCTGCTATCAGCAAGGCACTGAAATCAAAAGAAATCGATACAGTAGAAGAATTAATTCGCATAGGCCTTTCTCGTAGTACAGGCAAATTTTAAGAGGTAAAACATGGAGAATAAAGAAAGAATAAGTGATTCAAACATGACACCCTATGACACGGACATAGAGGTGGGGCTGAGGCCAAAATATTTAGATGAATATGTGGGGCAAAAGGATACTATTGATAATTTAAAAGTTTTTATCCATGCAGCCAAGATGCGAAATGAATCCTTGGATCATGTATTGCTCTATGGTCCTCCTGGTTTAGGGAAAACGACTTTGGCAGGAATTATTGCCAATGAAATGGGAGTCAAGATAAAAATTACATCAGGACCTGCTATTGAAAGAGCAGGAGATTTAGCTGCGATATTAACTAATCTTGAAGAAAATGATGTTTTGTTTATTGATGAAATTCACCGCTTAAACCGTTCAGTGGAAGAAATACTCTATTCGGCGATGGAGGATTTTATGCTGGATATTATCATTGGGAAAGGGCCTGCAGCAAGGTCTATAAGACTGGATTTATCCAAGTTTACCTTGATTGGGGCAACTACAAGAGCAGGAAATGTTTCTTCACCTCTAAGGGATAGATTTGGTGTTCTAGCCAAATTAGATCTTTACAAGACAGATGAATTAGAAAAGATAATCGTCAGAAATGCTCAGATATTTCACATTGATATAGACAAGGAATCTGCTGGGGAAATTGCACGAAGATCAAGAGGTACGCCACGAATAGCCAACAGACTCTTAAAGAGAGTCAGGGACTTTTGCCAGGTGAAAGGTGATGGAACAATTTGCATGGATACGACCAACAAGGCCCTCGATTCTTTGGGTATCGACAAAATGGGATTGGAAAAATTGGATAGAGAAATATTAGAAGTGATTATACATAAGTTTAACGGTGGTCCTGTGGGGATTGAGACAATTTCAGCTGCAGTAGGGGAAGAAAGAGTAACGATAGAGGATGTTTACGAATCCTATCTTATGCAATCTGGCTTTCTTCACAGAACTCCAAAAGGTAGAATGGTATCCCAAAGGGCCTATGAACATTTGGGTTTAGTTTATGATAAGAAGGAGCAAATGAGTATCGATGAAATATGTAATGATTAAGAGCAAGATCGCTCTATTGATTTGTAGCTTCCTTTGTTTTTCAAGTATATTTCTGTCCTATGGAGAAAGCTTTGAGATTCCTGAAAAGATTAAAGTAGGTCTAAGGTATGGGAATAATGCTGTTGCCAGTGTGCATATGCAATCTGCAAATGGATTCCGCATGGGTTATATGGATAGCGAGGAAAGATTCATAGAGCTTTACGATCTAGGGGCAGAAAAAGACGTCTACATACGAAAAGACAGCTATTATTTACTTATGGATAATTATTATTATGAATATGATTTTGTTAGCCCGCGAGATGACAATAGAAATGATATCATTGGACCGATACATTTACAGGTAGGAGATGGGTATAATACTAAGAATCAAGCTTCATCCTATGCGGAAGATTTAAAACGTTTGGGACTGGATGCCTTTATAGCCTTGGATGTCAACTGGAAAGTATGGATTGGTAAGTATAAAACCTATAGTATGGCTGAGAGGGATTTAAATGAAATCAGGGCCCTCTTGGGTGGTCCCAATATGTCTGTCATATCTTACAACAAGTCCAGAGCTCAGGTTGTCAATAAAGATGGTGAGATATTGTTTATTTATCACCCGGGAAATGCAGATTACTGTTTTGAACCAAAAAATGATGGCTTAACTGTTATAGACAATAAGACATTCAGAGGAGGCTTTATTTTCAAAAATGCACCCAATAATAACATGACAGTCATTAATTATTTGAGCCTAGATGAATATCTCTTTGGCGTTTTACCGAGGGAAATGGCGCCTAATTCTCCGCTGGAAGCTTTAAAAGCTCAAGCTGTGGCAGCCCGAAGTTATACTATAAAAAAGATGAATAACCATGCTTCCGATCATTTTGATTTATGTAATTCTACTCATTGTCAAGTCTATGGTGGGTATTCGGACGAGCAAAGTAGCACCACTCGTAGTGTCATGGAGACCAGTGGGAAAGTACTTCTTTATCTTGGTATTCCTATTGACGCTTTTTACCATAGCAATAGCGGCGGGTACACTGAGAATGCAGAAAATATCTGGGTCAGTGTCGTCCCTTACTTAAAAGGTGTCAAAGATATCTTTTCACCTGAATACTTATGGGAAGCAACCTATACACCGGTTGAACTGGAAACCCTATTGAAAGAAAAGGGGCTTTATAAGGGTAGTATAAAAGACATTTACATTGCAGAGGTTTCGGAGTATCTAAGTGTACAAAGGCTTGTTATTCAAGGAACCATGGGCGATATTGTTCTTGAAAAAGATAACATTAGAAGTGTTTTAGGCTATAATACAATAAAATCTTTAAAGTTTAATGTGATTAAGGGCACAGAGCTCTACGTTGAAAACAATGTTGTAAAAAATGGTATTGATTTGGGAAATATCTATATCTTAAATGGTGACGGTGCTATTGTACGTATGAATAATAGCAGTATCATCTATTCGACTAATGGAAAAACGACTCAGAGCTATGAAAACGTAGCAACCCATGTTTATAAGTTTAGTGGAACAGGATACGGGCATAGCGTGGGAATGAGTCAGGCCGGTGCAAAGAAAATGGCTGAATTAGGATACAATTATAAAGAAATACTCACCCATTATTATACGGATGTTGTCCTGACAGATTGAAGGACACAATCACAACTAGGATAAAGGATGATTGAAAGAACTAAAGGAGAACATGAATTCCATGCATATAAATGACTTTAATTATGAATTGCCCGAAGAGTTGATTGCCCAGGTGCCCGTGGCTAAAAGAGATGAGTCTAGGCTCATGGTGATTGATCGTTCTACAGGAGCCATTGAAAGCAAGACTTTTTTTGATATCGTGGATTACTTGGAGGAAGGCGATTGCCTTGTGATGAACAATTCAAAGGTCATACCTGCCAGAATATACGGTTATAAAGAAGAAACAGGGGCTCAAGTAGAATTTCTTTTAACGAAAAATATTAAAGAAAATCAATGGGAAACCATGGTCAGACCAGGAAAACGTTTAAAGCCCGGTGACAGGGTAACCTTTGGAAAAAATTCAGAATTGAGATGTGAAATATTGGATTACGGTGAAGGGGGTACCCGCATCGTAAACTTTTATTTCCAAGGAAATTTTTACGAGGCCTTGGATAAGGTAGGGCATATGCCCTTACCGCCCTATATTAAGAGGGATAGTGACCAAGCAGATATGAACAGGTATCAAACGGTTTATTCTAAAATAGAAGGCTCCATAGCCGCACCTACGGCAGGTCTTCATTTTACGGAAGAATTGTTGCAAAAGATTCAGTCAAAGGGTGTGAAAATAGCCTATGTAACATTACATGTAGGTATAGGCACTTTCAGACCGGTTAAGGTTGAAAATATATTGGACCACCATATGCACTTCGAAGAATATGAGATACCTCAGGAAACCGTTGATATGATTCATGAAACGAAGGCAAAAGGAAAATGTGTTATTTCAGTTGGAACCACATCGACTCGAACTTTAGAAAGTGCTGCCGATGAGAATGGAAGAATAAAGGCGGAGAGAAGAGCTACGGATATGTTTATTTATCCTGGATATAAGTTTAAGGTCGTTGATAAATTGATTACCAATTTTCATCTACCAAAGTCTACTTTATTAATGCTTGTGTCTGCTTTCTATAAAAGAGAAGAAATGCTGAGGGCTTACGAGTTGGCCGTTAATAACAGGTATCGTTTTTTCAGCTATGGGGACGCCATGTTTATCAAATAACTAGATATTGGAGGAAGAAGGATGCATGCTGTAAGTTTTGAATTAAAAAAGACATGTAAAGAAACGAAAGCTAGAAGAGGGGTTGTGAAGACCCCTCATGGTTATATAGAGACACCTGTATTTATGCCGGTAGGAACGAAGGCTACTGTAAAAGCCATGCGACCGGAAGACTTAAAAACCATGGGGGCAGAAATTATATTGTCCAATACCTACCATCTGTTTTTAAGACCAGGACACCAGCTTATTAAAGAAGCAGGTGGGCTTCACCAATTTATGAATTGGGATAAGCCAATACTTACGGATAGTGGTGGCTTTCAGGTTTTTAGTCTTGGAGATTTAAGAAAAATTAGAGAAGAAGGGGTTACCTTCAGGTCTCATATTGATGGTTCCGAAAAATTCATGTCACCAGAGGTGTCTATGGAGGTTCAAAATGCTTTGGGATCGGATATCATGATGGCTTTTGATGAATGTCCGCCTTATCCTGCGGATAGAGAATATGTGCGCAAATCTTTGGAAATGACAACCAGGTGGGCAAAGAGATGTAAAGAAGCCCATAAGGATATAGAGAAACAATCTCTCTTTGGCATTATGCAGGGAGGTATGTACAAAGATTTGCGCTATGAAAGTGCCATGCAAATAGTAGATTTGGATTTTCCCGGCTATGCCTTAGGTGGTTTGAGTGTAGGAGAGCCTGCGGATATCATGTATGAGGTTTTAGACTATGCAGTGGATTATTTACCCAAAGACAAGCCTCGTTATTTGATGGGAGTCGGTTCGCCGGATTATTTATTAGAGGGTATTGAAAGAGGTGTAGACATGTTTGACTGTGTCTTGCCCACCAGGATAGCAAGAAATGGCACAGCCTTAACATCAAAAGGTAAGGTCGTTATAAAAAATGCCCAATATGAAAAGGATTTTACCCCACTGGATGATGAATGCGATTGTTATACCTGCAAGAATTATTCAAAGGCTTACTTAAGACACCTTTATAAAGCTAATGAAATCATGTCATCTATGCTACTCAGCAACCATAACCTTCATTTTCTCATCAATATGATGAAAGAAGCCAGAAAGGCCATTGATGAGGATCGATTTAAAGCATTCAAAAAAAGCTTTTATGCCAAAATGGAAGGTGATAGGTGAGAAAATGGATAGTTTTAAGAATGATTAACAGTGAGAATGTAGAATTTTGTAAAATTTTGTAGGGT
This sequence comes from uncultured Eubacteriales bacterium, assembly GCA_964429195.1. GTDB lineage: Bacteria > Bacillota > Clostridia > Peptostreptococcales > JAAYPU01 > JBBAFM01. The sequence goes on along the minus strand of CAYSBC010000017.1, from coordinate 22,619 downwards.
TTTGTATAATTTTCAGTTGTCTGCCCTTAACAAAGAGGCTATAATTAAAACGATATGCTTCCCAATATTTAGTAAAATCCTAAATATTAGGAAGTAGTGAGAAGTAAATCTAAGATGAAAAGGTAAACCTTTCGAAAGGAAGGGACACAAAACTATAGGGCCTGTAAAATGGTAGCCAGTTACCAAACCTAGATTTTTTATTTTTTGGTTTTTTTCAGAGATTTACAATCGCGATTATTAAATTCATGAAGTATAGGGGGATTTTAGTTATGTCGTGGTTTTTAAACAGAAAAATTGGCGCAAAAGTAATAGTCGGATTTGTTCTAGTTGCATTGATAGCTGGAGTAGTTGGGTTAGTTGGAATAGTTAATATTAAAGAGATTAACAATGCAAACACAAGATTATTTGAAGAAAATCTTATACCCATTCAATTGATGGGAGATATGACTCAAGCATTTCAAAGAATGCGAGTCAATATCTATGTATCCTTATTGGCACCAACGGCAGAAGAGAGAGCCGCAGCAATTCAAGCAGTTAACGCAAGAAGAGCTGAGTTTCTTAAAGCCTATGAAGCCTTTGAATCTATACCGATGTCACTTGAGGTACAAAAGGCCTATGATGAATTTGCCCAAGTACGAATAGTCTATGGTGAAAAATTTGATCAATTGATAAGGTTGATCAATGAAGAAAGAATAGCAGAGGCTATTTTTTATGCAAGTGAAGAAGGAGAGTTTGGGAAGATAGCTAGAGAAGAACAAGATAGAATTGTCAATCTAGTTCATGTTAAGACCGAAGAGGCTCAAAGGATAGATGAAAATAATAATGAAATTGTGACAAGAGCAACAATGACAATGATTGCTATCTTATTAGGAGCAGTTCTTATTTCTATTCTTTTAGGAATAACACTCGGCAGAATCATTTCAAAGCCTCTAAAAAGGTTAACATATGCAGCGCAGAAGCTTTCAGTTGGCGACATCGATGTTGAGATTACATCAAAAACTAAGGATGAAGTTGGCATGCTTTCAGTAGCCTTTAGTGAAATGATTGAGAATATTAAAAAGCAATCCTCAATTGTTGAAAAAATAGCAACAGGTAGTTTTGATGTAGATATACCTATAAGAAGTGATAAAGATGTGTTAAATAAGAACATAATGAACATGAATTTGAAAATCAAAAAAATGCGTCAAGATGTAAAGCAGATAATCGAAAATATAGAAGTTGGTAAGTTTAGAATGGAAAATAACTTAAAGGACTTTGAAGGCGGATGGAAAGAAATCGTGTCTGGAATTTACCATATAACTTCATCTTTTGTCTGTTATTTTGATTCTTTACCTATTATTGTCATGACTGTAGATAAGGAATATGGTATAAACTTTATTAACAAAACGGGAGCTGATATGTCTCAAACAGATATCCATTCTGTTTTAGGTATAAAATGTCATGACTACTGGAAAACAGATGACTGCAAAACTGAAAAATGTTATTGTCATAGGGCTATGACAGATAATAGAGTGAGTACTGGTGATAATATTTGCCATGCTGGGAAAGAGCCTCTACATATCTACTGTTCTGGTATTCCTATGACGGATGGACAGGGAAATATTACGGGTGCATTAGAAATAATATTAGATCAAACTGATATTAAGCTAGCTCAAGTTGTAGCAGATAAAAAGACCCGATATCAAGAGATAGAAGTCAATAAGCTCGTAAATAATTTAAATCTTTTAGCCCAAGGAAATCTCAATATAAAAACATCCTTGGCTGATTATGACGGGGATACCGAAGAAATAGCAAAAAACTTTAAGAACATTAATGCGAGCCTGGAAGCAAGCTCTAGCGAAATTAAATCTTATATTGATGAATTATCAAGTATCTTATTCAATATGGCCAATAAAGATTTCACGGATAATATAGAAAGAAAATACTTAGGAGATTTTATTAAGCTTAAAGATTCCATTAACAATATTATAGAATCATTAAATGAAGTGTTTTCAGAATTTAATGATTCAGCAGAGCAGGTAGAGTCTGCAGCTGATCAAGTCGCTTCCTCGAGTCAAACCCTTTCCCAAGGGTCTGCAGAACAAGCCGGGTCTGTAGAGGAAATAAGTGCGAGTATTAACGAAGTAGCTGAGCAAACAAAAGATAATGCAGAGAGCGCATATAAAGCTAATGAGCTATCCGTAAAATCAAAGGAAGATGCCCAAATTGGAAACAAACAAATGAATGAAATGCTTGTTGCCATGAATGAAATTAAGGAGTCTTCCAAAGGTATTTCAAAAATTATTAAAGTTATTGATGAAATAGCTTTCCAAACCAATATATTAGCTCTTAATGCGGCGGTTGAGGCTGCGCGAGCTGGAGAGCATGGAAAAGGCTTTGCTGTTGTGGCAGAAGAAGTGAGGAACCTCGCTGCAAGAAGTGCAAAGGCTGCAAAAGAAACAACAGACTTAATTGATAACTCTATCCACAAGACTGAAGAAGGGTACAAGATGGCTCATGAAACAGCCCAAGCCTTTGAAAAAATTGTAACCGGTGTAACCAATGTAGTAGATATCGTTTCTCAGATTGCTACGGCATCCAGTGAGCAAACCAGTGCCATTGAAGAAGTAAATCAAGGTATCGAGCAGATTTCCCAGGTTACTCAAAGCAATACCGCAACTGCTGAAGAAAGTGCATCAGCAAGTGAGGAGATGGCAGGGCAAGCACAAGTTCTTAAGAACCTTATTCAAGAGTATAAGCTCAAGAACTCTAAGATTAAAAGGCTAACAACAAAAAAGGAAATAAAGCTTTTAGAAAAACAACAGAATAGAAAAGAGAATCTTCAAATAGTCATTGAGGATAATTTTGGAAAGTACTAATAAAGAAAGGGGTGGAAAATTTGTCTCAGTACTTAAGATTCATTCTCGATAATGAATACTACGGAATTGATATTTCAAGTGTGATTGAAATCATTGGCATTCAAAAAATTACAAAACTACCGGAACAACCTGATTATGTTAATGGTGTTATTAATCTAAGAGGGCGCATTATTCCTACAATTGATGTTCGGGCAAGATTTAATAAAGAGAGAATAGAATATGATGAGCGAACATGTATCATTGTTGTAGATGTACTTCAAACCATGGTAGGATTTATAGTAGACCGAGTAGAAGAGGTTATAACAATACAGGATGAATACATTGCAGAACCACCAAAATTTAACCAGGACTTTAAAGGAAGGTATGTAAAAGGTATTGCAAAGATTGGAGATACCATCGTTGTGCTGCTTGAAAGCAGTCTGCTATTATCCAGTGAAGAACTGGAAATGACAAAAAATCTACTAGTTGAATAGGGAAGGCTTATGGTCTAATGAAGAAGAGCATCTTTTTTGAGATGCTCTTTCTATAAGTAAATATACATGACTTATAAAGACTAGAAGGTAGAATGATAGGAGATTTATTGGAGGTTATAGATGATGGATAGTAAAGCAACTTACCAACTTAATTTATCCGAAGATTTACTATTTGAAAGCCATAGTAGTATTATGCTGGTTATTGATCCAGAAGATGGACAGATAGTAAAGGCCAATGAAGCAGCAATACTTTTTTATGGATATTCAAGAGAAAAATTCTTAAGTATGAATATTTATAATATCAATATCCTCAGCAAAGAGCAGATTAAAGAGGAAATGGATCGTGCCCAAAGACAAAAAAGGAACTATTTTGAATTTACTCATCGACTAGCTAATGGTGAAGAGAGAGATGTAGAAGTACATAGTTTTCCTGTTTCAACCGAGAAAAGAACCTTGTTGTTTTCTGTTATTAATGATATCTCAGATAAAATAAGGCAGAAATTGATGTTTGATAGACTATTTTTTGCTTCTCCCTATGCTGTTGCTATTTTGGATAAGGAACAAAAGGTTGTTAATATAAATGAAAATTTTACGAGTCTATTTAAGTATTCTTTAGAAGATGTAGAAGGCAAACCCATTAATATTTTGGCAGCTCCATCAGAGAATAAGACAGATATAGATCGCAATATAGAACTAATGTACAAAGGGAAAGTTATAAAAAAAGAAGGAGTAAGGAAAAGGAAAGATGGTAGCTACATTGAAGTGGAAGTGTTAGGTTACCCTATAATATATAATCAGGGTGTTGTAGGCGTTTATACAATCTATATCGATATAACAAATAGAAAAGCCCATGAAAAACAATTGCTTTTATTTAAAAGTATATTAGAAAATAATTCAGAAGGTGTCGTCATAACTAATTCAGAAGGTCAGATTGAGTGGATTAACAGTGCTTTTACAAAGATTGCTAAATATAGACTAGAAGAGATAAAACAAAAGGGTATAGGCATTATAAAATCCAGTATTCATACAAATGATTTTTATCAAGACATTTGGCTTCAGCTGCAGAGTGAAGGACAATGGAGTGGGGAAATATGGTGGAAAAACAAAGATAAAGCTAATTATTGTGCATGGGTAACTATTAATAGTATTAAAAAACATTCTGAGAATACCACCTATTATGTTCTTATTTTTAAAGATCTTTCGGAGAAAAAAAGGATTGATAGAAGGATAAATGAGTTACAAAAGAATGATTTATTAACGGGTTTCCTTAACAGAGATTATTTCTTAAAAGCAATAAATGAAAATCATATAAAAAAAGGAATGAAAGAATTTTTAATTGTTATAATCAGTGTAGAAGGTTTAGAAGAAATTAATGATAGCCTTGGATATCTTGTAAGGGATAGAGTGTTAATTGAAATATCTAAACGAATCCTTGCATTAACGAATAACGCTGATTTAATAGCAAGATATGATAGTGATAAATTTGCTATTTTATCCAGCAAACTTTCACCAGCAGCTTTAAAAGACTTGGCAATAAATTTAGTGAATAGAATAAAGAAGCCTTTTATTATAGGAGACAGACGTTTATATATTAAAGCAAATATTGGAATAAGTAGATTTCCGGAAAATGGAACAGATGTTGCAACCTTAATTCGTTATGCTGATATAGCTCTTAGTAAAGCTCGGGAACAGTTTGAAGAAAACATTTGTTTTTACTCCATGGAAATGGCTGAAGAGACAGAAAATAAGTTTTACATATCCAATTATTTACCGGGAGCCATGGCTAACAAAGAACTTTCTATACATTTTCAACCTATATACGATATTAAAAAAAGCGTTATTGTAGGTGCAGAGGCTCTACTCCGATGGGAAAGCCCGATTTTAGGAAAAGTGTTACCTGGAAATTTTATACCCATTGCTGAAAAAACAGGGCAGATAGTTGTAATAGGGGAATGGGTTATAAAAGAAGTATGCAAACTTCTTCGTGCATGGAACCGTAAGGGCTATGGGATGATACCTATTTCAATCAATATTTCAGTAAAGCAGTTGGAACAAATGGGATTTTCTAAAATAGTTAAAGCTATACTTTTCGAGTATGATGTTAATCCAGAGAACATTGAGTTAGAAATTACCGAAAGTGTTTCTTCCGGCAATATGAACATCATTATAGAGAATTTGAAAGATTTAAAGAGAAGCGGAATAAAAATATCCATGGACGATTTTGGAACAGGTTTTTCTTCTTTAGGGCAATTGGATTTATTTGGATTAGACAAATTAAAAATAGACAAAATTTTTATAAATGACTTAACAACTGTTTCTAAAAAGCAAAAGCTTGTCAAAACAATAATAGGAATGGCTAATAGTTTGGATTTATTGGTTGTTGCGGAAGGTATAGAAACGGATGAACAGCTTTTCTATTTAAAACAGATAGGTTGTGAATTGGGGCAAGGTTATCTATTCAGTAAGCCATTGCCAGTAAATGAGATGGAAGTTATAATAAAAGGGATTCAAACAAAAAATTAGCAACATCAGTGGAGGGAGCAATTTGAAACAAATTTATATAAAAAACGCATTTATTATAACAATGGATAAAGAATCCAAGGTTTATAAGTCCGGAGGAGTGCTAATTGAAGGGGATAGAATCATAGGTGTAGGTCCTATCGATGAGTCCATGATTAAAGCTGATGCTGAAATTGTTGATGGTAAGGACAAACTCGTGATGCCCGGGCTCATCAATACCCACGTCCATACATCTCAACAATTAGGCAGGGGATTAGGGGATGATGTCAATCTCTTAACATGGCTGCATGATAGGATATGGCCTTATGAAAGCAGTTTAACGGAAGAAGATTCCTATGTTTCCACCTTGCTTTGTAATCTTGAACTGATAAAATCGGGTGTTACAGCCTTCGCTGAGCCCGGTGGACAGTTTGTACACAGCATGGCTAAAGCTGTAACGGAAACAGGTATCCGTGGCATACTTGCCAAATCAGTCATGGATAATGGTGAAGGGTTACCAAGGCTATGGCAAAAAACTACCCAAGAAGAGCTCGATATTCAAGAAGAAACCATTAAGAAAATTCATGATTCTGCTGATGGGCGCATCAAAGGGTGGTTCGGTATTAGGACTATTTTTAATGCTTCCGATGAGCTTATCATTCGAACCAAGGAGCTGGCAGACAAGTATGGGGTAGGTGTGCACATGCATGTTGCTGAAATCAAAGAAGAGGTCGAATTTGCAAAGCAGACAAGAGGGAATACCACCGTCAAGCATTTACATAACCTTGGCGTTTTAGATAAAAATTTTTTAGCAGTGCATACAGTTTGGCTAACGGATGAAGAAGTCGGCATCTTTAAGGATAAAGAAGTGAAAGTTTCTCATAATCCGGCAGCTGCTATGCGTGTCCTGGGGTTTGCTAAAATACCTCTTATGTTGAAAGAAGGTATTTGTGTCACCATAGGAACAGATGGGGCACCATGCAACAACCGTATGAATATAATCGATGAGATGTGGCTTACTTTTCTTATTCATAAAGGTTGGCGCTTAGACCCTACCGTCGTTAAAGCTCAGGATGTTATAAGTATGGTGACACGAAATGGTGCCGAGGCCATACTTGACAAAGAGAACCTTGGTAGCTTAGAAGCAGGTAAAAAAGCAGATTTAATTATCATCAATCCCAATACAGTGGACATGCTTCCATTACATGATATCATCGCTAATGTGGTCACATCCATGCATGCTAGCAATGTTGAAAGCATGATTTGTGATGGTAAATGGATTATGAAAGATCGTCATATCCTTACTGTAGATGAAGAAGCTATTATCCGTGAAGCCAAGGAAAGAGCAAAGGCTATTTATAAAAGGGCAGGTATTGTGCTGCCGGATCGTTTTCCCTTAGCCTAAGTCTTTCATGGCATTCTCAATTTCTACTGCATCTTTTTATCCAAGAGGACGGACATGTTTTTCAAAGTGCTCATCAAGTCATCAAATCTTTCCGGCTTGATGGATTGATCGCCGTCACATAGGGCTTTTTGAGGATCATTGTGCACTTCGATCATAATGCCATCGGCTCCCACAGCCATGGCAGCTTTAGCTAAAGGCTCAACTAACCACCATTTGCCTCCTGCATGACTTGGATCAATAATAATAGGCAGGTGACTATGTTTTTTAATAACAGGCACTGCACTGATATCCAGGGTATTTCGGGTGTATTTCTCAAAGGTTCTTATGCCTCTTTCGCAGAGAATGACATTTTCATTTCCTTTGGCCATGATGTATTCTGCGGACATTAAAAATTCTTCGATTGTTGCTGATAAGCCTCTCTTTAAAAGGATAGGCTTATTTGTTTTCCCAACTTCCTGGAGCAAATTGTAATTTTGCATATTGCGTGCACCAATTTGAATAATATCGACGTTTTCAACAAAGAAATCAATTTTATCGATAGACATTAATTCGGATATAATGGGAAGACCTGTTTTTTTACGGGCTTCTTTCATGATTTCAATACCTTCTTCACCCATACCTTGGAAGCTATAAGGAGAGGTTCTAGGTTTAAATGCACCACCTCGCAAGATATGTGCTCCCGAGGCTTTCACTTTTTCTGAAATGGATAGGTAATCTTCATTGCCTTCAATGGAACAAGGGCCTGCAATAACTGTAAAGGTGTCATGACCGATTTTTTGACCTAAAATGTCAACAACAGTATCAGTCGGATGAAATTTACGATTGGCTTTTTTGTAAGGCTCTTGAATGATAATGAGATTATCAACGATATCTATAGATTGAATGACACTTGGATCGATGGAGGCCGTGTCACCTACAAGTCCAAGAAGATGATAATTTTTACCGATAGACTCATGAATATCAACAGAATATTCCTTTATTAATTTGGTTTTAATTCTTTCAATTTCTTCTTGAGGAATACCCTCTTTAATAACAAGCATCATAATGTTAACCTCCTAAAAATTAAGTATTTGGAATTAAAAAGAGGACTCCCAATGAGTCCTCTCCATTTATCATTTATATTTTAAATATTAATTCATATAAATCGGTAAAATTGTTTTTAACTTTAACTCATCTCGAATAAAATTCTTCAATATTTTTTTCATGTAAAAATAACCGATACTAAAATAAAAGTACCAGTTGTTGCTAAAATAATATTGATGAGTTTGAATCCTATTTTCGATAAGTTGTTTCATTTTGCGTTCCTCTTTTTTAGTTAAAAGATATTTAAATTGATTATCTGAATTATAGACCTATGATTCCGGGTTGTCAAGCTTAAAATAAAGTTGAGTAAATCTATAAATACATGGTATAATCATACACTAGAGATTTAAACGATAGTGGAAGAAAGAAATCCACAAAGGATTTCTTTCCATTTGCACAGCAAATTGGGCGAGCTGATAAGGAGAACATATGAACTGGATTGAATGTGAAATTTCTATAAGCCATGAGGGCATTGAAACAGTGATAGCCTTGTTGATGAATGAAGGCTATGAAAGTTTCGTCATTGAGGACCCCAAGGAATTTAATGCTATGGCATCGAGTGCTTCCAATTGGGATTATGTTGATGAAGATTTAATTGTTGATGAAAATCAGGAGTCGCGCCTTAAATTCTATATTGAAGAAACACAAGAAGGAAAAGAAAAAATTCTTGATTTGAGCAATATTATTCAAAGATTTAAACAAAAGAATAAGGATTTGAATTTAGGATCCTTGCAGTTTCATATTCGCAATGTAAAGGATGAGGACTGGCTCCACAATTGGAAAAAATATTTTAAGCCTATACCTATCACAGAGAAGATTATTATAAAACCCGGATGGGAGAAGTATGAGAAAAAATGCAGTGATGAGATTGTTATAGAAATAGATCCGGGAATGGCTTTTGGAACAGGAACTCACGAGACAACCTCCATGTGCATTGAATTTTTGGAAAAATATATTGAAAAAGACCTGGATACTGTCATGGACGTTGGATGTGGTTCGGGAATACTTTCCATTGTTGCTGAAAAACTAGGAGCTCCCAAGGTGTTGGGTATTGATATCGACCCGGTTGCTGTTGAGGTTGCAAAGGAAAACGTAAGAGATAATGCAAGCCATGAGAGGGTATACATCTTTCAGGGTGATTTGACAAAGGAAAATGATTTCAAGGCAGATATTATCGTAGCGAATATTATAGCAGAGGCTATCATTTATTTATGCAAAGATATAAAAAAGAATTTAACCCATAAGAGGTTACTCATTGTATCCGGTATAATCATTGAAAAAAAAGACGATGTTGTTAAAGCATTAGTCGAAAATAATTTTTCAATCCTAGAAACGAAGATTAAGGGCGAATGGGTGGCTATGGTATGCGAGCTTATAGAGTGAAGGGAGGATAGCCATTGAATAGATTTTTTGTCGAAAAAGATAAAATAATGGAAAATAAAATATTAATAACAGATAAAGAAGATATTAAACACATGAACAATGTGTTGAGACTCAAGCCAAATGACCTTATTGAAGTTTCGGACGGTGAAAAATATGAGTATCTTGCGCAGATTATGAAAGTTTCTAAGGCCAATGTAGAATGCAATATTATAGAAAGTTCTGTGTTTACGAGAGAACCTTTAAGGAAGGTGTATTTGTATCAGGGTATTCCCAAGCAAAGCAAAATGGAGTTTATTATTCAAAAATGTGTTGAATTAGGCATTTATGAAGTGATACCCGTTTTTACAGAAAGAACGGTTATTCAAGATAAAGGCAACTTCCCTAAAAAGATTGAAAGATGGCAAAAAATATCCGAGGAAGCTGCAAAACAAAGTAAACGTGGGATTATTCCAAGGGTAAAGGATGCAATGGACTTTGACAACATGCTCAATAACCTCAATCATGTGGACCTTATCTTGTTTTTGTATGAGAATGAAGAAAAAACAAGTATTAAAGAGGTATTAAGGAGCTGGAAGAAAAATGAGAGAATTGCTTTAATCATTGGACCTGAAGGCGGTTTTTCAGGGGAAGAAGCAGAGAAAATAATAAAATTAGGTGCTCAATCGGCGTCTTTAGGTAAAAGGATTCTCCGAACGGAAACGGCAGGAGCTGTGGCATTGGCAATCACCTTATATGAATTGGAGGGCTAGGCATATTGAAAAAGGTTTTAGTATATACACTTGGTTGCAAGGTCAATCAATATGAATCTCAGGCCATCAAGGAACAATTTAATAACCAAGGCTATGAAATATTAAATGAGAATAGAGATGATTTTGCGGACATATATATTATCAATACCTGTACAGTGACAAATCTTTCAGATCGGAAATCCAGGCAATTGATGAGAAGAGCCAAAAAATGTAACAAGGATAGTATTGTGGTGGTCACAGGTTGCTACGCCCAAACAGGCCTAGAAGAAATAGAAAAGATTGAAGAAGTAGATATTATTGTGGGTATTAACAATAAAAATAATATTGTAAACTTAGTTGAAGGATATAATAACACAAGTAAAACTATTGAAATACAAGATATCAGTCAAATGGCTCACTTTGAAGACATGCATATATCTCATATGGACAACCGAAGCCGTGCTTTTATTAAAATCCAAGAAGGTTGTAACCAATTTTGCAGCTATTGCATTATCCCTTATGCTAGGGGGAATATAAGAAGCAGGCTTTTAAAGGATATAGTTTCAGAAGCAAGTCATATTATTCAAAATGGTTATCATGAAATCGTTTTAACAGGAATAAATGCAGCCTTGTATGGCAGGGATAATCAAGAAGGTACTTTGCTTGATGTTATCGGAAGCATGAATGCCATTGAAGGGAAATTTAGAATAAGATTAAGCTCCATAGAGCCGGCTGTCATTACAGATCGTTTTATGGAAAAACTGATGGGATTTGAAAAGCTCTGCTCCCATATTCATTTATCTCTTCAAAGCGGGAGTCAGGCTATTTTAGCTCAGATGAATAGGAAATATACTGTAAGCCATTATGAAGAGGTTGTCAGAAAGATGCGATTAAAGCGACCTGAACTCAATGTGACGACGGATATTATTGTAGGATTTCCAGGAGAAACAGATCAACACTTTGAGGAAACTTGTAACTTTGTAAAAACGATAGGCTTTGGGAAAGTGCACGTTTTTAAATATTCCAAAAGAAAAGGGACCAAAGCTGCAACGATGAAGGATCAAATTGATTCCAAGAAAAAAAATGAAAGAAGTAGTTTCCTTATTCGGCTGGCTGAAGAAACTGCTATAAAATTCAATAGTCAATTTATCGGCACAGTGCAAGAGGTATTGTTTGAGCGTATCGATAGTGAAACAGGACTGGCAGAGGGTTATACCGATAATTATATTAAAGTATATGCAGAAGAAGAAAAGAATATTGTAGGGCAGTTTAGAGATGTCCAAATCATTTCAAATTATGGGGATGGGTTAAAAGGAGATATCTGCAGCTAGACCTCCTGCATTTTGATAAATGGACCCCATTCTAGGGTTAAAAATGTTTTACAATAAAAAAAAGTATGTTATAATAGTCAATAAATACCTGAAGGAAGGTTGAGATGGGACAGGAGGTGAAGATATGTCAGAATGTCTATTTTGTAAGATAATTAATAAAGAAATCCCAAGCGATCCCGTCTATGAAGATGATTTAATATTTGCATTTAATGATATAAACCCTCAAGCGCCGGTACACATCCTTATAGTTCCTAAAAAGCACATTGGATCTTTAGATGATGTACAAGGGACAGATGCGGAGCTTATGGGATATATGATGCTTAAGATAAAGGATATGGCTGAAAAGCATGGTCTTACCAAGGGTTATAGGGTAGTCAATAATTGTGGGGAAGACGGTTTGCAAAGTGTACAACATGTTCATTTTCACTTATTGGGTGGCAGAAAACTTCTATGGCCGCCGGGTTGATTTTTCTTATTGCTTAATGAAATAAAATGATATATAATTATGTTGCTATTAGTCCAACTGCTCAGAGAGCAGTCTTAATAGATGAATTCATTGTACGGAGGGAGGGATAAAAAATGGCGCAAATTATAGTACGAGACAACGAAAGTTTAGAGAGTGCATTGAAAAGATTCAAACGCTCATGTGCAAAGGATGGGGTAATGTCTGAATTAAGAAAAAGAGAACACTATGAAAAACCAAGCGTAAAGAGAAAGAAAAAATCTGAGGCTGCAAGGAAAAAGGCTAAAAAATTCTAAGGAGACATACTTAGTCAGGTCTATGATTCAAAGATAATTGAATTAAACATATATGCCAGGGTATTGATTATAATATCCTGGCATTTTTAATGGCATCAATTCCATGATTATCTTTTCTTATTCCAGCACTTCTAAAAATTTTTGAACCCTTTTATTGCTTTGAATACTTCCCATGATGAAAGCATATGAATAGGTATATGAAAGGAGTATTTCCATGGCGATAGACTCAGATTTAATGTTCGATTTTTCTCTTAATATTCCACGCATTATTATTTCAGGCAAGTACGCGATTATTGATAATGTAAAAAGCATTCAATCTTTTACAAATCAAGGAATCGTCATTGATACGGGGAAACAATATACAGTAGTTAATGGAGAAAATTTTATCTTAAAAAATTTAAACGACGATCGAATTTTTTTAACCGGTAAAATAGATTCGGTTGAGTTTTTTTATGGAAACAAAAAGGGTGATTAAGTGGATATCTTCTCTAATTTTTTTCGAAAAGGGTATAATAGAATAAGAGTAGAAGGATTACAATTGAATAAATTTCTCTCGAGGGCTTTAAACCATAATTTTCATCTTACTAAAATAAAAAGAATAGATGAATTGTCATTGGAATGCAATATTCTTCAGAGGGATTATAAAAAGCTGGTATCCATGAATAATAATCAGTACAGGATAACACTCCTTTCAAGCAAAGGATTTCCTGAATGTAGACAAAGAATAATAAGAAACAAAGCATTTGTTTTAGGACTTTTTATATTTATATTTTTATTGTATTATCAAGGTCTCTTTATCAATGAAATTCATATCCAGGGTCTTGAGCATCTTGATGAAAACCAAATTTTTGATTTTCTGGCGGGCATCGGTGTAAGCGAAGGTTATAAAAAAGTGCTGAGCACAGATGAGATAAAAAGCAACCTCTATCATGAGTATAAGGATATTTCATGGGTAGGCGTTTCTTATACAGGCAACAAACTCCATATTGAAATAGTCGAAAAGGTTAAAGCACCCGAAATAATACCTATGGACATACCTTGTGACATTGTTGCCAAAAAACAAGGTTATATTGATAATATTATTACAAAAAATGGGACCAGGGTTGTTCCTGATGATGTTTTTGTAAATGAGGGAGACCTCCTCGTAACAGGTATAGTTAAAAAGATAAACGCATCCGGTGATGAGGAGATAAAATATGTTCATGCATTAGGAGAAGTCTATGCCAGAACAATCTATCGCTTTATCATTTTAGAAGAAAAAATTGAGTATTTGAAGATTAATACGGGTAAGAAAGATTATGGATGGAATTTAAAAGTGGGTGATACTCTTTTTGATACGGGGAAAATATTTGTAGGTTTTGATCGCTACACAAGGGTAAGTTCAAAGATTTTTGAAACCATGATACCCTTGCCTATAGCCTTGTATTGTGCGGAGTATTCCGAAATAGAAATAGAAACTCGAATTAAGAGTCAAGAAGAGATTGAAAAGAGTATCAACAACCAGGTAGAATCGATTATTAAGAAAAATATTCCTGAAGATGCAAAGATATCAAATAAAGATTTGATGTTTTCTGAGCTAGGCAATATAATAAAAGTAGAAATTATGATTGAAGCTATTGAAGATATTGGAACAGAAAGAAGAATAGAAAATATTTAAAAGCAGCAGACAGAGGAGGATGTTTTTGGAAGAACTAATGACTAACGAAGAATTTAGAATACATGTTGAGAATCATGATATACTCAATGAATTATTTGGTAATATGGATAATCATATTAAGATTATTCAAGAAAGATTCAATGTGGATATTTCTCAAAGAAATGATGAAATAATACTCAGAGGCAAAGACGCAAGAGAAGTTGACAAGCTATTAAGAGAGCTGATTGGCATTATCAAATCCGGTCAGACCTTGGATTTTCATAAAATTAATTATATTATTAATCTTGAAAGGGAACATTATTCTAAAAACAACATAGGCAAAGACATTGTTTGTGTAACCTATAAGGGAAAGGCCATCAAAGCAAAGACATTTGGACAACAGGAATATATCAATTGTTTAAGAAGTAATGACATTGTTTTTGGCATTGGTCCCGCAGGAACAGGGAAAACTTATATTGCCATGGCTATGGCCATAAGGGCTTTTAAAAATAAAGAAGTCAGTAAGATTATTCTAACAAGACCGGCAGTAGAAGCAGGCGAGCGATTAGGTTTTCTGCCCGGTGATTTACAAGAAAAGGTTGATCCTTATTTACGTCCTCTTTATGATGCGCTTAATGATATCTGGGGTCAAGAAACCTTTATGCGCTACAGAGAAAGAGAACTCATTGAAATTGTTCCCTTAGCCTATATGAGAGGGAGAACACTGGACAACTCTTTTATTATATTGGATGAGGCGCAAAACACGACAAAAGAACAGATGAAAATGTTTTTAACAAGAATGGGATTTGGGTCAAGGGTTGCTGTTACAGGTGACATCACTCAAATTGATTTGCCTAAGGGGACAACTTCGGGACTTGTAGAAGCCATAAAAATTTTAGATGGCATTCCCGGTATTGGCTTTACATTTTTGAAGGATAGTGATATTGTTCGTCATCCTCTTGTACAAAAAATTATTCAAGCCTATGATAAAGAGAATAAAAGAAATCGGGAAATAGAGCAGTAAAGAAGCAGGAGAGAATATGGATATAATTTATAATACCATGGATTTATTAGATGAAAAATTGATGGCGTCCATAGAGGAGACGATAAGCTATTCCTTAGAAAGTGAAGGAGTTCATGCTGAAGAAATTGAAATCAGCATTTCTTTAGTGACCAATGATGAAATAAGAGAGTTGAACAGCAAATACAGAGGACGGGATGCTGTTACAGATGTACTGTCCTTTCCGCAATACACCTCTCTCGATGAAATTAAGAATGAAAGGTCTTTTCTCTGCCTGGGGGATATTGTTATTTCTTTAGATAAGGTAAGGGAGCAGTCCGGTGAATATGGTCATTCCTTTGAAAGGGAGCTTCTCTATTTAACCATACATAGTATCTTGCATTTGATGGGTTATGATCATATCGACGAAGAAGAAAAAATGCTTATGAGAAGTAAAGAAGAAAATATATTAAGACACCTTAGTATAGAAAGGTAGTGTTTTGTTGAAGAAAGTCAGAAGGATACTCATTACAGGGATACTTGTTTTAATTCCCATTACTGTAACAATATCTATTATTTGGTGGGTTATATTTAAGATTGATTCGTTCTTTGCTACGCCTGTCAGAGCCGTTACCGGTAAAAGCTATATCGGCTTAGGCATTGTCATGACACTTGTTATAGTTTTCATCATTGGCCTCTTAGCTACCAATTATTTTGGAAAGAAGATTATAAAAAGCGTTGAAAAAGCCATCAGTAAGGTTCCTATAGTCAACATTATTTATTCATCCATCAAACAGATACAGGATAGTATTGTATTTAAGAAGGAACAAAGAGCCTTTAAAAGTGCAGTTTCCATACAATATCCAACGAAGGGTATTCGATGCTTAGGCTTTGTTACCGCGGACGCTCCGGCAGAAATGGAAGCCATAATAGGACAGAAAGCAACCTGTGTCTTTATTCCTACAACGCCTAATCCCACTTCAGGTATGCTTGTTATTGTACCTGACAGTGATTTGGAGTATTTGGACATGTCCGTAGATGTAGCTGTAAAGATGGTTGTTAGTGGTGGGATATTGTCAGAAAATAATAAAATGAAGAAATAAAGGTGCCTGTCACCTAAGAAGGGAGTGGAGTCCTATGACAAAGGAAGAATTATATGAAAAGGCATTGGAAGCGATGCAGAACTCTTATTCACCCTATTCAAATTTTAAAGTTGGGGCAGCATTGCTGACTAAGTCTGGAGAAGTTTTTACGGGCTGCAATATTGAGAATGCATCTTATGGTGCGGCCATATGTGCTGAAAGAACTGCTTTTGTCAAAGCTATTTCCGAAGGCTTTAAGGAAATTGATGCTATAGCCGTATGTTGTGACCATGAGGATATTCCGGCTTATCCTTGCGGCATATGCAGGCAATTCATGTATGAGTTCGGCGATGATATTCGTATTATTTTAAAAGAAAGAGACGGTTTATTGACGGAGACAACGATTTCGAAGTTATTACCAAAGGGTTTTAGATTATAATGGAATTAAAACAAAGGGAAAATGTCCTTATCACAAAAGAATTGAGGGGAAGACATGACATATAAATCAGGTTTTGTAGGTATCATTGGAAGACCCAATGTAGGAAAATCTACTTTTTTGAACAGCGTATTAGGTGAGAAAATAGCTATCACATCCAATAAACCCCAGACAACGCGCAATACGATCCGAGGAGTCTATACGAATGAAGAAGAACAAGTCATCTTTATAGATACTCCAGGCATTCATAAACCTAAAAATAAACTGGGTACCTACATGACTGAGATGGCCCTTCGAACACTGGATGAGGTGGATGTTATCCTTTTAATAGTTGATAACAGGGCGGATTTTGGTCCTGGTGATTCTTATATCCTAGAAGCCTTGCAAAAAGTTAAGACGCCTAAAATTCTGATTATCAATAAAATAGATTTGATTCATCCAGATCAATATGCAACCATTTATTATAATTATGAAAAACTAGGGCTTTTTGATAAAATCTATGGCGCAGAAGCAACGAGCGGCAAAAATATAGATGCTATTTTGAAGGGAATTCAAGAATATATTCCTGAAGGCCCTATGCTTTTTCCCGCAGACATGATTACGGATCAACAGGAAAGGTTTTTAATAAGCGAAATTATTCGTGAAAAGACCTTAATGTATTTGGAAGATGAAGTTCCCCATGGAATTGCTGTAGGGATCCTCTCTATCAAGGAGGATAAAGAACTGTTGTCTATTCAAGCAGAAATCTATTGTGAAAAAAAATCCCATAAGGGTATTATTATTGGTAAAGAGGGAAGAAAACTCAAAGGTATAGGCAAAAGTGCAAGGATGGAGATTGAATCCTTACTAGGTATCAAGGTATTTTTAGAATTATGGATTAAAGTAAAACCCAATTGGCGAGAAAATGAGCTCAATTTAAAAGACCTGGGATATAAATTGGGAAATACGGATATTTAAAAATGTATATTCATACGGATGGTATCATCATTAAACAAGTAAAAATGCCTGATGACAGAAAAATGCTAATCCTCTTTTCGAAAAATCTGGGGAAAATCAGTGTAGCAACAAACAACCAATACCCTACAAAAAATAAA
Source organism: uncultured Eubacteriales bacterium (assembly GCA_964429195.1). Classification (GTDB taxonomy): domain Bacteria; phylum Bacillota; class Clostridia; order Peptostreptococcales; family JAAYPU01; genus JBBAFM01. Next base: position 4,852 of record CAYSBC010000017.1, on the reverse strand, counting down.
TCCAATATGGCCATGCAATCCTTTAATTATGGAAAGTATGTTCTGTATAAAGTGAAGGGTTATTACTATTTTAATCAGGGAGATATCCTAAAAAGTTATTACAGGATAGGAGAAGATATTGAGAAATACGCATGCACTTCCTATGTGTTTGAATTAACAGATGCCAATCTCATCGAGGGTAAACCGGAGAGTCATCTATTTGACCTGTTGCTGGACTTCTTAGAAGTTATAGAAAAAAGAAAAAAGGAACATATTTTATTGGTGAGAGCTTTTGAAATAAAACTTTTAGCTTCTACTGGAATTATGCCAAGCCTAAATGAATGTGTCAGGTGTGGTAACCCGCACACAAATGAGTTTAGTATGGCAAACGGTGGTTTGATTTGTGAAGATTGCAAGGAAAAAGATGAGTTGATTTTAAAATTAGATAATAATATAATAAAGGTTATAAAATATCTGGAAAATAATTCTCTAAGGGCACTGGAAAACTTAACATTGGATCAAAAAATTTTAGAAAAATTAAATTACTTTATGAATATATATTTAGAGAATTATATGGGTACTAATAATATGAAGAGCAAAATGTTTTTAAAAACTATTATAAAAAAATGAGAGGAGATAAAAAATGGATATTTCATTAGATAAGATTGAAACGATTAAAGACAGAACCGGCGTTACTTATAAGGAAGCAAAAGAAGCATTGGAAATAGCACAAGGAGATGTAGTTGATGCAATAATATATATTGAGGAACAAATTGATACGAAAAAATCCATTAATCTTAATTTTGCCAATGACCTTATGGATAAGCTCAAAGCCTTTGTTAAAAAAGGGAATGTATCAAAAATTGTTTTTAAAAAGGATAATGAGGTGTTGTTGAATATTCCTGTCAATGCAGGTATAATTGGAATTGTGCTTTCTCCAGCCTTATCGATTGGCGGTACTTTTGCAGCTTTGCTTACAAAAGTCAGAATTGAAATCATTAAAGATGACGGAGAAGTCATTGTTTTCAGTGACATAGCCAATGAAAAAGTAGATCATATTAAATCAAAGGCAGATAGCATTATTACAGATATTAAGATGAAAAAACATGACATTGGTGAAGAAGTCAAGGAAAAAACAGACGATTTGATGGATGATGTCATAGAGAAAGCAGAAGATGTCAAAGAAAAGATAACAAATATCATCGATTCAAAGCAAGATGATTCGCAGGAATAACAATAAGACATAGACTAAAACTAGCCGCTTGTAGGTGTGAAGATTTTCTATGAATGCTAAAGGGAGAGTAAACATGAGTAAAGAACTAACAATGGAAAAAATAACGTCAATGGCAAAATCAAGAGGCTTCGTATTTTCAGGCTCTGAGATTTATGGAGGTCTTGCAAATACCTGGGATTACGGACCCTTAGGCGTTGAATTAAAAAACAACATTAAAAGAGCTTGGTGGAAAAAGTTCATTCAAGAGTCTCCATATAATGTAGGCTTAGATGCAGCCATTCTAATGAATCCTAAAACCTGGGTTGCCTCAGGTCATGTGGGAGGATTTAATGATCCTTTAATTGACTGTAAAAAGTGTAAAACACGTTATCGAGCAGACCAGCTGATTGAAGATTATACGAAAAACAATGGTCAGGAGCTTTCAGTTGATGGATGGTCTAATGAGAAATTGGAAAATTATATAGGAGAAGAGAACATCAAGTGTCCTCATTGTGATGCCCATGATTTTACATCCATAAGACAATTTAATCTCATGTTTAAGACATTCCAAGGTGTAACAGAGGATTCAAAAGCAGAGATTTTCTTAAGACCTGAAACAGCACAAGGTATCTTTGTTAACTTTAAAAATGTGGCAAGAACCACAAGAAAAAGAATACCTTTTGGAATAGGTCAAGTAGGAAAATCCTTTAGAAATGAGATAACTCCGGGCAATTTTACCTTCAGAACAAGAGAATTTGAACAAATGGAATTAGAATTTTTCTGTAAAGCCGGTGAAGACTTAGAATGGTTCAACTATTGGAAAGATTTCTGTGTTCAGTGGCTTAAAGAATTAAATATGAACCCTGAAAATATTAAGATGCGTGATCATGAAGCTGAAGAGTTATCCCATTATAGTAAGGCCACAACAGATATTGAATATCGCTTTCCATTTGGTTGGGGCGAATTATGGGGGATAGCTGACAGGACTGATTTTGATTTAAAACAGCATATGGAACATTCAGGTGTTGATTTAATGTATCAAGATCCTGTAACAAACGAAAAATATATTCCTTATTGTATAGAACCATCTTTAGGAGCTGACCGTGTTACATTGGCTTTCTTAGTAGATGCTTATGAAGAAGAAACTTTAGAAGATGGCAGTGAGCGTGTTGTCTTGAAATTTCATCCTGCATTAGCACCTTTTAAAGCTGCTGTACTGCCTCTGGCAAAAAAACTGGATGAGGAAGCTAACAAGGTTTATCAAATGCTATCCAAATACTTTATGGTGGATTACGATGTAACCGGAAGTATTGGAAAGAGATATAGAAGACAGGATGAAATAGGAACCCCTTATTGCATTACATTTGATTTCGATTCCTTAGAAGATCATTCTGTAACGATTCGAGATAGAGATACAATGACTCAGGAAAGGATTCCGATTTCTGAAATTAAGGGATACTTAGAAGAAAAAATCTTTTTTTAATTCTAATTGAATCAGGTAATCTTTTATACTCTAGCATTTATAGTCTTAAGTGCTAGAGTTTAATTTATATTTATTTGTATGGTCCATATCTTACTTAGGAGAAAAAACATGAAAAGATACTTTAGTGAAGAAACGAATTTTTTTAAAGGAAATAATCCGGAAGATTTATTAGCAGAATATGGTTCTCCTCTCTATGTTTACAGTGAAGAGATCTTCAGACAGAGATGCAGGGAAATGGCGCATTTAGTTGATTACGAGAACTTTAAGGTGACCTATTCTATTAAGGCCAATTCCAACCTTACTTTATTGAAAATTGCCCGGGAAGAAGGATTACACGCGGATGCCATGTCACCCGGTGAAATATATGTCTTGGGAAAGGCAGGATTTACTGCGGATGAAATTTTTTATATAAGCAATAATGTTTCGAGAGAAGAAATGAAATATGCCATTGATAAAAATATTATGGTGAGCGTAGACTCTCTATCCCAATTGGACCTCTTTGGACAACTCAATCCCGGGGGAAAGGTATGCGTTCGATTGAATACAGGAGTAGGAGCAGGACATCATGAGAAGGTAATAACCGGGGGCAAGGAAACCAAATTTGGCATTAATAGTGATAAAATAGATGAAATCAAAACTATCTTGAAGAGTCATCATTTGATTCTAAGCGGATTAAACCAACATATCGGTTCATTATTTATGGATGGGAACCAATATATTGCAGGTGTCATATCTTTATTACAAGTTGCTGAAATGTTTGATGACTTAGAATTTATTGATTTTGGTGGTGGATTTGGGATTTCCTATTCCAAGCAAGACGATTTCCAGAAGAGGCTTGAGCTTGAAGAGTTTGGAAAGGAATTAGGAGCAATCTTCAAGGATTTCTCCAAGAAGTATGGCAAGGATTTATTATATCGATCAGAGCCGGGCCGCTATATTTCTGCTGAAAGTTCTATTCTACTTGGGAATGTCTATTCTAAAAAGTGGAATGGTGATAGGGTATTTGTTGGAACAGATTTAGGTTTTAATGTGCTCATCAGGCCTGCTATGTATGATTCCCACCACGATGTGGAGATTTATCGAGGTGGTAGCCTTCTGAAGGAAAGTCCTACAGAAATAGCCAGCATTGTGGGTAACATCTGTGAATCGGGAGATATTATGGTCAAGAACAGAGAATTGCCAATCATCAAAGAAGGTGATATTGTTGGTGTTATGGACGCCGGTGCCTATGGCTATTCCATGTCATCTAACTATAATAACCGATTAAGACCTGCAGAAATCCTCATTAGATTGGATGGAAAAACGCAGTTAATTCGAAGAAGAGACACCTTGGAAGATCTAGTTCGAAACTTTGAAATTGAATAATCAAGCTCTCAAAATAGTATTTGGTGCAAAAAATAATTTTTGGTTGTCCTTGTAGCATCATTAAGATATAATGTAACATACATGTATATATACTGCATCACATTGAAATATACATGCAAAATATTAAGGAGAGTGATTATCATAAATCTTACCAATCGACAAAAAAAAATAATTGAGATAGTTAAGAACGAACAACCTATAACAAGTGATAAGATAGCTGAAAAAATCAACATTACTCGTTCTACATTGAGAACAGACCTTTCTGTTTTGTCTATGATTGGCATACTTGATGCTCGCCCTAAGGTAGGGTATTTTTACTTAGGTAATTCTGAATCTGAAATGATTTCAAATAAAATAGGCAGTATAAAAATTGCTGATTTCAAGTCTATACCCACTGTGATAGATGAACAAGCAACATTATACGATGCTTTAGTTACACTTTTCCTGGAAGACACAGGAACCTTGTATGTTTTATCCAATGGTTATCTAGCCGGAATAGTCTCCAGAAAAGATTTACTCAAGAATATTTATGGTGGTGGAGCAGATATGAACAAAGCTCCTGTTGCAATGATTATGACGCGTATGCCTAATATTATCACTGTAACGGATGATGATACGGTTCTTGATGCTGTCTCAAAAATAATTGATCATGAAGTAGATAGTCTTCCTGTGGTTACAGAAGTCTTTGAAAAGGGAAGAAAGTACTATAAGGTTACTGGCAAATTTTCTAAAACAAATATAGCAAGATTATTATTGGACCTTGTTAATATGAAGATATAGGAGGTCATCATGTATAAAATTTACGTTATATC
>CAYSBC010000016.1:0-35105 GCA_964429195.1 uncultured Eubacteriales bacterium | reverse complement strand
GCATGGGGAACGGCGGCCGTCATATCTCCTGGTGGTGTTTTGGGTTGGAAAGGCCAAGATATTACTATTAACAACAATGGAATAAGTCAGTTATCACAAAGATTATATGATGCTATTACACAAATTCAAAGTGGAAAAGCAAGGGATGAATTTGGATGGATAGTTCATATATAAGTGTATTTGGGTAAGGAAAGGAGAAGTAATGAAGAAGTTTTTACTATTATTATTTAGTGCTATCCTATTGTTTTCAATGATAGGCTGCAGTAATGAAAAAGAAGCTTTGAATTTGTTACTTGATGCAACTGAAAAGTCGGCAAATTGGGAAAATTACGATGCCGAGATAGAGAGTCATATGAAGATTGTTGATCCTGTTCAAGGAGAAATGGATATCAATACTTTCGGAACAGGTACTATTTTTATGGAACCTATGAAGTTCTATATGAATATGGATGTTCATTTAAGCAATATGGAAGAGGTGCAGCATATTGAGCAGTATATGGTTCAAGAAACAGATAATATTGTTTTATATCAAAACGTTCAGGGACAATGGTATAAGATGAATATCAATATTGATGGGCTTGGGGATATCATGCAAACAGACCCTTCTGAGGATATTCAACTGATGATGGAATATACAAAAACAGCTAAGATAGTCGGCGAAGAAGAAATCAAGGGTAGTAAAGCTCGAATTCTCGATTTAGCAATTTCCATGAAAATGTATGAAGAGATTGTTGCAAAGAATGAAGCTTTGGGGAGCATGATTCCCATGACATCCACGGAGGACCTAGGAAAGATGCTGTCTGAATTAGATGATTTAAATTATAGAATGTGGATTGATAAGGATTCAGGGGAAATCGTAAAATACAGCATGGACCTAGGAAAGATGATGGAAAGGCTGATGACCAAATTAGAAATAGAGGAAATGACAGATGAAGAAAAAGAAATGTTTAAGAACATGGAAATGACTATAACCATAACTATTTCAAATCACAATACTGCTGAGAACTTTGAACTACCTGAAGAAGCCTTGAATGCAATTGATATGGGTGATTCCTTAGAATAAAACGAAGTACTCTGGGAGCATTAAAATGATGAGAGAGATAATTAAGAAAAAGTTCATTCTGGAAAACAGAGGTCCTTTTTCAAATAAGATAATCGAACATATGAAAGAAGTCTGGCTATCTGAATGGGTTTATTCTTCGAATAGACTATCAGGTAGTTCTATGTCTCTCAAGGAAACATTGGCTATAATAAAGGGAGAGTATATTTTGTCGAGAACAATAGAAGACCATATGGTGGTGAGCAGACATGTGGATGTCATTCATCATCTTGAAAAGATGGCCATGTATAAAGAAAAAATGTATTCTGATAAAATAAGTTATATTAACAATTTGTTTTGTGAGGGAGAAGATTATAATTATCGGGATAATAATCCGGTGAAATTAGAGTGTAAATATATACCGCCCCATTTTAAAGAAGTACCTCATAGAATGAAGGAATTCAATCATTGGTATTTGAATGAGAGCAAAGATCTTAATCCTGTACTTAAAAGTACCCTGTTACATCATAAAATTATGGCTATTTGCCCTTACAAAGAAGAAAATGAAAAAACAGCAAGAGCATTGCTTAATTTCGAGTTGATTAAGGCCGGCTACCCAGCTATTAGCTTTGACATGGACGAAACCTATTATAACGATCTTATAAGTCTTTATATGCGAACAGGTCAATATGAAGAATTTTATGACAAGATATTGAAGTGTTTAAATAACCGATTGGAGTTTTTTATAAATTTAACCAGCAACTAAAAATTAGATATTATAAAGAGTAAAAAAGACAGCCTACAAGCTGTCTTTTTTATCATTATAGGGATTCATACCATTTCTCTGACATGGAGGTTACCAAAATGGCCTTGATTGTATGCAGTCTATTTTCCGCCTCATCAAAGACGATGGAATGCTTCCCATTAAATACCTCATCGGAAACCTCGCATATATCCAGACCGTATTCCTCAAAAATATTCTTGGCAAAACCGGTTGTCATGTCGTGGAAGGATGGAAGACAGTGCATAAAGAGCACATTGGGGTTATTTGTTTTTTCCAGCATCTCACTTGTTACTTTATAAGGGGATAATATTTTAACTCTTTCCTCAACAAGATGTTCTTCGCCCATAGAGACCCATATATCTGTATAGATGACATCGGCACCTTTTAGGGCGTCTGTATTCTCACTAAAGTTTAATTTAGACCCTGATATTTTAGCTATTTCTGAAACCTTGGTTAATATGTTCTGCCCTGGGAAGAGGGACTGTGGAGCCAAACAGGTAAAGTCTATTCCTAGTTTTGCACATGCAATCATAAGAGAAATGGCCATATTGTTTCTTCCATCACCTACAAAAACCACATGGTTTTCCTGGAGAGGTTGAGGACTATGTTCTTTTATGGTTAAAAGATCAGCCAAGACCTGAGTAGGGTGATAAGAATCTGTAAGTCCATTGAAAACCGGCACCCCTGAATATTTGGCCAAAGTCTCTACTGTTTCTTGGTGAAACCCACGAAATTCTATGCCATCATAGAATCGTCCAAGCACCTTGGCAGTATCGATGATACTTTCTTTTTTACCTACTTGGCTATCCTGTGAGCCTAAAAATGTAACACCGGCACCCTCGTCCATTGCGGCCACTTCAAAGGCGCATCGTGTTCGGGTAGAGGTTTTTTCAAACAAGAGGACAATATTTTTACCTTCTAAATAATTTTGTTTCATTTTTTTCTTTTTATTTTCCTTTAAAATTGCTGCAGTTTCAATCAAATAATTGATTTCATCCGGAGTAAAGTCGAGTAAGGTTAATAAACTGCGTCCTAATAAATTCATAGACATCAAGGCCTCCTTATTCCCGTTCTAAATATTTTTTTGCTTCTTCAATCATTTGTTGAACACTGACAGAAGAAGTTGAACCAAAAGATTTTTTTGCTTCGATACAGCTTTTTATATTTATTTTATCATAGACTGAATCGTCAAATTCCGGTGAATAGCCCTGCAACTCAGCTAAAGATAAATCTTCTATAGCTTTACCGCTTTGAATACAGTCTAAAACAATATGACCAACGATTTCATGGCATTTTCTAAAGGGGATGCCCTTAGAAACTAAAAAATCGGCAGCATCCGTAGCGTTCATGAAACCTGTTTTTGCGGATACGAACATTTTTTCTTGATTAATTTTGAGGGTTTTTATCATAGCCTCAAAAATGATCAGGCAGTCTTTTAAAGTATCCGCTGTATGGAATAAAGGCGGCTTGTCTTCCTGCATATCTTTGTTATAGGCAAGGGGAAGAGCTTTCATAAGCGTTAAGATGTTTATTAAATTTCCATAAACACTGCCTGTTTTCCCCCGGATAAGCTCAGCTACGTCCGGGTTCTTTTTTTGTGGCATGATGCTACTCCCGGTACTATAAGCGTCATCCATCTCAACAAAACCAAACTCCGAGGAACTCCAAAGAATCAGCTCTTCACAGAATCTACTAAGATGCATCATGATGATTGAAGCATTGCTGATAAATTCAATGGCAAAGTCCCTATCGCTTACCGCATCCATAGCATTGGTACAAATTTTATCAAAACCTAATTCCTGCATTAGAAAATGTCGGTCTGTTGAATAGGTCGTGCCCGCAAGAGCACCGGAGCCTAAAGGTAGACAATTCGTTCGTTTATAACAATCCTTCAACCGGTCTAAATCACGAGTAAACATTTGAAAATAAGCCATCATATGAAAGGCCAAGGTGACAGGCTGTGCTCTTTGCAAATGCGTATAGCCTGGTATGATGGTGTCTTGATGTTTTTCTGCTAATTCCAAAAGAGTTCTGAGAAGATTTCGAATATGACCTTCAATTTCAGTGATTACATCCCTCATATACAGGCGTATATCCACTGCAACCTGATCATTTCTGCTACGGGCTGTGTGAAGTTTTTTACCTGTATCCCCTATACGGTCTGTTAATATTTTTTCGATATTCATATGAATATCTTCTAAATCAATGGAAAACTCGATCTCTCCGTTTTCAATATCATCTAAAATATTTTCTAAAGTTTCTATAATTAAGCTTGCTTCGGAATCGGATAGAATGCCTTGCTTTGCTAACATTTTTGCATGAGCTATACTGCCTTGTATGTCATGCCGATATAATTTGCTGTCAAAAGTGATAGAGGCATTGAATGCATCTACAATAGTATCCGTTTCTTTAGAAAATCGTCCTCCCCAAAGTTTCATCATGTTCCTCCTCATTTTTACTTTTTGTTCTTCATATTCATAATGGCGCGTATTTTCATAGGTAATGAGAACAGGTTGATGAAACCTTCCGCATCCTTTTGGTTATAGACTTCGTCTGCGGCAAAGGTTGCAAATTCTTCATTGTAAAGGGAGTATGGCGACTCTGAAGCAACAGCAATACAATTTCCTTTATAAAGTTTCATACGAACAGTTCCTGTAACAGTTTTTTGAGTTGAATCCACAAAAGACTGTAACGCTTCTCTTAGGGGAGTGAACCACAAGCCATCATAAACCAGCTCAGCATATCTTTGAGCAACAATATTTTTAAAAGAAAGGGTTGATCTATCCAATACAAGCTTTTCCAATGCCCTGTGTGCATTGTAAAGGATTGTACCTCCTGGAGTTTCATATACTCCTCTAGACTTCATGCCAACAAGTCTGTTTTCTACAATATCAATTGTACCAACGCCATTTTCTCCCCCTACTTCATTTAACACCTTTACCAATGTAATCGGTTTAATTTTTTTTCCATCGATTGAAACCGGAACTCCTTGTTCAAAACCAATTTCGATATAGGTAGGATTATCTTTTGCCTTTTCAGGAGGAAGGCTCATGACGTGGATATCCTCTAAATGCTCATTCCATGGATTCTCTAAGTTGCCGCCTTCATGACTGGTATGCCAGATATTTTGATCTCGGCTATATATTTTTTCTTTTGTTTGCGCGATAGGAATATTATATTTTTTAGCGTAATCGATGCAATCTTCTCTGGAATGCAGATCCCATATTCGCCATGGAGCCATTATTTTCAAGGAAGGGTTTAAAGCATGTATAGTCGATTCAAATCGAACCTGATCATTTCCTTTACCTGTTGCTCCATGAGCAATAGTAGTAGCCCCTTCTTTTTCAGCTATGTCTACTAATATTTTTGCGATGAGGGGCCTAGCGAAAGAAGTACCAAGCAAGTAATCGTTTTCGTAAACAGCTTGAGCCCTAAGAGTCGGGAATACATAATCTGTTAAGAATTCTTCTGTTGCATCTATAATATAGGATTTTACAGCACCGGTCGCATAAGCTTTTTTCTCGATGGCATCAAAATCATCTTCTTGACCCACATTAATACAAACCGTTACGACATCATAATCATATTCTTCTTTTAACCAAGTTAATATAACAGAAGTATCTAAACCCCCCGAATAGGCTAAAATTACTTTTTCTTTCTTCATTGTTTGTCCTCCTAATGTAAAAGATACATTATTTATAAAATTGCATAATAAGATTATAACAGAGCGAATAAAAATTGCAATATTTTTATTCATTGGTTTGTTATAAATATACATTTACTTCAAAGGAGTTCGAAAGCATGCTTTTGTTGAAGACCACTTAGAAATGGCGATAATAATAGGTTTATGGAAAAGGACCCATAATTGGATGATGAATGGATATGAATAATTATGAATACACGAAAAAAATTAAGGAGGAGATTTTTATAAAATTTATCAAAATTGGTATTTCAGCTATGATCATCTTTTTTTTAATAGGTGGACCGGTGTTTTTTGAAAGTTATAAAACCGAGGTAAAAGAGACTGAAGAAAAAAAGGAAGGGTGGAAAGGTGTTATAACTATTTGGGATTACCCTTACTATAGTAAGGAATCAGCAACACAGTATGGGTGGCTCCGTGAAAAAATAAGGAAATTTGAAAAAGAAAATAAGGGTATCTTTGTAGAATTTAAGCCAATGGACAAAGAACGAGGACTAGCAGAAATAAAAGCTGCTGCGAAGATTGGAGGGCTACCGGATATTGCTCCCATTGGCAGCGATAAAGAAATACTTGCTATGGGTCTATTAGAAAGCTTTGAAGAAGAAAAGGAGAACTATGTTCCGGGTGTTCAAGGGGTTATAAGCTATCAAAATACAGTGTATGGAATTCCTAGGCTCATCAACCCGGTAATCATGTTACTTAATGTGGAGGAAAACTTCAACAGTCAGGATACTTTGAACAATGAGACGCTTGAAGCCCTTATCACCTCATTAAAGGATGGAAAAATTCTTTATAATCAGGCAGCCATGCTTAGTTTAAGCTTAGAAAAAAATAGAGATAAGCCCCTGGTAGATGAAATATTGATAAAGGGGCAAAATAGCAATAAAAGTCAAATAAAAAAGGCTATTGAAGGTGGAAGTTTTACTATCATTCTATGCGATAGTATGGCTTTAACAGAGCATTTCCATATGCTAGACAATAACTCTCAGTATAGAATAATAAATTTTATGATGGATGAAGCCTATATTCATGGTGAATGTATAGCCTACGGCATCTTCAGACAAGATAATCCTGAAAAACTTCAGATGTGCAGGAAACTTGTAAAAGAGTTGACATCGGAAGAAGAGCAAAAGAATTTATACCAATATAATGCTTTTTCCATTAGTCGCCATTTGGATTCTTTGTATGACAAAAACAGTGATATGGGCAAGCTTGAGCATGGGGTAAAAAGGCTGGATAAAAAGTTTATTAATGCCTTATATGAAGCGGATAGGGTCACGCTCAAATAGTATGAAAACGTTGAAAAAATGAGGAAAATTCTCAAAATTGCTAACAACATATATAAGAATGATGTATAATAAAGAGAGCAACAGTTCATTGGTTTTGGAAAGCGGTAAAGGTAACACTAAAATAGAATAATATTGGAGGGTTATCAAGTGGGCGTTTTACAGGCAAGTAGGCGATTAGTTGAATGTATAGGTAAAAACAGAATACTAAAAAATGTTCCGTTAAAAGAGCATACAACATTTAAAACAGGTGGCAAGGCAAGATATTTAATTGTGCCTAAGAGTGCAGGGGAAATACAATTTATTATATCCTTATGCAGCGAACATCACTTAAATTGGTATATCATTGGAAGAGGCTCAAACATTATAGTGAGTGATAAAGGATTTAACGGCTTAATCATTAAAATTCAAGATGGTTTTAATAAAATAGAGGTTGATGGAGAAAATATGAATGTTCAGTCGGGAGCATTGCTATCTCAAATTGCAATCACCGCTTTAGAACATCATTTAACAGGCTTGGAATTTGCAGCAGGAATACCAGGTAGCCTAGGCGGAGCTGTGGTCATGAATGCAGGAGCTTTTGATGGCGAGATGAGCCAAATTGTAAAAGGTTTGCGTGCTGTGAATTCAAGAGGTCAAATTGTTTATTTAGAAAAAGAAGACCTGAAGTTTGGTTATAGGAGCAGTCTGTTCAAGCAAGAGCCTTACGTCATTCTTGAGGTGGATTTAGAGCTGAAAAAGGGAAAGTATGAAGAAATCCAGGCAAAGATGAAGGAATTTAATGATAGAAGGAAGGAAAAGCAACCTTTAAAATATCCAAGTGCGGGAAGTGTCTTTAAAAGACCGGAGGGATACTTTGCAGGCAAGCTTATCGAAGATGCCGGGTTAAAGGGATTGCGAATAGGGGATGCCCAGGTTTCGCCGCTTCATGCAGGCTTTATTGTGAATTTAGGGGATGCTACATCACAGGATATCCTCGACTTAATTGCAGTCATCAAAAACACCGTTTATGAAAAGTTTGGTGTTCACTTAGAAGAAGAAGTAAAAATATTAAAATAAAAGGTAAAAATATGTTTATAGAATATGATTTTCACACACACACCGTTCATTCACATGGTAAAGGAACTATAGAAGATAATGTTAAGGTGGCACTGAAAAAAGGGCTAAAAGCTGTTGCAATAACAGATCATGGACCTGGTCATTTTTCTTATGGCATGGATAGAAAGAAGATAAAATCCATGCGAGAGGAGATTGAGAACTTAAAAAAAGTGTACCCAAACATTGAAATAAAATTTGGTGTAGAAGCCAATATTATTTCACCTTCAGGTCAGTTGGATATTGGAGATGAAAGGGAATATTTTGATTTTATCCTGGCCGGCTATCACTACGGTGCATTAGGGAGTAACCCGGTGAAGTCGCTAGGTGTGATTGGCACTAATTTTTTAGCAGATAAAATTGGATTAAAGAGTAAAAAACTTATCCATATCAATACAAATTCTATTATAAGGGCATTGTATGAAAATGATATTTACATACTGACCCATCCCGGGGACAAAGCAGCAGTGGATATAAAAGAAGTAGTTAGAGCCTGCGTTGAAACTGATACTCTACTGGAAATCAACAACAGTCATGGGCATTTGAATGTGGAAGAAATAAAGATAGCCGCCCTTGAAGAAAATGCAAAATTCATTATTAACAGTGATGCACATCGGCCAGAAGATGTGGGGAGCTTTGATACTGGTCTTCAAAGGGCCCTAGAAGCAGGTTTGCCGCTAACAAGAATAATAAACGTAAGAGAATAAAAATTTTCTGGGAGAGGTGCAAAAATGAAGATAATCATTATCACCGGACTATCCGGAGCAGGAAAAACAAAAGCCGTAGATTGTATGGAAGACCTAGGATACTATTGTATTGACAATCTTCCGCCTAAGCTGATGCAGAATTTTTTATCCTTGGGAAGTGATAATATAGAAAAGGCTGCTCTTGTCATGGACATAAGAGGTGGGGACTTCTTTAGTGATCTTATACAAGGTATTGAAGACTTAGAAAAAGATGGGCTTAATTACAAGGTTATATTTCTGGAGGCTTCCGATGAGGTTTTAGTAAGAAGATTTAAAGAGAGCAGGCGTATTCATCCTGTTACCAAGGATGGTAATCTTGGATACGGCATAAAATTAGAAAGAGAAAAGCTCCTGAAGATAAGAGAAATTGCAGATTATATTATAGATACATCCCATATTCAGGAATCCGAATTAAAGGAGGAACTCAAGAAGATTGTAAATGAACATCAAGATATTGAAAGCTTACCCATTAATTTAGTATCTTTTGGGTTCAAACATGGCATCTTGTTGGAAGCAGATTTGGTATTCGATGTACGATTTATTCCAAACCCTTTTTATTTAGCGAGCATGAAAAAGCTTACTGGGAACAATAAAAAGGTAAGGGATTATGTTATGAAATGGGAAGAAAGTACAGTTTTTATAGATAAGGTCAAAGATCTTGTGGATTTTTTAATGCCCTATTATATAAAAGAGGGGAAATCGCAGCTGGTTATAGGAATCGGCTGTACGGGTGGTCACCACCGATCAGTTGCTTTGGCTAATGAACTGGCGGAGATACTTATGAAGGAAGGAAAGCATATTATAGTAAATCATAGGGATTTGTAATGCCTGGAGGATGTAAAGGGGAGAATAATTTTGAATAATGATTGCAAGATTGTTGTAATAGGGGGAGGAACAGGACTTTCCGTTATTTTAAGAGGTTTAAAAAAGGTATCTACTCATATTACAGCCATAGTTACGACTGCTGATGATGGCGGCGGATCCGGCAAACTCAGAGAAGACCTTGGGATGTTACCGCCGGGAGATATAAGGAACTGTATATTAGCATTGGCCGATACGGAAACCTATATGGAAGAATTGTTTCAATATCGCTTTAAAGAAGGAAGTTTAGCAGGACAAAATTTTGGCAATTTATTTATAGCTGCCTTAACAGGTATTTATAATAATTTTCAAGAAGGTATAGCCAAGGTACATGAGATTTTGGCGGTAAGGGGAAGGGTAATACCGGTTACAGAAGAAAATATTTCTTTATGTGCTCTTTTGGAGAATGGGAAAATTGTTCGGGGTGAATCCAAAATATCTTCTGCGGTCTTGGAAGACAAGACGACTATCAAGAAGGTTTTTTTAGATCCGGCAGAGCCTAAGGCTATTCCAGATGCTTTACTATCCATCCATGATGCCGATATTATCGTTCTGGGTCCCGGGAGCGTCTATACCAGCATTACACCCAATCTATTAGTTCAGGGGATTGTTCATGCAATAAGTGAATCCAATGCCATCAAAATCTATATCGCTAATGTGATGACACAACCGGGGGAAACGGATCATTACAGTGTCACTGGGCATGTTAAAGCGCTACTGGATCATGCAGATGAAAATATTATTGAGTATGTTTTTGTGAATAATGGAAAAATCCCAGAGGATATTCTACCCAAATACCAAGAGGATGGGGCGGAACCTGTCTTATTAATGACAGATGATTTTGCCAGGCTCAATAATTATGGGATAGCTATTGTGGAAGGCCCTTATATTGATGTAAAGAAGGGCTATATAAGGCATGATGCTGATCAAATAGCTATGGATATTATGAAGCTTTTTAATCAAGTAAGAGAATTGGAAATAAAAAAAGCATGCATTTCGGTTTAAGGTATGCAAGCTTTTTTTTAGCAGTAATTATAAAAAACGATTGCTGGTGCTATTGCTAATGCCACTGCGATTATTGTTACTATTTTTTCTAGGCTTGAAAGTGTTGCATAGTGTTTCCTCGCTGCTATTAGAGAAAGAATTATTTTGGTTTTCTACTTCGATTTCGTCAGCGGTACATGCATTGTTATTAAAATATGCACAGCTCGCCACGCGGCAAACTATTCTACTCATGGATTCACCTCCTGTGGTATTTGACTTTTCATCTATAGAGTTAGTTTGTTAAAAATTGAAAACATTATACATAAAAAAGGGTGATAATATGTCATTTTCAAGTGAAACAAAAAATGAACTTTCTCAGATAATTCCTGATTCAAACTGCTGCAAATTAGCTGAATTATCCGGTTTTATAAGGATGAGTGGCAACATCAGCTTTTTGGAAAATGGTATAATAAGTGTAGAAATACTAACTGAAAATGCAGCAGTCGCAAGGAAAATGATAAAACTTGTGAGAAGGCTATTTGATATTCAGATAAAGTTAACCATTAATCGAAACAGAACCTATCGAAAGGGCTATTATTATCAAATTTCTGCATCTTTGGATGAGCAGGCAGAAAAAATATTAAAAAAATTAGAAATTATTATGGAGGACGATCAAGGTACTCACAGGATTAACAGTAGCGTTCCCAGAAAACTTATTTACAAACGATGCTGCAAAAGAGCCTATTTAAGGGGAGTGTTTTTAGGTTCCGGATCTATATCGGATCCTAATAAGTCCTATCATCTTGAAATTGTAACTGCTCAAAGTGAAATTGGAGAAGAGATTAAGCAAATTATCAACAGTTTTGGTTTGAATGCCAAAATGATTGCCCGTAAGAATAATTATATAGTATATTTAAAAGAGGGGGATCAGATCATTGATTTCCTCAGCATTATCGGTGCTCATAACACTTTGTTGGATGCGGAAAACATAAGGATTGTAAAAGACGTGAGAAATCAAGTCAACCGACTTGTGAATTGTGATACGGCCAATTTAAACAAAATAGTCGATACGGCCGGTCGGCAAATAGAAAGCATAAAATATATTGAAAAAACCAAGGGACTTAAAATTTTGCCGGACAAGCTGAGAGAGATTGCAGAATTGCGATTAGAAAATATGGAAAGTAGCCTCAAGGAATTAGGGGAAATGATGGATCCAGCCTTAGGAAAGTCCGGTGTTAATCACAGAATGAAACGCATAGAGGAAATAGCACAAAAGATTAAAAAAGGGGAAGTAATATGAATTTTGTACACTTACATACCCATACGGAATACAGCCTTTTAGATGGGGCGGCATCGATAGAGGGATTAATAAAAAGAGCCAAAGAATTGGATATGAAAGCCTTAGCCATAACAGATCATGGAACGATGTTTGGGGCTATTGATTTTTATAAGGAGGCCCAAAAACAAGGGATTAAGCCTATCATCGGTTGTGAAGTTTATACAGCTATGAGAACGCTGTATGATAAAGACAGCGAAAAAGATAAGTCTCAAGGTCATTTGGTTTTATTGGCTAAGAATAATGAGGGTTATAAAAACCTCATCAAAATAGTCTCCATAGGCTATACGGAGGGGTTTTATTATAAGCCTAGAATTGACTATAACGTCCTAAGAAAATATAGCGAGGGACTGATAGCCTTAAGTGGCTGTTTATCGGGTAATATTGCCAGGAAACTGTTAAACGATGATTATATCGGTGCAAAAGAAGAAGCCTTTACATTGCTCTCCATCTTTGGGTCGGATAATTTTTATCTAGAGGTTCAAAATCAAGGGCTGGAGGAAGAGAAAAAAATAAATCCTCTTATTCAACAGATTGGAAGGGAGTGTAATATACCTTTAGTTGCGACGAATGATATTCATTATGTCAAAAAAGAGGATGCCAAAATCCATGATATTTTACTTTGTATTCAAACGGGAAAAACAGTTGACGATGAGTACAGGATGAGATTTCCTAATGAGGAGTTTTATCTCAAATCTTATGAAGAAATGCATGCTGTTTTGGGAGATATCGATAAAGCTATTGAGAATACACAGGTGATAGCAGACCGCTGCAATGTTGACTTTGTCTTTAATGAAATACACCTTCCTAATTATGAAGGACCGGAAGGATGGAGCAATATTGAATATTTACGTCATTTATGCTATGAAGGATTAAAAGCTAGATACAAGATGATGACGGAGGATTTAAAAAAACGTTTAGAATATGAACTGGATACAATTGAAAATATGGGTTATGTGGAATACTTTTTAATTGTATGGGACTTCATTGATTATGCAAGAAAAAATAAGATTATGGTTGGTCCCGGAAGAGGTTCCGCAGCAGGAAGCTTAGTTGCTTATACCCTTCGTATTACAGACATAGACCCTATTGAATATAACCTGCTTTTTGAAAGGTTTCTTAATCCCGAAAGAATATCGATGCCGGATATTGATATTGACTTTTGCTATGAAAGAAGGCAGGAAGTCATCAATTATGTTATAGAAAAATATGGACAAGATAAAGTTGCACAAATCATTACCTTTGGTAGGATGAAGGCAAGGGCTGCCATCAGAGATGTAGGCAGGGTCCTCAATATGTCTTATGCAGAGGTGGATGCCATAGCGAAAAAAATACCTATGGACTTGGATATGACCATATCAAAGGCTTTGGATGTCAGTGGGGAGTTAAGGCTTGAATATAATAGGGATGACCGAGTAAAAGAGTTGATTGATGCGGCTAAATCCCTGGAAGGGTTTGCCCGTCATACTTCCACCCATGCCGCAGGAGTTGTTATTTCTAAAGACCCTGTGAATGAATATGTTCCTCTTTATTTGCAGGATAAGGGGGTTTGTACCCAATATACTATGGGAACATTAGAAGAATTGGGACTTCTAAAAATGGATTTTTTAGGTCTTAGAAATCTAACCGTCATAAGAGACGCATTAGAGCTGATTGAAAGAAATCATGGCATCCATCTTGACTTTTCTTCGATAGCCTATGACGATGGGCATGTATATGATTTGATTAGCAGCGGCAACACGCTTGGTGTATTCCAGCTGGAAAGTCAAGGCATGCAACAATTTATGAAGGACTTAAAACCGGATAAATTCGAGGATATTATCGCGGGAGTAGCCCTTTATAGGCCTGGTCCTATGGATTCTATACCTAAGTATATCCGGAATAAAAACCATCCTCAAAAAATAGAATACCTTCATGAAAAATTACAGGGCATATTAGATGTGACCTATGGATGCCTCATCTATCAGGAACAGGTTATGCAAATAGTTAGAGATTTGGCCGGGTATTCCTATGCTAGGAGCGACCTTGTAAGGCGTGCCATGAGTAAGAAAAAAATGAGCATCATGGAAGAAGAGCGCCAATATTTTATCTATGGGAAAAAGGATGATGAGGGGAAGACTGAAATAGTGGGATGCGTTAAGAATGGAATCCCTGCAGATATTGCAAATAAAATTTACGATGATATGATTGATTTTGCAAATTATGCTTTCAATAAGTCTCATGCCGCGGCCTATGCAGTGCTAGCTTATGAAACCGCCTATTTAAAGGTTTATTATCCTGTTGAATTCATGGCGGCCCTTTTGACCAGTGTGATGGGTGAAGCAAACAAGATAGCCCTTTATATCCGAAATTGCAGGGAGCTGGGTATCAAGGTTAAACCACCTCATATTAATACCAGTGAAGGAAAGTTCACGGTAGTGGATAACACCATATGTTTTGGACTTCTGGCAGTAAAAAATGTGGGAGCCAATATAGCCTCTTCTATTGTAGATGCGCGAAAGAATAAAGGAATAATCAAGGATATTTTTGATTTCTTTGATAAGATAGATTGTCACGAATTGAACAAAAAGGCTATTGAAAGCCTCATCAAAGCCGGGGCCTTTGATAACCTCTACGGTAATAGGGCACAAATGTTAAGTATTTATGAAAAGCTTTTAGAAGGTTCCCAAAGCATGGCCAAGAAAAATATTCAGGGACAAGTTTCGTTATTTGATACGATTGGTGAGGAATTTACAAGTGAGTTAAAACGAGATATATTACCTGAAATCAATGAATTTGACCAAAGACTTTTGTTATCTATGGAAAAAGAAATGCTCAGTGTTTATGTCAGCGGACATCCTTTAGCCGGTTATAAAGAAAAAATTGAAAAGATAGCTTCGATTAACACCGAAGAGATGGCCTCATTAACAAGCAGGGATGATAATAGCCAGGTTACCATAGCAGGTATGATTACAGGCAAAAAAAATATGGTCACTAAAAGTAATAGAATGATGTCTTTTATATCTGTTGAAGATCTTTATGGCACCATAGAAGTCATTGTTTTTCCCAATATTTTTGAAAATTGTATTGCAACCCTTCAGGAAGATAATATAGTGGTCATCAAAGGAAGAATTAATATAAAAGAAGAGGAAGCGCCGAAATTAATAGCCTCTGTCATCATACCTATTGATGAAAGTCAGTATCTGATGAATGAGAAAAAGCCTTGTCAAAAGTTGTTTTTAAAAATCTCTGAGGAATTGGATGAGAATCGAATTATGGAGGCAATAAGTGTCATTGTAAGTGAGCATAAGGGTCATGATAGTTTAATGATCTATTGTGAAAAATCAAAAAGAAAAATAGCTTTACAAAAGGATAGCGGCATTAGTATAACAGACAAGCTGATTCAAAGTATGGAAGAAGTTCTTGGCAGAGAATGTGTTATCATAAAATAAAAATTTGGGGAGGGATACAATGAAAAAAATCGGTATATTAACCAGTGGCGGTGACTCTCCGGGAATGAATGCAGCCATAAGGGCAGTAGTTAGGAGGGCACTGTATGAGAACATAGAGGTTGCAGGAATTTATAGAGGCTATGCAGGCCTTATTACTGGCGATATCAAAAACTTGGATACTGCAACTGTAGCAGACAAATTGCAAAGAGGCGGCACATTTTTGGGGACAGCGAGAAGTGAGGAGTTTCGCACAGAAGAAGGCTTTCAAAAGGCCCTCAATATTTTAAAAATATTTAGGATGGATGGATTAGTGGTTGTAGGCGGAGACGGTTCTTTAAGAGGTGCACTGGAATTAGGAAAAGCAGGTATAAAAGTAATAGGTATACCTGCCACAATTGATAATGACTTGGGTTTTACGGATTATAGTATAGGATTTGATACAGCGGTCAATACTGTATTATTAGCAATAGCCAATATTAAGGATACCTCTTCTTCTCATAGGAGAGGAACGATTATTGAGGTCATGGGCAGAAATTGTGGTGATATTGCTCTGTATGCTGGGCTGGCCGGAGGTGCAGAAGTCATCTTGGTACCTGAAGAAAAAATTGACGTCAATAAAGTGTGTGAAGATTTAATTATCGGTAAAAATAAAGGTAAGCTTCACAATATTATTTTGTTAGCAGAAGGGGCATCCATAAAAGCAGAAGAACTCATGCATCTTATTCAGAAAAAGGCAGGGATAGAATGCAGGTTGACTGTATTAGGACATATTCAAAGAGGCGGGAGCCCTACGGCATCCGACCGTATTTTAGCAAGCAAATTAGGCAACAGGGCCGTAGAGCTTTTAATAAGCGGTCAAGAAAAAAAAGCTGTGGGTGTTCATGGCAATAGGGTAACAGATCATGATTTAGAAGAAGCATTAGAGATGAAGAAGATGAAGAATGAAGAAATGTATAAGTTGGCATCCGTATTGACTTTATAATGGAAGATAGTCCTTATTGAAGGAGGTTTAGCATGGAAAGATTATTGAAGAGAACTAAGATTGTTTGCACAATTGGTCCCGCTTGTGAGGATAAGGATACTATTCGTAAAATGATAGAATCCGGTATGAACGTAGCACGATTAAATTTTTCTCACGGAAACCATGAGGAACATAAAAAAAGAATAGATATCATCAGAGAAGTGAGCGGTGAGTTAGGAGTGTATATAGCTATCTTACTGGACACAAAAGGACCTGAAATTCGAACCAAAAAATTTGATAAGGATGAAATATATCTCAAAGAGGGGGAAACCTTTACAATTACTACACGAGATATTGTAGGCAGTGACGAAATAAGCAGTGTGACATACGAAGGATTAGCAGATGATGTATCCGTTGGAGACAGGATACTTGTTGATGATGGTTTAATCTGCCTTGAAGTAGAAAATATTGAAGGTACTGAAATTGTTTGTCAGGTAAAGAATTCCGGAACCATCAAGAATAATAAAGGTATTAATATTCCGGGAGTCGCCATCAACTTACCGTCTATTACCGATAAAGATAAAGAAGATATCCTTTTTGCAATTAAAAACAATGTGGATTTCATTGCAGTATCCTTTGTCAGAAAAAGACAGGATATTATGGAAATAAAAAGAATATTAGAAGAAAACAACACGAATGATATCGATATTATAGCTAAAATTGAAAATCAAGAAGGTGTAGACAATCTTTTGGAGATTATTCAAATATCGGAAGGTGTCATGGTAGCTCGTGGAGATTTAGGAGTAGAAATACCACCTGAGGAAATACCTCTTATCCAAAAAAGAATCATTAGGGAATGCAATAGTGTAGGGAAGCCGGTTATAACAGCAACACAAATGCTGGATTCCATGATGAGAAATCCGAGACCGACGAGAGCGGAGGTAACAGACGTAGCCAGTGCAATATTTGATGGAACGGATGCCATCATGCTCTCCGGAGAAACAGCTGCAGGAAAATATCCGGTAGAATCTGTTATAACGATGGCAACCATTGCGAAGAAAACAGAAGCCTCTTTGGATTATCAAAAAATATTAAAACAAAAAAGCAGAGAAAAAAACACGACAATAACGGATGCAATAAGCCAAGCGACGTATAGAAGTGCGGAAGATTTAGGGGCAAAGTCAATATTTGCCGCTACCAGCAGTGGGTATACGGCCAAAATGATATCCAAGTTCAGACCCATTGTTCCAATTGTAGCGACTACAAGCAGTGAGAAGGTAGCACGTAAGATGGCATTAGTATGGGGAATAACTCCTATGGTCATCGATAATCTCAAGGATATCAGTGATATTTTCGAAGATTCTAAAAAGAAGGCCTTGGAAGAAGGTTTTATTGAGTATGGAGATCTGATTGTGTTGACAGCAGGTGTTCCTGTAGGCATATCGGGATCCACCAATATGCTAAGAGTTGACGTGGTAAGTAAGATTTTAATTAAAGGAATTGGAATAGGAAGCCGACATGCGGTAGGCCATGTTTGCATCGTAAGCAACGCAAAAGAAGCAGAAGAAAAAATGAAAAAAGGCGATATTTTAGTAAGCCATGGAACAGACAGCGATATGGTTCCTTATATGAAAAAAGCCTCAGCTCTTATTGTTGAAGAAGCCGGGCTAACCTGTCATACTGCCATTGTAGGCCTTAACCTCAATATACCAACCATAGTGGGAGCTGAAAATGCAACAACAATATTAAAGGACGGTATGTGTATTACAGTAGATACAGCTGCAGGAATTATTTATAAAGGCAGAGCTACCATTATCTAAAATTGGTCGGATAGCTCATACATAGCTCTTTCATAACCTAATGCAATAAGCTCTTTAGCGGATTTAAAATCTGCAGGGCTTATTTTTTCTGGGTTAATATCGATAAGGACATCTGCCATGGCAGCTTCTTTAAGAGTATTGGCATTTTGCATCACCAAAAATGTCTTTATTAATAATTCGACAGTATTATGAGGAATAAAATTGCTGATCTCAGGTGATAAATTGACACCAATGACAAAATCGGCTCCGAGGGCTCGGTTTGCCGAAACAGGAAGATTATTCACTATTCCACCATCAACAATGAGCATGTCATCCATAACAACAGGTTCAAATATACCTGGGATAGAACAAGAGCCTCTTATAATAGTCGGTAGGTAGCCGCTTTCGAATAGGACTTCCTTTCCACTAAGGATATCTGTAGCCACGGCGCAAAAAGGAAGAGGCATATTTTCAATATAGGGATTTTTTAAATATTTTCGGATAAACCTTTCCATAGGTTCAAGAGAAAAGAGACCTGTAAAGGAGATATGGGGGCGTGAAAACTTCCCCCAATTAGCTGAAGACGCTATCCTTTCTAATTGAGTCGAAGAAATGCCACTTGCATACAAGGCACCTATAAAAGAACCTACACTGGTGCCACTAATATAAGAAACTTTTATATCCAGCTCTTCCAAGGCCTGCAATACACCTATGTGAGCCATTCCCCATGTAGAGCCTCCGCTGAGGGCGAGGCCAATTTTTTTCTCTTTTGGCTTTAAAAACATATGCGCTATCTCCTTGTCGAAAGAATACCATAAATAAATTGTAACATATTTTATAGCCATTGAATAGAATAACTTAAGGCTTATTAAATGGTAAAATGAGTGGAGGTATGGCTTTGGAGGATAAATTAAAATCCTATAATAATTATGAAAAAATAATGATGACAAATAACATAATCAAAGATATCATGCCATATTCAAATAAAAGTATGAGAAATGTTTTTACCGGAGCAGAAGCCATGCTTAATATTCTGGAAAACATCTATGGAATGAATAAAGGATTATACAAAAAAAAGGCAGAAAGCATGATGTCTTTGGATATACCTAACAGGCCAATCAAAGTATTAGAAGCGGCAGTTCCTTACTTAAATGGTAACAAACAAGATAGAGTTATAAAATTTCTTGCAATAAATGACCAAATGAATCATCTGCGAAAAAACAAGGGGAGTCTATTGGAAAAGGGCAAGGGTATAGTGGAAATATTAGATACTGCCAATGTAAAACAGATACGTTATATGAATCAAAAAGTGAATATGATAAGAAGTCTTATGAAATATATTTAGCTAGAGAGAATTCTCTCTAGCTAAATATATTTTTTATTCCAAGATACTCTTTATATAATCCAGGCGAATAAGTTTTTTGTAAATGCCATACACTAGGATGCTGTAAAGGATTGAAAAAACAGTAGTAGAAACAGCTCTTATCGGAAACAAGAAAGAAAAAGGTATAGCGTATAGTATGGATGCAGACAGGGTGTTGATAAACATGGAAGCAGGGATTTCAGCGACAAAGACCAACAGCACTATATGCTTGAAGGACAAGGTCTTGTTTTTAAAGAACTTCATACATAGACCTGCTAAAAACCCTAAGCAAACTGCGGAGAGTGTAAACCCGGGAAAGGGTGCATAAGGGGCAAACATGACAACCCCCAATACATCACTGATGCCTCCCACGAAAGCTCCGGCCAGTGGACCTAAGAACATACCTGCCAACAGAATGGGGATATGCCCAATACCAGCTCGAACAGTTGTGCTTCCACCTATGGGAACATAAAATGACAGAAACCTTGTCAGAATAATACTGATTGCTATCAGCAGAGCTGATAGTATTAATTTTTTTGTTTTCATAAAAAAATTTCCTCCTCTCTTTTAGAGTGATGCGTGCACTAAAGAGAAAAGAAAATACAATCCCTTTAAATAATAGCGGACGCAGTATTACAACGCGAGATCAGCTCTTCGTTTAAAGGCGACATCCCATCCTTTAACACTTAACGCGTAATACTTACTCTATTTCTCACATGATACAAGATTTATATAGGGATGTAAAGCAATTGTTGTTATAGAATATTGCGAGGGGTTAGCAATTCCCTTCTATGGATATTGAGGAGTTCGTGTTTAAGGGTGTGAATGGTAGCTAATACATCGGTTTGCTCTTCAAAAAAAATAAAGGCTTCAACCTGAGCTTGAAAGGCATCAATCGCGAACAATAAATCTTCATCAACAAATAAACCATAAATCTCTTTGTAATCCATCCATAATTCAGTAAAATCCGTCATGTTTTTATTGACATTTTCCCAATTATTATCAAGAACCGCATCTTCCACCCTGTTCAGTTCAGATACGAGAAGGTTGACAGAATAATCCATATAATTCACTAAGAATGCCCATAAGCAGATAATGATAATGACGCAAAGTATAGCAACGATTAAGGTTTTCAATTCGATTCTCCTTTATTTCTCCTATGAACATGTAATTTCCCAATTTCGTCAATATAACAGAAGACGATTTCGGAATAGTCTTCAATACAGCTATGTGCCAGCTGAGCTTTTAACCAGTCTTCTGTTAATTCGACTTGTTCTAAATTGGACTCATAAAGAACACCATCTACGATTAAAGGCAAAGTCAGATTATGAATTTTAGGGAATATATTTAAATCTTTAAGTGTGACAGGTTTATGTTCAGGTTTAGGAATAACAGTAAGCTCACCATTTGTCTCCAGTATGGCATATTCTACTTCATCCAAAGAAGCATAATCTTTTGCTCGGAGTTGTTCTGTTAAATCGTTCATATTGATTCGCAGTTTTTCCAATTCCTTTTCATTAATTTTCCCTTTATCAATTAAAATACTAGGTTTACCGGTCAATAATGTCCGCGCCAATTTACTCTTCATAGTTAGAATGGAAACCAGCACCTGAAAGAAAAAGAGGGAAAAGAAAGCAGTAACACCATAGATTAAAGGTACACTGGAGTCTCCCATGGGAGTGGCAGCCAGCTCAGAAATGATGAGCAATACTACGAGTTGAAAGGGCTCTAATTCTGAAAGTTCTGATTTGCCCATCATGCGAATGATAAGAAGTACTATAAAATACAGGATGAATGTCCGAATAAATATTATGAGCATGTAAAAATCCCCTTTCTGAATAATACATTAATAATTTATCCATAATCATTGAATCTATGCGCAAAAATGTCTGGATAACGATGCCCTAGAGGGATGTATGGTAGAAAAAGTTCATAAAATAGTGGATAATGTCGTATTTTTTGGAAGTATGGATTGTGCTTTTATAAAAATCATATTATTATGGATGTTAGTAGCAGTAAAAAAATGGAGGGTATTTCAAGGGGGTATAAAATGGGGGAAGAAAGAGATCCGATGATAGGTGTTTTTGTTTATGAAACCTATCAACTATTGGAGCAATTGGAGCGTGTTATTTTAGCTAGTGAGAAAGAGGATAACATGCAAGACACTATTAATGAAATCTTCAGGATTATGCACACAATCAAAGGAAACTCGATGATGATGAAGTATGACAATATTGCAAATCTGGCTCATGCTACTGAAGATTTATTTGATTTTTTAAGAACAAAGCAACCTGAAAATGTAGATTACGCATTAATTACAGACATTCTTTTAGCCGGGATAGACTATTTTAAGGAGGAATTATCTAAAATAGAAAAGGATGATTCCGCTCACTCTGAAACAAGTCCTTTAATAGAAACCATAGTACAATTGTTAGAATCCCTAAAATCTGTGAACTTTAATAAGAACAAGCAAAACTTTTATATAAAACTCATGTTTGAGGAAGAAGCACAAATGGAAAACATAAGGGCTTTCAGAGTAGTACATAATTTAACTGAATTGGGCTGTACTATTTATCATTATCCGGTGGACCTGGAAGATGGGGACAAGAGTATTAGAATAATAAAGAAAGATGGATTCCAATTAGCTATAAACTGTGAGCAGACAAAAGAAGAATTAGAATATTATTTCAATCGAGTTTCCTTTATTATGAATAGGAGACTTGAAGAAATATCCAAAGAAGAATTGGATAACTATAAAACAAAGTTTAATGGAAATGCTGACGAGGATAAAGAAAGTGCCCAGGAAGTCATCAACCATAACACGAGATTACAAAAGTATATTCATGTGAATGTGGATAAGCTTGATACACTGATGAATTTAGTGGGTGAACTTGTTGTATCCGAATCCATGGTGACACAAAATCCTGAATTAAAACAACTCAACATCAAGAGCATTGAAAAGGCAAGTTCGCAAATGAGAAAAATAATCAATGAAATTCAAGATGTTGTCATGGAAATCCGAATGGTACCTTTATCTGCAACATTTCAAAAAATGCATAGAATTGTAAGAGACATATGCACAAAGACCAATAAAGAAGTGGAGTTGGTTTTAAGCGGTCAGGAGACTGAAGTAGATAAAAACATCATCGAACATATTGCTGATCCGTTGATGCATTTAATTCGAAATGCTATTGATCATGGCATTGAAATGCCTGAGGAAAGAGCAAGCAAAGGAAAACCTCGAAAAGGGACGGTTATTTTGGAGGCAAGAAATTCCGGAGGTGATGTATGGATTATTGTTCGAGATGACGGAAAGGGGTTAGATAAAGAACGTATTCTCACTAAAGCAGAAGAAAGGGGCATGTTAAGGAAATCCAAGGAGGACTATAGCGACAAGGAAGTTTACAACATGATATTTAATCCTGGCTTTTCAACAAAAAATGAAGTAACCAACTATTCTGGTAGAGGAGTAGGAATGGATGCGGTTCTAGGAGAAATGGAAAGGATTGGCGGTATAGTATTGGTTGATAGCCATAAGGATGAAGGGAGTACAATTACATTAAAAATTCCACTTACCCTCGCGATTATTGATGGCATGATTATGCAAGTTGGGAAAAATAAATTTACCTTGCCTATCACGAGCATCCGAGAAGCTTTTAAAGGAAAAAAGAAGGATATTATCCAAGATGCTGAAGGAAACAGCATGGTGATGGTAAGGGGAAAATGTTATTCTATCATTAAACTGCATGAAAGGTACGGAATTAAGACAGATAGCACTGACTTAGAGCATGGTATTTTTGTTATGCTTGAAAATGAAGAATATAATTCGTGCATATTTGTCGACCAACTCATTGGTGAAGGGCAATTAGTGGTAAAAAGCTTATCCTCCTATATCCGAAAGATTCCAGGGATTTCCGGTTGTGCTCATTTGGCCGATGGGGGAATATGCCTTATTTTGGACCCTGTAGGGTTGGTCATGGCTTAGATTGTTCAAGATATAAAAAAATGGGGGCGAGATAGATGGCAGTAAAAAATATTTTAAAAGCGGATGGAAATAGTGTAAAAGAAAAAGTAGAAGTTGAAGGATTAGAAGGCATACCTGTAAAATATTTAACCTTTGAAATAGACTCCGAATCCTATGGTATTGAAATAAAAGACATTGTGCAAATCATAGAGATGCAAGACATTACTTTTGTACCGGAGCAAGCTGAGTATGTCAAGGGGGTTATCAACCTCAGGGGTCAAATTATACCTGTCATTGAAGTAAGGGTGAGACTCAAGAAGCAACCTATAGAATATGACGATAGAACGTGTATTATAGTCGTCAGTCATGGCGATATGATGGTGGGCCTTATTGTAGACAGAGTATCTGAAGTCTTGAATATAAAAGAAAATCAAATTGCAGAAACTCCAAAATTACAAAAAGAAAAAAATGTAGAATATATACATGGGATAGCTCATTTAAATAATTGCATCATTATGCTACTGGATATTAGGAAGATGTTAGATATGGAGGTATAAGGTGCATAGTCATTTAGAAATTTCACAAGACGAATATGCTAAAATTTCTACTTATATAAGAGAGAATTATGGAATTTCTCTATCAGAAAAAAAAAGGACTTTTATTATTAGCAGACTGGGGAACATAGTCAAGACTAAGGGATTTAACACGATAAATGATTATTTTGAGCATATTCAGGAAGATAAGACCGGAAATACGGTTATTGAGATGATCAATAAGCTGACAACAAATTATACTTATTTTTATCGAGAGCATAAGCATTTTGAATATATGAAGAATATTGTTTTACCCTCTTTGGTAAAAAAAGAAGCCCTATCAAAGGATATGAGGATATGGAGTGCAGGATGTGCTACAGGTGAAGAACCTTATACACTGCAAATGATTATCAAGGATGTATTGCGAGAAAGCTATGCATCATGGAATACGGATATTTTAGCAACGGATATATCGACAAATGCTTTGGCTAAAGCACGAGAAGGGGTTTACCCCAATGAAGCTATTGACAAGATGCCGCCAGAGTGGAAGAACAAGTATTTTCAAAGGTTGGATGAGGATAACAGCATCATCAAGAATGAAATAAAAAGCAGGATTATTTTTAAAAGATTTAATCTGATGGACCCGTTCCCTTTTAAGAGGAGGCTTCATGTTATATTTTGCCGAAATGTCATGATTTACTTTGATGCAGAAACCAAGAATAAACTGGTGGACAAGTTTTATGAAATGATGGAACCGGGAGGGTATCTCTTTATCGGACATGCGGAAAGTATAGATAGAAATGCTTCGAGGTATAACTATATCCAACCTGCTGTATATAGAAAGGAAGAGGCATGATTGAAGGGAAAAGCATGGCATCAATTGCTAAAGTTATAGCCATAGGGGCTTCTACCGGTGGAACAAATGCAATTTATGATATCTTAAAGGAATTTGAAAATGCTGAATTACCGGGTATCGTCATTGTACAACATATGCCTCCTGTTTTTACGGCCCTCTATGCAGAGAGGCTCAATAAAAATTGCATATTCGATGTGAAAGAAGCCACTGACGGTGATGAAATTACGCCTGGTAAAGTATTGATAGCTCCTGGAGGTTTTCATATGATGGTAGAAAAGAAAGGCAGTCAATATTTTATACGGACGCAAAAGGGTCTGGAAGAGGACAAAGTCAATGGGCATTGTCCTTCGGTAGATGTTTTGTTTCACTCCATAGCAAAGGAAGTCGGGAAAAAGGCCATAGGTGTTTTGTTGACAGGTATGGGGAAGGATGGGGCCCAGGGGCTTTTAGCTATGCGCAACAAAGGGGCCATGACAATTGGTCAGGATGAAAAGACATCTATCGTCTATGGTATGCCAAAAGCAGCCTATGAAATAGGAGCTGTGACTAAACAATTACCTTTAGAGAGCATAGCGAGAGAATTGTACGAAATGACGAGATGATTTAGAAAATCAGAGGAGGTACTAGGATAATGGGGAAAAGAGTTTTAATAGTCGATGATGCAGTATTTATGAGAATGATGGTCAGGGAGATACTGGAAAAGAATGGATTCGAAGTAGTGGCAGAGGCTGAAAATGGTCTTACAGCTGTTGATCAGTACAAGGCTTCAAAACCGGATATTGTAACTATGGATATAACTATGCCGGAAATGAATGGAATAGAAGCACTGAAAAGGATAAAAGCCTATGATCCTGGTGCAAGGGTTATTATGTGCAGTGCAATGGGTCAGCAGAGCATGGTCATGGACGCTATCAAAGCAGGTGCTATTGATTTTGTTGTTAAACCATTTAATTCGGATCGGGTTATAGAGGCAATGAGTAAGGCACTGATATAACTAAGGATCCATGTTGAAAGGTAGGTCAATGTAATGCAAAATGTACTTTCACAAGACGAGATTGATAGTCTAATCAATGCACTTTCCACCGGTGAAGTGGATACAAAACAGATTGAAGCTAGTAGCTATTATAAAAAAGCAAAGAACTATGATTTTAGAAGACCAAATAAACTGTCTAAAGAGCAGATTCAAACACTCAAGGGTATCCATGAAAACTATGCGCGGATAATATCCAATATATTATCCAATCAGGTTAGGAATAATGTTAAACTAATTGTAGCTTCTTTGGAGCAGGTAACCTTTGGGGAGTTTATAAGGTCCATTCCTAATCCTACTACCCTAGGCTATTTTACGTGCAAGCCTTTAGAGGGCGTTTGTATACTGGAGCTTAATCCAAGTTTTTGCTTTCACATGATTGATCTGTATTTTGGTGGCATGTTATCCAATGGGTTTGATACTCGTGAACTGACAGATATTGAAATGATGGTTATAGAGAACATCATGAATGATATGATCGATAATTATAAAAATGTTTGGGGAGATATTGTTGAAGTGGTCACTGAATTTGGCAATATAGAAACAAACCCCTTACTGCAACAGGCATTACCTCATAATGATATTGTTGTTCTTATCACCTTTAAGGCACAGATAATGGAGGAAAATACATTAATAAATTTATGTATTCCCTTTAGAACCTTAGAGGTTATTGCCGATAAATTAGAAATAAGGAACTATGATAGTGTGAAGAGTAGTGGGGACAATAATATCTATGGAAAAGTAATAGAAGACTTATTACATAAGGTGGAATTGGAAATAGAAGTATTATTAGGCAAGACGAAGATTAATGTAAGTGAATTTATAGGCTTAAATGTAGGCGATATTCTG
Organism: uncultured Eubacteriales bacterium; assembly: GCA_964429195.1. GTDB lineage: Bacteria > Bacillota > Clostridia > Peptostreptococcales > JAAYPU01 > JBBAFM01. The sequence goes on along the minus strand of CAYSBC010000016.1, from coordinate 8,488 downwards.
TTATTAGACACCAAGGTCAATAGCCCTATGAAAATATTGGTTGATAAAAAAGAAAAAATATATGTACAACCAGGATTGCATAATGGAAAATTAGCTGTTCAAGTTATAGAAGATATAGGAAAGGAAATGTGCGGATGTGAGTGATACATTTTTATCTCAAGAAGAAATTAATTCATTATTACAAAGAGAAGCTAGACTAAAAGAAATGCCGGATTTATCCGATAGCGAAAAGGATATTCTCGGTGAGGTTGGCAACATCTCTATGGCTACCTCTGCTACTACATTATCCACCCTTTTGAATAAATCAGTAGCGATAACAACACCTCGGGTTGAAATCATGACAATGGAAAAAATTATAAACAAGCTTTTGACACCTTATGTTATCTTGCAAGTCCAATTTGAAAAGGGGCTTCATGGAAATAATATCTTAATGATGTCCATTAAAGATGCTTCCATTATTGCAAACCTAATGATGGGTTTAGATGGAAGTACCTACAATGATGAGGATTTATCAGAATTAGAAATGAGTGCAGTATCAGAAGCCATGAATCAAATGATAGGATCGGCCTCTACGGCTGTATCGACCATGTTAAATCGAAGAGTTGATATTAATCCACCGATTACTCAGCTGAAGAAAACAGACGAAGAGATTACGATAAATGGAATATTACCTGAATCGACGATTGTATGCAGCCATTTTAACCTCAAAATAGAAGGATTGATTGATAGTGAAATTATGCAGGTTTACAGCATGGAAACAGCCAAGGATATTGCAGAATCCATGCTTAGACTCATTGGAGAGAAGACAAAAAAAGAGATTCCGGCCACGGATAGTTTTTTAGAAGAGCCGCTCCAAACGCCGCCTCAGATGCCGCCTCAAACACCGCCTCAGATGCCGCCTCAAACACCGCCGCAAATGTCTGCGCAGATGCATATACAAAAACCTGAATTTACAGAATTAACTCCTGGACACTTAAAAAATGAGATGAGGAATATTGATTTAATACTGGATGTTCCGCTTGAAATCAGTGTTATTCTAGGGAAAACCCAAAGGTCAATAAAAGATGTTTTATCCTTGGAACCAGGTTCTATTGTTGAATTGAATAAGTATGCGGAGGAACCTCTCGATATTTTTGCCAATGGGAAGCTTGTGGCACGAGGAGAAGTTGTTGTCCTAGATGAAAAATTTGGTATCAGAATTAATACGATAATAAGTGCTCAAGATAGGGTAAAGAGTTTAAAATAATGACAGCTAGTATTTTGGAGTAGATAATTCATCTGCTCCACTTTTTTAGAATAAAAAGTTCGGAAATTATGCTAAAGAGTATTAAATATCATGTGGAGTAACCGATAGTAGAAAAAGGAGATAAGGACTTAGGTGGTGATAATATGAAAATAGATAACTCAGGTTATAGCAAGTATGTTATTAAGGCTTACGAAAAGATGGATGGAACTAAGAAAACAGAATCAGATAATGAGGGCAAGAAGAATAATAACAATATTGCAGCAGACAGCTTTGAAATATCGAGTGCTTCCAAAGAAATTAGCCGATACATTGAACAAATAAGAAATCAGAATGTCGATGTAGATATGGAGAAAGTCAATCAAATAAAAAATGATATTGCTAAGGGACAATATGCGATATCTCCTGAAGAGATAGCAAAGAAGATGATTGAGAAAATGAAAGAAGAATTATGATTCGTGGATAAGGAAGGTTTTATCATGAGTATTATAGGTATTCTAGAAAGACAATACAGTGTTTTATTAAAATTGAATCGTGTCCTAATCGAGGAAAAGGAAATTTTAATTCACAATGACGGTGAAGCCCTAAGCCGTTTGGTTGAAGAAAAAATGAAGCTGATAGATATATTGAATGAAGAAGAAAAAACATTAATGGATGCGACAAGGGGCAGAAAAATAAGTGAACTCACCCATGAAGAAGTATCTTTTGAAAAGATAAATCCAATTGTAAAATCCATGGAAACTCTATCTCAAGAAATAAGAAATCACCAAGAAACCAATAGGATGTTAACGATGCAATCTATTGGCTACATGAATAAAGTGCTCTATAGCATGAAAGAAGCTATAGATAAGACGAATCCGGTTTATAACAGGACGGGTATATATAAACAAAACCAGAACTTCAATGCCGCAATCGATAAATCCGTATAAGAGGTGAAAAGATGAGTATATTCAGCACATTAAATACAGCTACAGGGGGACTTCAAACACAGTCTTATGCAGTTCAAACAGCTTCGCATAATATAGCAAATGCCAATACCGAAGGCTATTCTAGGCAAAGAGTTAATTTGGAGGCCTTACCGGCAAACACTTTTTCGGGAGTAGGGCAGATAGGTGCGGGTGTCAACATCATTGATGTGAGAAGAATCAGAGACGAATTCTTGGATGCACAAATACGGAGTGAAAAGGCTATAAAAGGATCTAATATGGTTAAACAAGAGGTATTGGAGCAACTTGAGGTCATATTTTTAGAACCGTCAGATACAGGTGTTAATGAGTACTTAAGCAAGTTTTGGGATTCTTGGCAACAGCTTGTCAATTATCCTGAAGCAAAAACCAGCCGAACAGCCGTTGCGGAGACATCCCAGACGTTAGCCCAAAAGTTAAATGACATGTCAAGGCAAATCAAGAACCTTCAACAAAACACAATAACAAATATTACTTCCAATGCCTATTCTGCCAATAATATTTTAGAGGAAATACAAGACTTAAGCGATCAAATTTACCGAATGACCAACAGAGGACTCTACCCAAACGATTTATACGATAGGAGAGATCTTTTTTTAGACCAATTATCATCTCTTATAGACATAAAGGTTGAATATGACACAGGTGAAAGAGTGAAAATTACAGATAGGGATTCCGGTACATTGTTACTAGATTATCCTACAAGATCCTTAATTCCTATGGACATTTCTGTTGTAAAAAATGTTGAAACATCAGCAGACGGCACCCAGACAATGGTTATAAACAGAGGCGGGGATGTAACTCAGGCTGTCACGATGGTCATGTCGGGAACCTCTTTTAAAGAGGGTGATGTGGTTTATATCAGCAATGAGGATTGGAATCAATTCGATGAAGACGGAACACAACCGCAGCTTAACCGATTAGAACAGGTTAAAGGAGAGTTAGCAGGGGGGATGCAAGTTCTTGAAAGGACCAATGTCTATAATGCTCAATTGGATACCTTTGCCCATGCATTGGTAGAGACTATAAACTTTATCCATCGAGACGGAGAATCGGGATTGGATTTATTTACATCGTCAGATGGGGATGCCTATATCAAGGCATCTAATATTAAGGTCCATGATAACATTATGAAGGACTCTACTTTAATTAATGCGGCAAAAACTGGGTCTAGCGGGGATAGTTTACGAGCCTTAGCTATCAATAATTTAAGATATTTAAGTTTGGATATGAGGATTAAAATCGAGGATGATGGTGATGGGTACAAGCTATCCGATTACTTGGCAAGCAATTACGACCCTGATACTATGTCTTTCAACAACAATGACGTTGGTAATACAGTAGGAGATTATTACAATGATATTGTTGTGAAGTTAGGGATTGATGCCCAGCAGGCTTTCCAAGGTGTAAAAAACCAAACCACATTACTTATGCAATTGGAGGAAAGAAAAGAGTCTATTTCAGGAGTATCTGTAGATGAAGAAGCCATTAATTTAATAAAATTTCAGAATGCCTATCAAGCAAATGCCAGGGTCATTTCTACATTGACGGAGATGTTGGATACCCTGTTATCCATTAGAAGATAAAACAAATAAATTTGGGGTGAAAAGGATGAGAGTAACAAATAGAAGTTTAATAAGCGGCTATACAGTCAATCTAGAGAGAAATTTATATGCTATGAAGAAGTATCAAAGTCAACTTTCCACGGGAAAGGAATTATCAAAACCCTCCGATAATCCTTTAGATGTAACCAGAGCCATGGTCCTTCGATCGACTGTATCTGCCAATGAACAGTACTCGAAAAATATAGATTACGCCACCGGATGGATTGACAAAACAGATTCTGTTCTAAGAGGAATTATAGATTCTTTGCAAAGTATACGGGAACTGATTGTCAGGGGAGCCAACGGGACGAATGATTCTTTAGCGATGGAGGCTATTGCCAAAGAGGTTTATCAAATGACAGATCAGATTGCCGACTTAGGTAATGCCAACTATGACGGTAGATACATATTATCCGGACATCATACACTGGACAAGCCTTTGGCGATGATCGATGGTGTTTTAACGAATGTAGCGGGAGATGATGAAAAGATTTTTCGCGAGATATCCCCAGGTGTAACAACGGCTATTAACACCAATATTACAGAAATTATGAATGATGGTAAAACGGATTTAGGTCAATTATTAAATGGTATCTACCAGGATTTGTTAAGCGGAGATACCCATAAATTAGGTAATAAGCACTTGGAAGATTTAGATAATCAAATTAATAATTTGTTGGGAATAACCTCAACTGTTGGTGCTAAGCATAATAGGATGGAGGCTGCACAGGAAAAAAACAGTGAAGAAATGGTCAACCTTAGAGAGGTTTTGTCCAAGGTAGAAGATATTGATTTTGCTGAAAAGATTATGGAATATGCCATGATGGAAAGCATTTATCATGCTTCATTATCAACAGGGGCTAAGGTTTTACAAAGAACCTTGCTCGATTATTTATAGAGTAAAATAATTGGGGAGGATGCCATGATTGTAAAAACAAAGCATTTTGGAAACATGATAGTTGAAGAAAAGGATATTCTCTATTTCCCTAATGGGCTGTTAGGTTTGGAGGAATATAAGCGTTTCATTTTATTCAATATAGATGAAGAATCGAAATTCAGATGTCTACAGAGCATGGATGAAGTAGAAATCGCTTTTATTTTAATTAACCCTTGGGATTTCTATAAGGATTACAGCATTGATGTACCAGAGGATGATTTGGATCAAATAAAGATGAAAGATGAAAAGGATTTATTTGTATTAAACCTCATAACGATAAAAGAGGATATAAGATCAGCTACGGCTAATTTGGTTGCTCCTCTTGTAATCAACCTCAAGGAAAGACTGGCTGCGCAAGTGGTTTTAATGAAAGACACTTATACAACAAAGCATCGGCTTTTTCACGGAAGGGAAGGTGAATAACCATGCTTGTACTCAGTCGGAAAAACAATGAAAGCATTATGATAGGAAAAGATATCAGGATAGAGGTTATTCAATGTGAGGATGGAAAAGTTCGATTAGGTATCGATGCACCGCCCCATGTGAAGGTCTATCGAGAGGAACTCTTCAGTTTGATTAAAGAGGAAAATAAAGAGGCTAACAAATTTCAAATGAGCGATATCCTTAAATTAAAGGAGCTATAGAAAATAACCTTTGCTGAAAAGCAGGGGTTATTTTTTTAAAAAGGATAGACGATCTTATTAAAGGAAATACCTTCAAGAAGATAAAAATTTAAAAGATTCTATTAAATAAAAAAGCATAGTTCCGATAATAGAAATGTGAAGGCCAACACACAGAGAAACAATTCAAGGCAAGGATGCCGAAAACAATTACAAGGAGGTATTAATTATGCGTATTAATAACAATTTAATGGCGATGAACACTCACCGCCAACTAGGAACAGCAGGTGCCAACGGCGCCAAATCCATGGAGAAATTATCCTCAGGCTTTAGAATCAATAAAGCGGGGGATGACGCAGCAGGTCTATCCATTTCAGAAAAAATGAGAGGACAAATCAGAGGTTTAAGCCAAGCTTCTCGAAATGCTCAAGACAGTATCTCTTTAATTCAGACTGCTGAAGGAGCCTTGAGTGAAACCCAAGCTATCCTTCAAAGAATGAGAGAATTAGCTGTACAGTCTTCCTCGGACACGAACGTAGACACTTTGGATAGAGAAGCTATTGACAACGAATTTAAACAATTAAAGCTGGAAATCGATAGAATAAGCAATGACACAGAGTTCAATACACAAAAATTACTTCAAGGTGGAACAGTGACAGGAGCAGTTACAGTAGCTCATACCGTAGAAGGAACGGATACAGTAAAAGGGCAGTCCACAATCAAAATCGACGTCAATTTTGCCGAAGGAGACAGAATCGAAATCAATGGCAAAAGCTATAAAGCAGTAGCAGCAGATGCAACACCGGCTGAGGGTGAATTTAAAGTTGGTGCGGACTCATCCGCTACAGCAACAAATTTACTGGCTGCTATAAAGGCTGCAGATGATACGGTAGATGCATCATCAAGTGCTACAACGGATACTATTACATTAATTCAAGCAAGCGCAGCAGCAGATACAACTCCATTCGAGGCTGTTGTAAGGGCTGATTTTAATGCGACCTTCCAAATTGGTGCTAATCAAGGACAGACTATGGGAGTTAGCATCGGAGATATGCGAGCAGAAGCCCTAGGTATCAATGATGTCAGCTTAGCAACAGGTGCAGATGCCAGGTTAGCACAAACCACAATCAATGATGCCATCAATAAGGTATCGACTCAACGATCCGGGCTTGGTGCTTATCAAAACAGATTAGAACACACAATCAAGAACTTAGACAACTCCTCCGAAAACTTGCAAGCAGCAGAATCAAGAGTCAGAGATGTCGATATGGCTAAGGAAATGATGGAATTAACAAAGAACAACATCCTTCAACAGGCAGCTCAGGCTATGCTTGCCCAAGCTAATCAAGCACCTGAAGGAGTACTTCAGTTATTGAGATAATAAAAAACAATAAGATAAAATGCGATATAGAAGGCAAGGATGCCGAAAAGCAATTACAAGGAGGTTTAAAGGATGCGTATTAATAACAATTTAATGGCGATGAACACTCACCGCCAACTAGGAACAGCAGGTGCCAACGGCGCCAAATCCATGGAGAAATTATCCTCAGGCTTTAGAATCAATAAAGCGGGGGATGACGCAGCAGGTCTATCCATTTCAGAAAAAATGAGAGGACAAATCAGAGGTTTAAGCCAAGCTTCTCGAAATGCTCAAGACAGTATCTCTTTAATTCAGACTGCTGAAGGAGCCTTGAGTGAAACCCAAGCTATCCTTCAAAGAATGAGAGAATTAGCTGTACAGTCTTCCTCGGACACGAACGTAGACACTTTGGATAGAGAAGCTATTGACAACGAATTTAAACAATTAAAGCTGGAAATCGATAGAATCAGCAATGACACAGAGTTTAATACCCAAAAGTTGCTTCAAGGCGGAACAAGCGTAGGTGAAGTTGAAGTAGCTACCACTCAAGCAGGGGTAGCAGCGGGAACAGTATTGAGTCCTGCAGGAGCATCGACCGTGACTATTGGTGGTGCTAATGGTTTGACTATTACAGCTGCTGCTGGTGGAACAGCTGGAAACTCTTACACGGTTACAGTTGTACAAGGTGCTGATGCTACATCTGGTGGCGATACTGCATCTTCTGTTGTAGTAGATGATACAGGAGCAATAACGATTACCTTGGGAACTACTTGGGATGGTAGTGGAAGTGTCAATAATACCCTTACGGCAAATGACATCCTTGCATTAACTCCTTCTGGAGCGGGTGCAGCTTTAGTTAATTTCGCTGCAGCTGGAGATGGTACTGGAAATATAGCTGTAGCTGGACCAGCAGGCTTAACTGGTGGAGCAGATGAAGTTCTGAGTACGGGAACAGCAGGAGAAGCGACAATCACAATCAGCACGAACTTTGTAGCAGGAGATAGAATTGAAATCAATGGAAAAACCTACACAGCAGTAGCAGCAGACGCAACACCGGCTGCGGGTGAGTTCAAAATTGGAGCAGATGAGGATGCTACTGCAGCAAACTTAGTCGCCGTTGTTAAGGCTGAAGATGCTACTGTAGCTTCATCATCCGGTGCGACAAACAATGTTATCACCTTGACTCAAGCAACCCCTAGTACAGCTGCAGACCCATTTGCAGCGGAAATGAGAGCAGATTTTAATGCGACCTTCCAAATCGGTGCTAATCAAGGACAGACTATGGGAGTTAGCATCGGAGATATGCGAGCAGAAGCCCTAGGTATCAATGATGTCAGCTTAGCAACAGGTGCAGATGCCAGGTTAGCACAAACCACAATCAATGATGCCATCAATAAGGTATCGACTCAACGATCCGGGCTTGGTGCTTATCAAAACAGATTAGAACACACAATCAAGAACTTAGACAACTCCTCCGAAAACTTGCAAGCAGCAGAATCAAGAGTCAGAGATGTCGATATGGCTAAGGAAATGATGGAATTAACAAAGAACAACATCCTTCAACAGGCAGCTCAGGCTATGCTTGCCCAAGCTAATCAAGCACCTGAAGGAGTACTTCAGTTATTGAGATAATAAAAAACAATAAGATAAAATGCGATATAGAAGGCAAGGATGCCGAAAAGCAATTACAAGGAGGTTTAAAGGATGCGTATTAATAACAATTTAATGGCGATGAACACTCACCGCCAACTAGGAACAG
>CAYSBC010000015.1:0-35876 GCA_964429195.1 uncultured Eubacteriales bacterium | reverse complement strand
GCATTCAATGAGGACAAAACATTTTCAAATGGATTGGCTGTAATCTTAGATGTTGCAGCTCTTTTAACTCCCTATGTACCATCAGGAGCAGGTAACGTTGATGAAGGTATAAGAACGGTTGCGAAACTAACAGATGATGGTGGTGGTGTAAAATCATTTAAAGAAATAGCTACTTCTGTTGATGATATGGTTAAGGGCGTGGGGAAGGGTGTTGATAACTTCATTAATAGCAATATTCCAAAGCAATATCAATCCCAAGTTAAAAATGCCTTTGGCTCTGATGTTAAAGTAACCACTTTGACCCAAGATACGACCGTTTACAGATATTATGGCGGCGATTCAGCAGCATCAAGTTATTGGGTTACGCCTAACAAAGTATCTAATCCAGTATCAGAATTAGCTTTACCACCAGGAAACACTGCCCAGTATGTGGATTCCGTGGTTCTTCCTAAAGGAACGACAATACTTGAAGGAACAGTTGCCCCAATTTTGGACAACCAGGTGGTGGATATCAATTCTATGTGCCAAATATAAAATAGGAGGGAAATCATGAGTTACTCAACAAAGGATTTTATAGACGATATCAAAGAAATACTTGCTATTTGTAAAGAAGAACTTCGTGATATTTCAAAAGGGAAACCCAATCAAGCAACAAAAGAACAGATTGAAGGCACTATTATACCTGAAATGAACAATCTTTTAGAAATGATTCAGAAAAATGAAATGCCTCCAAAAGATCAGAGGTGGATATTGTCAGCAGCATATATAACTAGAGGCTGGAATTGGGATATCTGGAGCGAAGACAGGTTAACAACTAAATTACCACAACTTGATGATAAGTATAGGTATGAGCTGGAATAGAAATTAGGATTAATTACATACAGCCGCCCTATGTACCATCAGGCGCAGGTAACGTTGATAAAGGTATAAAAAACTTAAGGATGCGGAGGTCAGAATGAAAAGCTACCTCCCCATCGGATTCACATACACAGTATGAAAAGAATCATAAATAACCATTCCCGGTTTGGCTCCTTTAGGCTTTTTAACATTCTTCACGGCTGTATAATCCACGGGGACATTAGCCGAGTCCTTGGCCTTGCTATGCAAAGCGGCTAGAGAAGCAGCCTCTAAAAGCGTCGTATCCGGAATCTCTTTGTTATCCTTGACAATAATGACATGAGAACCGGGGATGTCTTTTGTATGCAGCCATATATCGTTGCGGGAAGCTGTTTTCATGGTGAGGAGATCATTTTGAGTGTTGTTTTTTCCTACCAAAATAGTGAAGCCGTCCTTGGAGGTGAAACTTAATGGTTTAGAGATATCCTTCTTCTTTTGCCCCTTGTTTCCCTTTAATTTTTCCTGCCTTTTCTTAACATAGCCACTCTCTGAAAGCTCTTGCCTGATTTCCTCAATTTCTCCCGGTGATGAAGCTCCCTCAATGCTCTGGAGCACAGAATCCAAATACATGATTTCTTTTTCGGTCTCTGTTAATTGCTTAGTTTTTTCTATGCCGGTACGTTTAGCTTTACTGTAGAGATTAAAATAGGTTTGGGCATTTTGAGAAATAGATTTTGTTGGGTTGAGTTCGATTTCAACGGACCTGTTGTTATCAAAATAATTTTCCAAGGTGACTTTCTCGGCTCCGGCCTTTATCCTGTAAATATTAGCATTGATAAGTTCCCCATAGAGCTTATATTGGTCCGAGGATTCGGCAAGTAATAATTCATCTGTAAGCTTTTGCTTTTTAGTACCTAGCTTAGAGAGAATGTTTTTGACATGCTTATAAAGATCGGCATACTTTTGCTGAAGCCGAATCGTATTATCCTTGTGGTCATAAAAGAGCTCAGTTATCCTACTCATGCTCTTATCAAAATGCATTTCATAATAATTTTCAAGATAAGGATTGGATAAAGCGTGAAAATCAATAATCCTGCCCTCATTGCTGATGAGGCAGGGCTGGTACCTAGCGGATTGAATTTGATCAAGGATAGTTCGAAGATGAAAATAGATAGTCGAAAGCATTTCATCAGAAAGAGTATGCATAAGTCTATCCTCGTCAATACCTGATAATTCACAGATTTGTCGTGCTATAAAGGGGCTAAACCCTTGAATGGATTGATATAAAAATTGGATAACAGAGGCATTCGTCTGCTGAACCCTATCCATAAAAAGCTCTTCATCCAGCAAAAGGGGTGACAGTTTATTTTGGTCCGGAGGATAAAGGTATTCCTTTCCTGGGAGGACCTGCCTAAAGCGATTAATTTCACTGGGTACACGTTTTATGCTATCGAGTATAAGACCTGTCGCAGGGTCAACAAATATAACATTACTATGCTTTCCCATAATTTCAACAATCAGTTTTTTTGTGGAGGGATAACCCAATTCATTAAAAGATTCAACATCTATTTCTACGATGCGCTCGAAATCCTTTTGCTGTATAGAAGATATCCTTGCCCCCTGCAAATGCTTTCTTAAGAGCATGCAAAAATTAGGAGGCATTTTGGGATTGGCCTTTGAAGTTTCTGTAAGATGCATCCGTGGAAAGCTGCTGCCTGCAGATATCAGTAATTTATAATTTATCGCATTAGCTCTAATCATGAGTATAATCTCATCTTTTTCCGGTTGATGAATTTTGTCAATTTTTCCACCGGATAGTTTATTATTTAATTCATGAACAATGCTTGATGTAACAATACCATCAAAAGGCATGGTGATCACTCCTCTATAGATAAAAGTTGGTTGTACATTAAAACTATTTAGGTTATAATAATTTATCAAGAAGGTAATGTAATAGCAATAAATATTATTGTACCATATCGGCCGAAAAAGATATACGCAACTTTTTAAGACGCTTCGGATATAAAATATTGTGACAATTAACAATGACACGAGCCAATGGAATTTTCAAAAGAGAGGCTAAGAAGCATGATGGATTTTTCAAAAATGCATGGTGCAGGAAATGATTTTATTATTGTTGATAATAGGTATTTGGCTATAAAAGACAAAATGCCTTTAGTCAAGAAAATATGCCACCGACATTTTGGAGTAGGTGCAGATGGTTTTATGTTTGTTGAAGAATCGGATAGTTGCGATATAAAGATGTCCTTTTATAATTCGGATGGCAGTGAAGCAACCATGTGCGGAAATGGAATCCGATGCTTTTCTAAATTTATTTTTGATAAAAAGATAATTTCTAAAAGAGAATTTACCGTTGAAACGGGAGACGGCATTAAAAATATTACCATGATCATGAATAGCCCTAAGGAATCCATCATAAGCGTGGGAATGGGTAATTGGAAGGGTTATATAAATCCAGATAATAAAGAGATTCAAACAAAACACATAAAAGTGGATAGGGTTACTTTTGAAGTGCATTGCCTGCATATGGGTGTACCTCATGCTGTTATTTTTGTAGACAGAATTGATGAAAAAACCACATGTCATTATGGAAAAGAAATCGAAAGAAATCCTTTGTTTGCTGATGGAATCAATGTTAACTTTGTAAAGATAATAGACCAGAATCACTTACAAGTGGATACTTGGGAAAGAGGAGCCGGAAAAACATTAGCCTGCGGTACGGGGGTTTGTGCATCTGCGGTCATAGCTCATATAAAGAGAAACACAAATAGTGAAGTAGAGGCAACAGTAGCAGGCGGAATTCTTCGTATCCTCATCGATAACGAAGGATTTGTTACAATGGAAGGTAATGCAATCAATATATGTGAAGGAAAGGTGCAGATAGAATGATAAAGAGCATGACCGGTTTTGGAAGAAGTGAGTATTGTGATGGGGTTCGAAATGTTATCGTGGAAATTAAATCCATCAATCATCGTTATAATGATATTTCTATCAGGATACCGAAGAAGTATAGCTTTGCTGAGGAAAGGGTAAAAGCAGAAGTAAAGAGTATCATCAAAAGAGGTAAAATTGATATTTCTGTTATTGTAGAAAATATTGTTGAAAGTGATTATAATGTAAGCCTCAATACGGACATTGTAAAACAATACATGGATAATTTAAGTCTGTTAAAAGAAGAGTTTCATTTGCAAGATGAAATTACCCTCCATATGCTTATCAATTTGCCGGATGTGTTAAAATTAAAACCTCAAATAAAGGATGAGGAAGCCTTTTTAGAAACTATCCTCATACCTACAAAAGAGGCCTGTGAAAAATTGGACCAAATGAGAAGGATTGAGGGCGAAAAATTAGGAGAAGATATTATTGCTCGGACCTTATTGATTAAGGATTATATCGAAAAGGTTGAAGAGAGATCTCCTAACATGGTCAAAGAATACAGAGAAAAGATAAAGGAACGTATTAACGAAATTTTAGAGGATGGAATCAGTATTAGTGAAGAAAGATTAGCTACTGAGGTAGCTTTGTTTGCAGATCGATGCAGTATAACAGAAGAAATTGTCAGATTACATAGCCATGGTGTGCAGCTTAGTAAAAATGTTGAAAAAAGCACAGAGCCTTGTGGCAGGAAATTGGATTTTATCATACAAGAGATGAATCGGGAGGCCAATACAATAGGTTCGAAGGCGAATGATTTAGAGATAACCAATGTTGTTGTAGATATAAAAAGTGAAATTGAAAAAATCAGGGAACAAGTTCAGAATATAGAGTAATGATAAGGGGCGTATAATCGATGAATATTAAACTGACGAATATAGGTTTTGGGAATATGGTAGCAGCCAATAGGGTTGTTGCAATTGTTAGCCCGGAATCAGCACCTATTAAAAGGATTATTCAAGAGGCGAGAGAAACAAATTTGTTGGTGGATGCAACCTATGGTAGAAGAACAAGATCTGTCATTATTTCGGATAGTCACCATGTCATTTTATCAGCAATGCAACCGGAGACAATAGGCAATAGACTAACAGACAAAATATAGGAGGTAAATATGGATAAGGGCTTACTGATAGTTATTTCCGGACCCTCAGGAGCCGGGAAAGGTACGATATGCAAGGAATTGTTAAAAATGCCAAATCTAGAGATGTCCGTTTCTGAAACTACCCGTAAACCTAGAAAAGGTGAGATTCATGGAGTCAATTATTTTTTTCAGGATAAAGAGACTTTTTTAGAGGGGATTAAGCAAGAAAAATATTTGGAATATGCACAGGTATATGGGAACTATTACGGTACACCCAAAGACATCATCCTACAGAAAATTGAGGAAGGAAAAGACATTATATTGGAGATAGATTTCCAGGGAGCTATCCAGATTAAGAAAAAATATCCCGATGCAATCTTTATATTCATTTTGCCACCTTCTCTGGAAGAGCTAAAAAACAGAATTGTAAAGAGAGGATCCGAAACAGAGGAATCCTTAAATAATAGGTTTGGATGCGCTTTAAAGGAGATATCTTATATTGACAAATACGATTATTGTGTTATAAATAATGAAGTAGAAGAGGCCACACAAAAAGTAAAAACAATTATAGAAGCTGAACACTACAGAATTAATAAAGATATTTTTAAGATTATACAAAGATATGAGGAGGAAGTAAAATGCTCTACCCGTCCATAAATAATTTGGCAGATCAAGTAGACAGTAAATATACATTGGTAGTTATGGCAGCCAAAAGAGCCCGGCAAATTATCAACGGTGAAAAACCGACTATCGATGCAAATGTAGATAAAGCTGTTTCTATTGCAACGAAGGAAATTGCAGAAGGTTTAATCAATTATTCCAGAGAAGATAAGTATAACGTTGGGGTGTAAGTTTATGGAAAAAAAACATATCGTGGTGGGAGTTACAGGAGGGATAGCCTCTTATAAAGCTTTGGAGGTAGTGAGCAAATTAAAAAAGCTCAGTTTTGATACGACCGTCATTCTTACAAAGAACGCTTGTGAATTTATACAACCACTTTCCTTCCAAATTATTTCTCAAAATCTGGTTTACACAGATATGTTTGAGGAACCGAGGAATTGGGAGGTAGAACACATTGAACTGGCTAAGAAAGCCGATGCTTTTCTCATTGTACCGGCTACTGCCAATATTATTGGCAAGGTGGCTTCCGGCATAGCAGATGATTTGCTATCGACGACCATTATGGCCACAAAGGCGCCGGTAATATTCGCTCCTTCCATGAATTCAAACATGTATAACAATCCTATTTTCAGAGCAAATGTTGAAAATTTAGAATCCCTTGGCTATATTTTTATTAGGCCTTTTACGGGGAAATTAGCTTGCGGAGACGAAGGAATAGGGAAATTGCCTGATCCGGAGTATATCGTCAACGAAGTGATGGATATCTTTGACCGAAATGATTTTAGTTTTCCTGTTAGGTCTTATGATTACTCCTATGACGAAGAAGAGAAAAAACTACCTGCAATGGAAAAAGAAAAAAATTATTATGATGATTTCAGAGGCAAAAGAATATTGGTTACGGCTGGACCAACGGTTGAAGCCATTGACCCTGTGAGGTTCATATCCAATCACTCTTCCGGGAAAATGGGATTTGCTCTAGCTGAAGAGGCAGCTGAACGTGGAGCGGAGGTTTTATTGATAACCGGTCCTGTTGCCTTAGAAACACCAAGAGGAGTTCAACGTATCGACGTAACCAGCACAGAGGACATGTATAGAGAAGTCCATTTTAATTTTGACTGGGCAGATATTGTCATCAAAGCTGCAGCACCGGCTGACTATAGACCGGAGGTCTATGTGGATCAAAAAATTAAAAAAGCATCCGGTGATTTCAACATTAAGTTAACAAAGAATCCTGACATTTTGAAATCCTTAGGGGAAATAAAGGGTAATAAATTATTAATCGGATTTGCAGCAGAAAGCAACAATTTATTAGAATATGCACGAGGTAAAGTTGAAAATAAAAACCTTGATTTCATAGTAGCCAATAATATATTAGAATCGGGGTCAGGTTTCAAGGGTGATACAAATCACGTGACAATCATCGACTCGGAAGGAAAAATGTCAGAATACAATAAGATGACCAAAAAACAAGTGGCTCATGTGATCTTAGATAAAGTAAAAACATATTTTTAGGTGATATTCATGAAATATATCAATGTAATTATCAATAATAATAGCAATCAAACTGATCTTCTCTACACTTATAAATGTAGAGAAGATTCTGTTTGTCCCGGAGATAGTATTATTATCAAGTTCGGTAGGGGAAACAAAAGAATTCAAGGCTATGTATTTGAAGTATTAAAGGAAAAGCCGGACTATATCGAAGAAGATAGGATCAAATTCATCGAAGAAATCCTAGGTAATGACATTGAATTGACAGTTGAAAATATAGAAATATGCAAATGGATGAAAGAAAAATATTTTTGCCGTTATATTGATGCTATTAAGTGCTTTATTCCGAGAGGATCTTCTCTGGAAAGCAGCCGCACCATTAAAATCATTCAAAAGCCTGCTATGGAGTCTATGACCGTAACAGATAAGAAGATCTTTGAATTATTAGAAAAAAACCCGAAAATAACCATAAAGCAAATGGAAAAACTTTTAGGCCCGGGCTTGGACACAAGGCTGAAACATTTAAAGGATAATCATCTTATAGCAATTGAAGAAGTCCTTTCAAGAAGTATGCATACAAAATACGAACAATATATTAAAATAAAGGACGAGGCAGCTATCAAGAACTACATTGAATCAAAAAAGAATGCCCCTGTTCAAATAGAAGCACTTGAGGAAATCCTCCATAAAAAAAATCTCTCTTGGACAGAACTTAGGCAAAAGTCAAATATGACTTTAGCAACCTTGAAAAAATTTCAAAGCCAGGGATTCGTTGATATAGAAATGAAAGAAACAGGGAAATTGGCTCATCAGGATATTGACAGTGAAGTAAGTAAGGTTATCAGCCCTACCGAAGAACAAAGCTACGCTTTAAAGAAAATCATCCCCTATTTAGAAAAAGATGAGCATCGATGCTTTTTAATCCATGGTGTTACCGGTAGTGGGAAAACAGAGATTTATTTGAGGCTTATTGAAAAGACAATGGCCCTAGGTAAAACAGCTATCGTTTTAGTGCCTGAGATTTCTCTGACACTTCAGATGATAGAAAGATTCAAAGGGAGATTTGGGGAAGAAAATATTGCACTCCTGCACAGCCGATTGACGACCCGTGAAAGATACGATGAGTGGTTAAGAATAAAAAGAAAGAAAGCCCAGATTGTCATAGGTGCCAGATCCTCAGTCTTTGCACCTTTGGACAATATAGGTATTATTATTGTTGACGAGGAGCATGAAGCCTCTTATAAATCAGATAGTACACCACGTTATAATGCTATAGAGATTGCAGAAAAAAGAGCTAGGCTGAATGATGCAGTACTGGTTTTAGGGAGTGCCACACCCCTGGTTTCTTCCTATTATAAGAGTGAAAGAGGCCTTTATGAACGGATAGAGCTTACGAAAAGATATAATGAAAACCTTATGCCGCGCATTGATATAGTGGATATGAGAGAAGAACTCTTGGTAGGCAACAAAAACATTTTCAGCAGAAAGCTGGAATCTGCTATGAGGGATAATCTTGAAAAGGGAAAGCAAGTCATTCTGTTTATCAATAAGAGAGGCTACGCTTCCTTTGTGTCTTGTAGGAATTGCGGATATGTCATGAGATGTCCGGAATGTGGTATTTCGTTAACTTATCATAACCACAGGAAGAGAGTACTATGCCATTATTGTGGATTCCAGGCCCCTGTTCCCTCAACTTGTCCTGAATGCAGTAGCCAATATATTAAATATTTTGGTATAGGAACGGAAAGAGTGGAGGAACTAACTAGGGAAAAATTTAGTCAATATACATGTGCAAGACTTGATTTGGATACTGCAAAGCTGAAAGGGCATGCACAAAAGACATTAAAGGACTATAAAAGGGGTAAAATACAAATACTCATA
The DNA here is from genome assembly GCA_964429195.1 of uncultured Eubacteriales bacterium. Classification (GTDB taxonomy): domain Bacteria; phylum Bacillota; class Clostridia; order Peptostreptococcales; family JAAYPU01; genus JBBAFM01. The sequence goes on along the minus strand of CAYSBC010000015.1, from coordinate 27,010 downwards.
GGAACTCAAATGATTGCAAAAGGCTTAGACTTTCCCAATGTGGGTCTTGTAGGTATACTGGCTGCCGATATCTCCTTAAATATTGCAGATTATAGGGCTAGTGAGAGGACATTTCAGCTAATTATGCAAGCATCAGGAAGGGCCGGGAGAGGCGAAGAAAGGGGCTTTGTTGTACTTCAAACCTATAACCCGGAGCACTATTCCATTACGACGGCCTGTCAAAATGATTACAGAACATTTTATAGACATGAAATGATCATCAGAGAACATTTATTGTATCCACCCTTTTCTGATATTATACAATTTATAATCACCGGCAAAGATGAAAATGACACAATGGATTTATCCATAAGAATAAAAAAATATCTTATCAAACAGCTAAAGCTAGACAGTATCAACAGGGTATTAGGACCAAGAATTGCGCCACGACAAAAGATAGATAAGCAATATCGTTTTCAGATATTGATAAAATGTAATGCGGTTGACCAAAGTGCATATCATAGTATAATAAACATAATACAAAAATCATTTCTAAAAAAGGAATTAAAAGATTTTAGATTATCCATTGATGTGAATCCCTACAGCTTTATGTAGGAAAGAATGGGATGTGAGGAGAAAAGATGGCCATAAGAAAGATTGTTATTAAAGGAGAAGACGTACTCTGTAAAAAAGCCAAGGAAGTGGAAGAAGTAGATAAGAGGGTGCTGGAACTTTTAGAAGACTTGGCGGATACCATGTATAAGAATAATGGGGTCGGCTTAGCAGCTCCTCAAGTAGGTATTTTGAAAAGAGTAGCCGTTGTCGATATTGGGGAAGGGTTAATCGAATTAATTAATCCAAGGATAATAGAAGCAAAAGGATGTATCCTGGATGAAGAGGGTTGCCTCAGCATTCCCGGCATGTATGGGGAGGTAGAAAGACCTCAGTATGTCAAGGTATTGGCACTTAATAAAGAAGGTCAAGAGATTCTGGTAGAGGGTAGCGATTTTTTGGCCAGAGCTTTATGCCATGAGATCGACCATTTAGATGGTATTTTATTTGATACAAAAGCGAAAAAAATGATTTCAGTGGACGATAACAGGTGATGTCCATGAAAATAATATTTATGGGAACTCCCGAGTTTGCAGCAGTTGCCCTTGATAAACTCATTCATTCGGACAATGAGGTGTTAGCTTGCGTCACTCAACCGGATAAGCCCAAAGGAAGAGGTAAAAAGATACAATTTTCTCCCGTAAAGGAACTGGCTTTGCAGCATGGTATCAGGGTTATGCAACCTATAACGGCCAGAGATGAAGAATTTATTAAGGAAATAGAAAGATTAGATCCGGATAGTATTGTTGTTGCAGCTTATGGGAATATTTTACCTAAAAGGTTGTTGGATATCCCCAAGTATGGATGTATTAATATTCATGGGTCCCTGCTTCCTCGATATAGAGGAGCGGCTCCCATTCATTGGGCTGTCATTGAGGGTGAAGAGGTAACGGGTGTTACCATCATGTATATGGAAGAAGGCCTCGACACTGGGGACATGCTTTTAAAATCCGAGGTAAAAATAGGTAACAAAACTACCGGAGAATTGCACGATATTCTTGCTGAAATGGGTGCTGATTTAGTGGTGAAAGCATTAAAGGATATTGAAAATGGAAGAATTGTGAGAGAACCACAAAAGGAAGAGGAATCCAGTTATGCCAGCATGCTCAACAAAGAAATGGGCCAAATAGACTGGTCGAAGAAGGCTGAAACTATTGAAGCTCTTATCAGAGGACTTAATCCTTGGCCTCTTGCTTATACAAAATACAGGGGCACTATGATGAAAGTTTTTGAAGCCGAACTAACAGATAAGTTATCTACAGGACAAAAAAGTGGTGAAATCCTAGCTGTTTCTGATGAAGGAATAGAGGTAGCCACACAAGACAAAAATCTACTAATTAAGAAAATTCAATTTCCGAATAAAAAGGCTATGACGGTGGCTGATTATTTAAGGGGCAATCCTGCTTTGACAGGGATATTTGGAGAGCAAATATGAATAATGATAGATGGATAGCTCTAGAAATTCTTAAAGAAATAGAAGAAAAGGATGCCTATTCTAATATAACCATCAATAAATTTATACAACATTATAAACTCGAAGAAGCGGCTTTTATCAGGGAACTGGTTTATGGAGTGATAGAAAACAAAATCTACTTAGACTATATCATCCAGAAGCTGGTTAAGTCAGGCTTTAACAAACTTAAAATCGAAATAAAGCTCATCTTAGAATTGGGTATTTATCAACTGGCATTTTTAACGAAAACGCCGGATTACGCTGTGATTGACGAAAGTGTAAAATTAGTCAAGAAATATTCTTATAGGCATGCCGGATTTGTAAACGGTGTACTAAGAAATTATATTCGGCAGCGCGATACTATCAAGCTGCCTCGTAAGGAAGAAAATCTCATTGAATATTTATCGGTAAAGTATTCTTATCCCAAGTGGATTATCGAAGAATTTTTCAATCAATATCATGTAGAATTCACAGAAAGTCTTTTAAGGTCTTTAAATACAACTCCAGCATTGACAGTAAGAATCAATACATTAAAAACGGATAAGAATACTTTGATAAAGGAATTAAGGGCACGCAATATAGAAGCACATCCCTGTGGTTATACTGAAGATGGGTTGGTTTTAAAAGGCTCCAATATCATCGGTAACGATTTATTTGAAAAGGGTTATTATCAGGCTCAAGATGAGAGCTCTATGATTGCTATCAAAGCCTTGAATCCAAAGCCGGGGGAAACCATCATAGATGTTTGTGCGGCTCCGGGTGGGAAGACACTCTATATGGCTGAGCTTATGAGAAATAAAGGCCTTATCTTGGCTAGGGATATCCATGAACATAAATTAAAGCTTTTAACAGATAGAGCGGCGATACATGGGATTGGAATTGTTCATGCAGAAGTATTTGATAGCCTGAGGACGGATGTTTCAATGAAGGAGCAGGCAGATAAAGTTTTAGTGGATGCTCCTTGTTCAGGTTTCGGTGTTATTCGTAGAAAACCAGAAATAAAATATAATAGGGATAAAAAGGATATTTCTCATTTCGCTAATATGCAGTACAATATATTATGTCAGGCAAGTCCATATGTAAAAGAAGGCGGCGTACTTATGTATACAACCTGTACGTTATTATTAGAGGAAAATGATGATATTATCGCAAAATTTCTAGATACCCATGGGGATTTTGAAATTGAACCTCTTTATATGCATAAAGAAGATAAAGATTTGCCGGATGAAAAAAAGATTTACAATGTATCGGGACAAAACAGAAGAATGCCGGGCACAGTTCAGTTATACCCTGATATTCACCATACCGATGGTTTTTATATTTGCAAGATGAGAAAAACCAATAATCATAAAGGAGGAAGGTTATGTTAATAGGTGCAAGGTCAGACATAGGAAGTGGTAGAAAAATTAATGAAGATGCATATTATATTTCTTCTTCTGATGATTATGTTATTCTAGCAGACGGTGTTGGGGGTGCTAAAGCAGGATCTGTAGCCAGCCAAAAAGCTGTTGAATTTATAAAAACATATATCGATAACAACCCTATCGATAAGGGATTTAATCGTCAATTAATCAAAGAATATTTTAGAAAGTGCATTGATGAAGTCAATTCCTTTATCATTGATTTAGCCAACAGTAATGGGGATTATGAAGGTATGGGAACAACTATTGTTATAGGGTATTGGTTTGGAGAAAAGATGTATTTTATTAATATGGGTGATAGCAGAGGCTATTTAATTAGAGATAATCAGATTATTCAAATTACTGCAGATCACACTTATCCTGCAGAATTGTTCAATACAGGTGAAATCAGTAAGGATGAAATGTTAAATCATCCTCAAAAGCATGTTATAACCAGGGCCTTAGGTATCATTAAGGATATGTCTGCTGATTTTCATGATATCCAAATTGAGGAGGATGATTATATCCTTTTGTGTACAGATGGTGTTTATGAAAATATAAGTAACCAGGAAATTTTAGATGTGTTCTCTAAAGGTTTTGATGTACAAGAAATCTGTGATTATATAGTCGATTTAGCAAATGAAAGAAATACACAGGATAATATAACTATCCTTACATTGAAAAATGGAGGAGCGCGCTAAAAATGGACGATAGAGTATTAGGTGGAAGATATGAAATATTAGAAAAAACCGGAGAGGGTGGAATGGCTGTTGTCTTTAAAGCCAGGTGCCGTCTTTTGAATAGGCATGTAGCTGTAAAAATACTTAAACCTCAATTCACTAAGGATGAGAAATTTATTTCTAGTTTTAGAAAGGAATCCCAGGCTGCTGCCAGCTTATCCCATCAGAATATAGTGAATGTATACGATGTAGGTGTAGAGGAAAAGAAAATACATTATATTGTTATGGAATTTGTTGAAGGTGAAACCCTGAGCGATTTAATTAAAAAGGAGGGACCATTGCCTATCAGTAAGGCTATTGATATTGCTTCGCAGATAGCATTAGGTCTTAGTCATGCTCATAAAAACCATATTGTGCACAAGGATATCAAGCCTCATAACATCTTAATAACAAAGGAAGGAATTGCCAAGTTAACGGATTTCGGTATTGCTCAGGCTGTAACCCAATCTACCATTGTCAATAATAGTGATGAGGTGATGGGCTCTGTTCATTATTTTTCACCTGAGCAAGCGAGAGGCGGCTATATTGATGAAAAATCAGATATCTATTCATTGGGGATAGTACTCTATGAAATGGTCACAGGAGAAGTTCCTTTTGAAGGGGATACTCTAGTTTCCATTGCGATGAAGCATATGCATGATCCTCTTCCAAAACCGACACTCAAGAACGATAAAGTTCCTCAGTTTCTTGAGAATGTGATAGTGAAAGCAACGGAAAAGATACAAATTAATCGTTATCTGACAGCCAAGGACTTTTATAATGCTTTGCAGGATCCAAGTTTAAGCAATAGCTTTGCAAAACATAAGGTTTCAGATACAAAGGCAGTCATGCCATTGGATTATATGTCCAAATTGGATGAAACCTACGTTAAGGAAGACAGGAGGCCAAAACCACAGGTCAAGGATTACAAACTGAAATTAGGGAAGAACCTGAATATGAAGGGAAAGTTGTTTGAAGGCAAAGGCCTGACAAAGTTTTCGGCTATTGTCTTTGCTATACTGCTTGCATTTCTTGTAAGTAATTTCATTATGGCCCTCAAGCCTATCCTTTTTGTCAAGGAAGTTGCTGTCCCAGATTTAGTGAACAGCAGTTATATGGATGGTTTACAAAAATTAAATGAAGTAGGGCTTGAAGCTGAGAGGGTGGAAGAGTTTAATAATGAGATTGAGGAGGAACAAATTATAGCTCAAAATCCGGTTGCCGGTACAAAAATAAAGGAAGGGGAATATGTTGAGATAACCGTGAGCAAAGGCGAAAAAACAGTAGATGTTCCAAGTCTATTGAATAAAAAATATGAGGATGCCATATTTTTATTAGAAAGAAATAATTTAACAGAAGGTATTGTGTCCCATGAATCTAGTGAATTGCCTATTGGTATAGTTATCCGACAGAACCCGACACCGGGGAAGAAAGTGCCTGAGGGGAAAGAAATAAATTTTGTTATCAGTGAGGGCGTTAAGATTAAAACCATACTGATGATTGATGTCAAGGGGAAGGATTTGAATACAGCTAAGGCGGACATTGAAGGTGCGGGTTTAAAAGTAGGGGATGTAGAATATGTCCCTAGTACAACAGAAGAGAATAACAAGGTGGTAGGTCAAAGTATTGAAGCTGGGGTAGAGATACAGGAAAATACAGCAATTAATTTAAAAGTTATACAACGAAAAGAAGAAACTGAAGATTCGGTTGATGAACCGAGTGTAGATGAAGATACAATTTATGATGTACCTATCACATTAAATTATGATCAGGCTACTCAGGATGCTTTTGTCATGAAGATATTTAAAATAAAGGATGGTAAAGTAGAGATTATTTATAACCAAACACATTATAAGGAAAATAGCGGTAAAGAACAGGTTATCATAAGTGGCTCAGGGAAAGCTCAAATTTCTATTTATTTTGATGATATTCATATCGCTGAAAAGAACGTCGACTTTAAAACAGGAGAATTTTATGATTGATGGTCGGATTACAAAAGGTATAGGTGGCTTTTATTATGTAGAAACCGAAGAAGGTATCCTTGAGTGTAAAGCAAGAGGCTTGTTTCGATTAAAAAATCTAATACCTACAGTGGGTGACTTGGTATCTGTTGAGAAAAAAAATGATAAAGAAGGTACTATTGTGGATATCAAGGAAAGAAAAAACTATCTGATAAGGCCACCTGTTGCTAATGTTGAACTTGCTGTTATCGTTTTTTCACTTTTGAAGCCTGAACCGAATATTTATCTTTTGGATCGATTTATTGCGGCTATAGAAAAAGAAGAGCTAGATATTGTGCTATGCTTTAATAAGTCGGACATTGCTTCTGAAGAACAAAAAAGGATTATAAAGATATATGAAGATATAGGCTTTCCTGTTGTAGTTACCAGCGCAGAGACAGGAGAAGGTATAAGAGGATTAAAAGAGCTGATAAGAGGAAAGATAAGTGTCTTTGCAGGACCATCTGGCGTTGGGAAATCTTCCTTGCTCAATGAATTAGAAAATAGCTTGAATCTAAAAACCGGTGAAATAAGCGACAAATTGAATAGAGGCAAACATACGACCAGACATGTGGAACTCTTAAAACTTGATTCTGGAGGATATGTTTTAGACACTCCCGGTTTTACATCCTTTGAGATAACCGATATTGATGAAAAGATGCTTCAATTTTATTTTCCGGAATTCACTTCTTTTATAGGACGGTGTAAATTTAATGGATGCTTTCATATGAATGAACCGGATTGCAGGATTAAGGAGGCCGTTGAAATGAAGAATATACATCCATCAAGGTACAAATCTTATTATAGTATGATGGATGAAATAATAGAGTATAGGAGGCAAATGTATGATTAAATTAGCGCCGTCTATTTTATCGGCGGATTTTGCGGCATTATATGAGGATATTAAGAAAACAATAGATGGGGGTGCTCATCTGCTTCATATCGATGTGATGGATGGTCATTTTGTTCCTAATATATCCATAGGCCCTCTTGTGGTAAAAGCGCTATCCCAAAAAGTAGATATCCCCTTTGATGTCCATCTTATGATAGAAAATCCCGACCAGTATTTAGAGGATTTTTATGTAAAAAACACTGAAATTATAACAGTTCATGCGGAGGCCTGTGTTCATTTACATAGGACTGTTCAACATATAAAAAATATGGGAATTAAAGCAGGTGTCGTATTAAATCCGGCAACACCTCTTTCAGTATTGGATTATGTTATCGAGGATTTAGACATGGTACTTATCATGTCTGTCAATCCGGGTTTTGGCGGACAAAGTTTTATAGAATCCAGCTTGGAGAAAATAAAGCAATTAAAGAGGATGATAGAGGAGAGAGACCTGACTGTTGATATACAAGTAGATGGTGGAATAAACCTTGATAATATGACGAAGGTTATGGAAGCAGGAGCCAACATCCTTGTGGCTGGTTCTGCAATTTTTGGAAAAGAAGACATCAAGGCAGAAACGGAAAAATTCATAAAGGTGATGAAGAATTATGAAAGTAGCCATAATTGCCAACGGAACCCTTAACAAGATAGATAACATCAAAACAGAAATTAAGAAATACGATTATATTATATGCGTTGATGGCGGTATTGACCATGCCTATAATATGGGAATCATTCCCGATTTGATTGTAGGAGATTTGGACTCTGCCAGTCAAAAAAGCATTGAACATTATCAACAACTTCATGTAAAATTTGAGACATTTCCTTCGGAAAAGAATTTTACGGATACCCATCTAGCCGTTAATCTGGCTATCCAAAAAAATGCAAGCGCTATTGGCATGTTTGCAGTGACAGGTACAAGAATGGATCATTTTTTAGCAAATATGATGTTGCTTTTTTCCGTGAACAGTTATGGTGTTAAGTGCAAGATTATGGATGATTATAATGAGATGTTTATTGCAGATAATATCACTGTATTAAAGAAAAAAAGAGGTGAGTTCATATCACTTATTTCTCTAAGTGAATGTACAAAGATAATAAAATTAGAGGGTTTTAAATACCCCTTGGAAAATAAAATTTTATATAATTGGGAAACGTTGGGTATCAGCAATGAAATCATAGAGAAAGAGGGAAAAATCATAAAAGGAGACGGTCAATTACTGGTTATAAGAAGTTGTGATTAATAAAAGCAAACCTAAAATAATAGACATATAAAAGGAGTAGAAATATTTCTTTTATATTTTTTTGCGTTATTTTATACACATTTTTTATGACCAAGAGGCACAGAAATATATTAGAAAAATATAATAGAATAAACCCCTTTATTGAATAGAGGTGAAATTTTGTGAGAAAAAGAAAGTTATTGAAAAAATTTTTAGGTATTATTTGTGCAGTTACAGGGGTTATTGTCATCATTGAGGTGATACCGTTAACAGTCTGGTATGTATTATTAGTCGTATTATGTGTTACCTCTGTCATCTTTTTGCTATCTTAATGGAGGTGTAGGACTTGAGAAAGCGTTTTATGTTTTGGAGGGTAGAAAAAAGAATAATTGGCTTAGTTTTAATTATCTTAGGCATTTCAATTGTAGGCTTATTAGTATTTCCTTATAAACTATGGTTGATTATGATTGGCTGTTTACTTATATTTCTAGGTTATAGGTTATTTTGTTAAAAAGGACGATTTTTTTTAATCACTGGATTGACCAAATGAATAAAAAAAATCGTCCTTTTATGAATAATTAATCATATTTGATTATACCGCTCTGGTAATTCTATTAGATCTTATGCATCTTGTGCATACAGTTTTTCTGATTACGGAACCGTTTTCAATAACTCTAATCTTTTGAACATTTACGTTCCATTTTCTCTTGTTGTGTTTATTAGAGTGACTAACTTGATTACCGGAAATTTGACCTTTCCCACATATTTCGCAAGCTCTAGACATGATATACCTCCTTCATAAATGCATGATACCTGATTTAGTTTACACCTGTTTCGGAAACAAGTCAAGTTTAAGTGAAAATAAAATGTTATTATTATCTTTTCTTACACAAACTGTTCTTGACATTTTATTTAGAAAAATTTCGATAGACTGCATCATCCGGCAAGGAGATTTTAAAGCTAGAGTGGGGACGGGGAGTAAATATGAGATAAAAGAGCAAAATTTCAAGTAGTGTGTGGTTTATTTTTAGGAAACCACACACTACTTGAAATTTTGAACAGATTTAGCTTTAAATTACATTTTATACCAAAATATCAACACACTAGTTGAAAATTTGCTCAGTTTTTGGCTAAAAGCTTAAAGGGGAGTGCTGACATTCTCCTGAACCGGTTTAAGCAACTGACCCGAGACTCCGGTAAAAATATCTACGCCACGAAAACTAATATTTATGATTTTGGGGTGCCATTTTCATTTGTGCTTGACAGTTTAAGTGAAAATAAAATGTTATTATTATTTTAAGATGATATAATAAGGTAATCATAATAATTGAGGTGATTTTAATGCTCATGAAACATAGAAGTTCTTTAGGAAGTATAAACATTGACAAGCATATCATAGAAAAGATAGTTCATTATATACTTAAAGATTTTGATAAAAGTGTTTTTTTAACCAATACATCAGGTCAAAATTTAAGAATGGTTCGCATGTTATCTCAAAATAGGGATAGTCATTATATTGAGGTAAAAAAAATGGGGGAAAAGGTTGTTATAAGATTTAATGTTATTTTTATGTTTGGATACAGTATGAATAAGATTGCTTCTGAGATTATTAAGCGTATCCGTTCAGAGGTTTATAATATAACGGATATTGAAGTGGAGAAGGTTACAATATATATAAGAGGTATTAAATCTAAAAGAATGACGAAAAGAAATATTTATATTGAAGGTTGATTATGGAAAACAAGATGAAAAACCCTATTACTATTTTAAAGGGTTTTGGTGAAAAGAAAGCCATAAGATTAAAAAAACTAAACATTGAAAGCATTGAGGATGTCCTTTATAGTTTCCCAAGAGAATATGAAGATAGGCGCAATGTTAAAAATATCAGTCATATTCAAAAGGGAGAAAAGGTTCTTATTCGAGGGCGTATTATAAGCATAGGAGACTTCTATCCGAGAAGGAACAGAAAAAATATATTCAAGCTTAATATCAAGGATGAAACCGGCCAACTAGAAGTTGTTTTTTTTAATTCCGCTTATTTTAAAAAGCTATTCAAAGAAAATGAAAGCTATTGCTTTTATGGCAAGATAGAGGAGTCCACGAAGGGATTCCAAATGATTCATCCTGAAATATTTCTGGCTAATGAAAAGATTGATCCTATTGTTTCCATCTATCCTCTTACGGAAGGCATCAGTCTAAAAGAAAGAAGAAAATTGCAAAAGCAAGCATCTGCATGGATAGAGTTGATAGAGGAATATTTGCCGGAGGAAACCATCGTTAGACACGACCTTTTAGGTATTAGGGATGCATTAAAGCTCGTCCATCAGCCTTTGACGATAAGAGATATTAATCGTGCAAGATATCGCCTTATTTTTGAAGAATTATTGTTGTTACAAACAGGACTTTTAACCATCAAAAATGAATTGGACAAGGAAAATAACCCCATTTACTTTGAAAAGACAGTGAGCGTAGAGCCCTTTATAAAAGAGATTCCATTCCAATTAACCCATGCTCAGATGACCGTAATCAGAGAAATATTAGAAGATATGGAAAGTCCTAAAAATATGAATAGATTAATTCAGGGGGATGTTGGTTCTGGAAAGACAATAGTAGCAGCTATTGCCATCTTTAAGGCAATCAAGTGTGGTTATCAGGCTGCCTTGATGGCTCCAACAGAAATATTGACCAAGCAACACTATGATTCCTTCTGTGATTTTTTTAAAAAGCTTGATATATCCATCGCCTTGCTAACAGGAAGTACACCGAAAAAGGATAAGGAAGTGATTTTAGAAGAACTCAAAAAAGGGAAAATAGACCTCCTCATTGGAACCCATTCTGTTATCCAAGACGATGTACAGTTTAATAAGGTTGGATTAGTTGTAACAGATGAGCAGCATCGCTTTGGAGTAGCCCAAAGGTCAAAGCTATCTTCCAAAGGGAAAACCCCTGATGTTCTTGTCATGACGGCTACGCCTATACCAAGAACACTGGCCCTTATACTCTATGGTGATTTAGATATTTCCATCATCCATGAATTACCTCCCAACAGAAAAAGAATTAAAACCTACAGTGTGGATACTGCTAAAAGAAAGTCTGCCTATGATTTTTTACTCAAAGAGGTGGATAAAGGCAGACAAGGTTATATCGTTGCACCGCTTATTGAAGAATCCGAAAGCCTTCATCTTGAATCTGTACAAAAAATATACGAAGAATGCAAGGAGAAATACCCTGGCTACAAATGGGGCTACATGAGCGGCAGCTTAAAGCAAAATGAAAAGGATGCTATTATGCAAGAGTTTGTAGAAAATCGGATACAAATTCTTGTTTCTACAGTTGTTATCGAGGTTGGTGTCAATGTACCGAATGCTTCCATTATGATTATTGAGAATTCTGAAAGATTTGGCCTAGCACAACTTCATCAGCTTAGGGGACGCGTAGGAAGAGGAAAAGATCAGGCCTATTGCATTCTCATTTCTTCCAGCAAAGAAGGCATTGCCATGAAGCGTCATGCTATCATGGTCGAAACAAGTGATGGTTTTGTGATATCCGAAAAGGATTTGGAAAACAGAGGACCTGGGGATTTTTTTGGAACGAGGCAGCACGGTCTACCTGAGCTGAAGATTGCTAATTTGTTTCAGCATAGGGATATTCTGAGAGAGGTTCAAAAGGAATGCAAAACATTAACTTTTCAAGATCCACTTTTGCAGAAAAAACAAAATGAAAAATTCAGAAAAAAAATGAAAGATATGTTTGATGAGAAAAAAGGGTTCAGTATTTAACTATTTAGGTATAATTTTCATGTAATATTATTGTTTATCCTGGATAAATTAATATTACAACAGGAGGTGAAAAAATGGCAAACCAAAATAATAACAGCAATAGAATTAATGTACCAGGAGCAAAACAAGCATTAAATAACATGAAAACTGAAATAGCTAATGAACTTGGATTAAGCAATTATCAAAGCATGGATAAGGGAAACCTTACTTCAAGACAAAATGGTTATGTAGGCGGATATATGACTAAGAACTTAGTCGAAATGGCTGAACAACAATTATCAGGAAAATAATAATACTAAATATCACATTTAAATTAAAATAAAAAAAGGTAGTGTAAGCTATCTTTTTTTATTTGCACTTTAGGTTCTATGTGTTAGAATAGTAATAAATAGGAGATAAAACATGAGGATAATAGCTGGAGATTTTAAAGGTACTAAGCTTATCACTCCTAAAACAGATGACATTAGACCTACGGGTGACAAGATTAAAGGGGCTATTTTTAATATGATAGCTCCCTATATATATAATGCCATTATTATCGACCTCTTCGCCGGTACGGGCAATCTCGGGTTAGAAGCTTTGAGCAGAGGGGCTAATAAGGTATATTTTGTTGAAAAAAGCAAAATAAGTTTAGATATACTTAAAGAAAATATTCGGAAATTAGGTGTAGAGAATCAGTCCGTTGTTATGAACAGGACATCGAGTAAAGCGTTAGACGATATCAAAGAATGTGCTGATATTATTTTTTTAGATCCTCCCTATAATCAAGGGTTCATTAAGAAGAGTATCGATGAAATACTGCAGAAAAATGTATTGGCTGATGAAGGTCTAATCGTTGCTGAGCACAGTAAAAATGAAGAATTAAAGGAATTACCATTGGAATTGCATCTTTTTAAAGAGAAAATCTATGGTGATATTGCTGTTTCTATTTATATTAAAAACCAGGAACGTATTTAATATTATTGGAGGATTGAATAAATGACTATTAATTTATACCCAGGAACATTTGATCCTATTACAAACGGACATCTCGATATCATAAAAAGAGCCCTACGATTTTCAGATGAATTGATTGTTGCTGTCCTTAATAATCCCACAAAAAAACCCTTTTTTACGGTGGAAGAAAGAATGGAAATTATTAAAGAAGTCACTAAAGACTTGCCTAATGTTAGGGTAGATAGTTTTTCTGGTTTTGTAGTTGATTATGTTAAGAAAAACAACATAAATTCTGTTATAAGAGGTCTTCGAGGTGTTGCAGATTTTGAATATGAGTTGCAAATGTCTCAAATGAATTCTGAAATATATCCGGATATGGAGCGCGTATTTTTAATGACAAGAGGTAAGTATTCTTATATAAGTTCTAGCTTAGTTAAGGAAGTATTTAGCTTTGGAGGGGATATTGGAAAAGTTGTTCCGAAAGAAGTCGTTAAACATATGGAAATGAAATCAAATAAATAAAAGGGGTGTAATAGATGAAAGTATTGCATTTACTGGATGAGTTAGAAGATATTATTGAAAATAGTTCGGGGCTACCCTTAACAGGAAAAATCCTTGTTGATGGTTCGGAAATTTTAGAAATCATAAAGGAAATCAGAATAGAGCTACCGGATGAAATTGAGCAAGCTCAATGGATTAAAGAGGAACGACAAAGAATATTGGCTGAAGCAAAAAAAGAGTCGGAGTTATTGATGAAAAATGCTAAGACCAATATTGAATCCATGGTTGAGAATGATGATTTATCCATAAAAGCCAGGTTAAGGGCAGAGGAAATATTAAGCGCTGCTGAAAAAAATGCAGAGGAAATGAAAAATAATGCCCTTGAATATGTTGATCAGATACTTGGCGACTTGCAGAACAAGATGGACAAGCTCAATGCAACCTACATAGATGAAATGTTTGGTGGATTACAAAGAAATTTTGATAACATAACCAATACAATCAATGAGAATAGAAATGAAATAAAGAATATGTTTTATAAGTCTCCTGACTTTAATGAGGAATAGCTACTTTTTGAGCATATCGATTATGACGGTTACAATAAAGAGGATAAAGATACATAACATGAGTTTCGTAGAGAACAGCAAATTATAAATAAAAGTGCTGTTCTTTGTTATGAAATCCATATTAAATGTTGCAATATCATAAGGCATGTATTTTAAGAATAAATTGGAGATAATCAGTGAACAAACGATTGTACAAAGGGTATGGGTTATTTTAGAAACTAAATAGATTGATTTTTTTAAATCTGTTTTGGATAAAATTGTAAGGGCTTGAGCATGAATCGATAATCCGCTCCAGGATATAATGGATGAACAGAGCAAAGTGGAAAGCACAAAACCCGAATGGGTTATTTGAGAAACTTCATTGCACCCTATTGTAATTTCGAAAAAGCCCTTGACATAAGAAAGAAAAATGCTGTTGGTTAAAGGGTTTGAAATAAAAAGTGAAATGAAATGAAAGAAATTTAAAGTTTCAAGTAATGCAATTAAGATAGAAAAGAGAGTAATAAAGCCCCCCACCAATAATAAAGCTTTAAAGGAATCGTAAATAGCTTCGGATATCTTGGACATAAATTCTCTGCCATGGTTAAAGTTCTTTTGACAATCCAGCACGATAGTTTTTATATCATTTTGATGAGCAATCCTATTTGAAGGACTGTTTTTTTTATAAAAACGGAATAGAAATCCATTTAAAATAGAACCCAAATAATGAGAAATGGCAATACTAAACCCCAAAGGAGAGCTATTAAACATACTTGTGCCGACGGTCCCTAACATGAAGAGAGGGCCGGAGGTACTGCAAAAGGATAACATGCGTTCAGCATCTGTTTTGGAGATGCTTTGTGATTTTCTTAAGTCGGCAATCATTTGAACTCCCACTGGATATCCGGAGGATAGACTCATAGCAAATACAAAGGAAGCTTCACCGGGGACATTAAAAAGTGGCCTTATAAGGGGCTCCAATAGGCGGCCGAAAATTTTATGAAATCCAAGGTAGGTCATCAGTTTTGTAAAAACAAAAAAAGGAAACAAGGCAGGAAGAACAGAATAGAACCAAATATTTATTCCCGATTGAGCCGCCTGCAAGGATATGTGAGGAAAGAGTATCATGGCTGTTGAAAATAACATACATGACAACAGCATGAATATGTATTTTTTTGAAAACATTTTAGGGTGTTCTTTATTCTTTTTCATAAATCATATATATGCAAAAGAATAAAGATTTAGTATTTAAAACTACTGCTGGATATATGGAAATATAATATAATCTGAAAAATCCTGCTTTCGGGAGGGGGAGGCAACAAGGTTATAGATGTCATTCGCCAAGATATCGTAGCTTAATTGTTTCGATAAATTCGTTGACGGATGCACCTCCTTATTGATATTTGTAATCAAGGGCATACGAGAAAGCTCCTTTTTCTTGATATGTCTTAAAAGTGTTAGACCTTCCGAAGATGCGGCCAATAGCCTGCCATAATGGCTATTGGGTTGATTTAAATAATGCATATCCTCTTGAGTGATGTTCAACAAAATATGGGTGAGCATCCTTTGAATGCCGGTTCTTAAGTAGCGTTTTGTCTTAATCCGTGTTATCAATTCCTCTAAGCTGTTACTTTTTTTCGCCATTGCGATGAGCCGGTGCTCAATGCCTTCTCTGACAGAATAAATCTTTTTTAAATCCTCAGGTGCCAAGCTTAATAGCTTATATTGTATAAGCTCGAAAAAGTCAGCAAAGAAAGTCGGTTTTATGCCTGATGCCCAGTATTTTTGGATTGTTTCATAAGAACCCACCGGCATAAAATCTTTCATAGAATCTAAGCTATAGCCTGATTCCAAATGAGACCTTATAGCGGAAGCACTGCAGATATTTTTATCACGCTGGATTGAAGTATCATGGTATCCGGCCACATGACGTTTAACAGTGATAGGCTCAATGGAGCTTTTTTCAGAATAGAGTGCTTTCATATATTCGATACCTAATATGTTATTAGGACTGGATAAAATGGAAGGCTCAATATGGGATGCATAAACCTCAGTAGCTGCTTGATTGGCCCTTGGGAAAGAGAAACCTTCATCCATATATTTTTTGAGTAATTTTTTATATTCTTCTGATTGAAAGAGAAGAGGATCCGCTAGCTTGATTATGTCATGAATATTCCCGCTTTCGCTGCCAAATGAAAGATGAGTAACACAGCCTAGCCTATCCAATAG
The DNA here is from genome assembly GCA_964429195.1 of uncultured Eubacteriales bacterium. Lineage (GTDB taxonomy): Bacteria > Bacillota > Clostridia > Peptostreptococcales > JAAYPU01 > JBBAFM01. Next base: position 10,742 of record CAYSBC010000015.1, on the reverse strand, counting down.
AGAGATAGCCTTTTGAGCAAAATGTTCAGCGCTGTTGCATGCATAAGGGGCAGGAAGTTCAAAGACGATATCAACACCACATTTTATCGCCGCTTCTGCCCGAATCCATTTATTAAATAAAGCAGGTTCTCCTCTCTGCAGGAAATTTCCGCTCATGACACAAACAACGAAATCAGCAGAAACAGAGATTTTTGATTCCTTTAAATGGTATTCATGACCTTTGTGAAAAGGGTTATACTCTGATACAATACCTAATACTTTCATAGACGAGGTCCTCTAATTATGATATAATTTTATAAAGATATATAAAGATATACTGTATATTATATCATGAAAGAAAAATAATACTTGAAATAATCCTTTTGTTTTGTATAATTATTAATAGTTTAGGAGGGATAAAAATGAAGGTTTTAGTTATAAACAGTGGCAGTTCTTCAATAAAATACCAATTAATTAACATGAAAGATGAAAGTGTTTTAGCTAAAGGGCTTGTAGAGAGAATTGGTATGGATGGCTCTGTACTTATTCATGAGAAGACCGGTGATGAAAAGGTTAAGATTAGTCAACCTATGAAGGACCACACAGCCGGAATCGAGCTTGTTTTAAAGATGTTGGCCGATGAAAAGCATGGTGTTGTTTCAAGCATGGAAGAAATTGAGGCGGTTGGTCATCGAATCGTTCATGGTGGCGACTATATTAAATCAGTTTATGTTACAGACAAAGTAATACAGGATTTGTTGAATTCAAAGGATTTGGCACCACTTCACACACCGGCAAATGTTATGGGTATACAAGCTTGCAAAGCCTTGATGCCAGATACGCCAATGGTAACAGTCTTTGATACAGCTTTCCATCAAACCATGCCACCCCATACTTATATGTATTCATTACCTTATGAGTGTTATGAAAAGCACAAGGTTAGAAAATATGGTTTCCATGGGACTAGCCATCGTTATGTAACGGAAAGAGCTGCTCACATGCTCAGAAAAGATGTTTCACAAGTCAATCTGGTATCTTGTCACTTAGGAAATGGGTCCAGTATATGCATGATTAAAAATGGAAAATCAATGGACACCACAATGGGTTTCACTCCTTTGGCAGGATTAACTATGGGAACACGATGTGGAAATATTGACCCGGCTATTATAAAGTACCTTATGGACAAAGAAAATTGGACGATTGATGAGATAGATGAAGTCTTAAATAAAAAATCAGGTGTACTGGGTATTTCAGGAGTGAGCAGCGATTTTAGAGATGTTGAAGAAGCAGCTAAAGACGGTAATCAAAGAGCTCAGTTGGCTTTAGATATCTTTATACAAAGAGTACGAAACTATGTAGGAGCTTATGTGGCTGAATTGAATGGTCCGGATGCTATTATATTTACAGCCGGCATAGGTGAAAACGGAATTGAACTTAGAGAAAGAATTTGTGAAAACATGGACTTCATTGGTATACAACTAGATCCTGAAAGGAATAATATTAGGGGTAAGGAAACTTATATCAATACTCTTACATCCAAGATTAGAATTCTTGTCATTCCAACAAATGAAGAATTAATGATTGCCCGTGATACAGAAGAAATTGTTAAAACTCTAAGAGTCAATATTGTTGGACCTTGATAAAGGCTTGAAATACTGTTTTTACTTTTGCAGGACACAAATATTGGCCAAACAATTTTATTTTTATTGACAAGGGTATAACCTGTCTGTATAATTAATCTGTTAGGTATTAAGCTGAAGAGGTGATACTTAATGAAAATAGATATTTCAAAGCTCATAGATAAAAAAAGTAACGCAATCAATGTAACAGAAAAGATTTTTCTTAAAGAGATACATCGAGGCAATGAGGTCATTCACACAGATGGTTTGACTTTAGAAGGAAAGATTGTCAATGTTAATGAAGAAATTGTCTTTTCTGGGGCGCTAACAGGAAACTTTAAAACTCAATGTAGCAGATGTCTGGAAGATGTTCATGAAAATATTGCAATAAAATTTAATGAAATCATTTATTCGAAGGACAATGACGATTCTATAATGGTCTTTGAAGAAAAGAGTATCGATACGGAGATTTTTGCCGAAGGACTGTTTCTTCTTAAACTGGATATGATATTTTTATGCAAGACTGATTGCAAGGGTTTGTGCGGTCAATGCGGGATAAACCTTAATGAAAAAGAATGTGATTGTGAAAAAGATGATCTGGATATAAGGCTTATGGAGTTAAAGAAATTTATTATAGTGGAATGAGGAGGTGTTTTTATGGCAGTACCAAAAAGAAAAACATCCAAAGCAAGACGAGACAAGAGAAGAGCTTCTAACATCAAGATGACGGCACCCAATGTCGTTGAATGTCCGCAGTGTCATGAGATGAAGCTTTCTCACAGAATATGTCCTAGTTGTAACTATTACAATGGAAAAGAGATCGTTGTTGGATAATGAATAAGCTGCTAAATGGCAGCTTTTTATTTTAAGGTGAAATTATGAAAAGATTAAATATAGGAATTGATATAGATGGCACTATTACAGAGCCCTATTATTGGTTGGATTCAATCAATGAGCATTTTAATAGAAATATAAAACCGGAAGAAGTCATAGAGTATAGTTTAGAAAGAATTTTTGATCTCAGCATAGAAGAATTAGTAAAACATTATAAATTATATGGTGAACAGATGCATTCCGAGGCTATTATTCGGGAGGATGCTAGCCAATGTATAAAAAAAATGACCCAAGAACATAATATATTTTATATTACAGCTCGTATAAAACGCATGGAAAGAGTGACGAAGGAATGGCTTCAAAGACATGATTTGCCTGTCGATGATAATATTTATTTATTGGGGACCCATGATAAGCTTGCCCAAGCTCAAGAGCTCCAATGCGATTACTTTATTGAGGATAGGCTTGAAACCGCCACTCAACTAGCTGAGGCAGGGATACATGTGCTCTTGATAGATTGCACCTATAATAAAAAAATAGAAGATAATCATAAAATTACCCGGGTTTATAATTGGCAGGACATATGTTCTATTATCATGGGAGAAAAGTAATGGATAGGAATATGATGTATGCAATTTTGATAATTTTTTTTATTATACTGATTACCTTACAAGGCACTCTCAATAAAATATACAAAGAATTAAAAGAAATAAAGCAAATAATGAGCAGAAACAAGATAAATTGAAGAAAGAATAGGATGATAAAATTTAATGATATTTGAAAACATGAATATTTCACAAGAAATAAAAAAAGCAATAGAAGATATGGGTTATACGGAATTGACATACATACAAAAAAACTGTATTCCTCTTGTGCTGGAAGGCAAAGATGTCATAGGTCAATCCCAAACAGGGACAGGCAAGACGGCGGCCTTTGCTGTACCTTTATTGGAGAACACAGACAGCAGTTTAAAGAAACCGCAAACCCTTGTTTTACTGCCTACCCGAGAGTTAGCAGTGCAGGTAACAAATGAATTTAATAAAATAAGTAAATATTTACACGGTATTAAGGCTGTTGCCTTATATGGTGGGGAACCGATACATCATCAATTATTGGCGTTAAAAAGGGGTCCTCAAATCATTATAGGAACACCGGGACGAACCATTGATCATATCAACAGAAAGACTTTGAAGATTGACAATATCAAGCACATTGTCCTCGATGAAGCGGATGAAATGTTAAAAATGGGATTTAGAGAAGATATTGAGTTAATACTTGAACAAATGCCTGAGGAAAGGCAAACGCTTCTATTTTCGGCGACTATGCCTGAACCCATTCTTAATCTAACGAATAAGTATCAGAAATCTCCTGAATTCATTAAAACAGATACAAAGATGATTACTGCGGATACGATTGAGCAGGAATATTCTGAGGTGGATGAAAAAAATAAAATTGAGGCTTTATCTCGTATATTAGATGTAACAAGACCTAAAAGATGCATTATCTTTTGCAACATGAAAAACATTGTAGATGATGTTACCAATGCATTGCAAATGAAGGATTATAAAGCGGAAAAGATTCACGGGGATTTGAAACAAGAGGCTAGATTAAAGGTGTTAGACCGATTTAATAAAGGGTTAATTAATATTCTTGTAGCAACAGATGTAGCAGCAAGAGGGCTTGATATTAAGGATGTCGATGTTATTATCAATTATGATGTGCCGGAAAAAGAAGATTACTATGTGCATAGAATAGGCAGAAGTGGTAGAGCAGGGCGATTTGGCAGATCCATTACATTGGTAACAAAAAAAGACAGAAGACGTATTTCGAATATTATGCACTATACGAAAAAACATATTGAGAAAAATGCTATACCTACTTTGGATCAAGTCAATAAGAAAAAAACAGAATATTTTATGGATGAAATTACGGGAATTATTGAAAACGAGAATCTATCCCAATACTTAGAAATACTTGAAGATATTGATACGGAAAAATATCCTTTGGATAAGATTGTAGCCGCTTTGATCAAGTCTAATTTAGATCTTTATGAGAAGACAGGATTAAATGATATCAATGCCAGATTCTCTGAGGAAAGAAATAAGGGTAAAGCCGCCGGAAAAATGAGTGAGTCCATAGGAAAACCGGAGACTGCTTCAAAGGATTTCACACGTTTATTCATTAATGTGGGCAGACTTGATGGGATCAACGCAAATCATATCGTAGGTGCTTTCACAGGTGAAGCCAATATTAGCAAGGACAAAATTGGTGTGATTGATATCTTTGATAAATTTTCCTTTGTCAATGTAAAAAATAAAGATGCTTCAAAAATAGTGAAGGAAATGAATCACAAAAAGATAAAAGGTAAAAAGATCAGCATCGAAAGAGCTAAAATAAATAAAAGATAGTAAAATTAGAATTAGAAAGCAATCTTCTCATTATGGAGATTGCTTTTTAAGTATGTTGTTTATGAGTCTGTGTGGTCTCATATTGACTTTTCTAAGTAAAATGAGTATTGTTTTTATAGTACACAGTTAATATGACTAGAAAGAATATAGGTATAAAGATGCTAGATGAACGTATAAAAATAATGAAAGAGTATTCCATTTCAAAGGCTATTATAAAAATGGCCATACCCTCTATAACCGGACTCGTAATTATGGGATTATACAATATGGTAGATACCATGTTTGTTTCATGGATTGGGAAAGAAGCTACCAGCGCAGCCCAAGTTGTTTATCCAATCACTATGGTCTTATCCTCCATAGGACTTGCCTTAGGTATTGGAGGCGGTTCCTTTATATCAAGGTTATTAGGGCAAAATAATATGGACAAGGCCAATCAAATATGTACGACGAATATTCTCTTATCCTTGACGATGGGTATTTTAGCTACCCTATTGAGCATTATTTTCTTAAAACCCTTATTAGTAATGTTTGGGGCAAAGGAAAGCTTTATGGCATACGCTGAGGGATATGGTTTTTATATCATGTTAGGTGGCTTTGCAACCATTATGAATATGACCTTAAACAACCTCTTAAGAGCAGAGGGCAGTGCAAGGCATTCCATGATTGCCATGATTATAGGTGCTGTATTAAATATTATACTGGACCCTCTTTTCATTTTCACTTTTGATATGGGAGTGGAAGGTGCAGCCATAGCCACGACGATATCCCAAATCGTCACCCTTATTTTATTGGTGGCTTACTATATCCGTAAGAAAAGCTTACTGGAGTTAAGTATGAAGAATATAAAGGTTGAAATGAACATTCTTCTTGCAATTGTCAAGATAGGCTCTCCTACATTTGCGCGTCAGATATTAGTCAGTATTGCGCTGGCTTTGCTTAATCATTCGGCTTTTTCTTATGGCGGCGAAGTAGCTTTGGCTTCTGTAGGAATAGTTTTAAAAATGATTATGATCATTATGTATTTTATTTTTGGACTATCACAAGGTTTTCAGCCTGTTGCAGGATTCAATTATGGAGCAAGAAGATATGATAGGGTTTTAGAGGCAATTTATGTTACAATAAAAATAGGTTTGGCATTCTCAATCATTACCACAGCTTTATCCTTTGTTTTTTCGAAACAAATATTAGGTCTATTTAGGCCTGAACCGGCTGTTATGGACATTGCACAAGTTTATTTGAAATATGCGTTGGGATCTCTAGTTATGATGTCCTGCTCCAATGTCATTAGCGTATTTTATCAGGCCATTGGAAAAGCAAAGGCAGCGTTGATATTATCCGTATCGAGACAGGGTATATTTTTTATTCCTGCAGTCTTGATACTGCCTAGAATTTTAGGATTAGAGGGCGTACTAATGGCTCAATTTGTAGCAGATATTGGAACACTTGTATTTTCGATTATTATAATGGTACCTTCCATTAAGAGGATAAAGAGATTTGTGAATAAAACGGAAAGGAAATATATTCAAAATGGAGAAGATTGCTAGTTTTACAGTCGATCATCTAAGGCTTCAACCGGGTATTTATGTTTCGAGGAAGGATTCTGTTGGTCATAGCGTGGTAACCACCTTGGATATAAGGATGAAAAGGCCTAATTTTGAACCGGTAATGAACACAGCAGAAATGCATACTATAGAGCATTTAGGAGCCACTTATCTTCGCAATCACAGGGAATACGGTGAGAAAATTATTTATTTTGGTCCAATGGGATGTCGGACAGGCTTTTACCTTTTACTTTCCGGGGATTATGAATCTGTTGACGTCCTTGATCTCGTGAGAGATATGTTTACATTTATATCGGAATATGAGGGTGAAATACCCGGTGCCACGGCTAAAGATTGCGGTTGCTATTTGGATATGAATCTGCCCATGGCAAAATACTTGGCTAAGGAATATTTAAAGAATATATTAAAGGATATATCAAAAGAAAATTTAAATTATCCTGTGTAAAAGGAGACGTATGGCATGATAGGAATTATAGGGGCAATGCGAATAGAAGTAGATGAATTAAAAGCGCAAATCAAGAATTCTGTTACAGAGGTGATTAGCGGTATAGAATACTGTACCGGATATTTGTATGGCAAACAAGTTGTTGTAGCAGTTTGCGGTATTGGCAAGGTGAATGCTGCCATCTGTACGCAGACAATGATTCTAAAGTATCCTGTCAATATAATTCTTAATACAGGTATTGCAGGAGGGATGTCGCCGAAAATAAAAATAGGGGATATCGTTATAGGAAGTGCCTTGGTGCAACATGACATGGACACATCCTCTTTAGGAGATCCTTTAGGCTTTATCTTTGGCATCAACAGAGTAGAAATTCCCAGCAGTGACATCTTGGTAGAACGATTGGAAAAGGTGGCTAAGAAAATACAAGGACTCAAGGTGCATAAAGGGATTATTGCAACCGGAGATCAATTTATAGGTGACAAAGAAAAACTCTATCCTATTGTAGACCGATTTGGAGCAATTGCCTGTGAAATGGAAGGGGCGAGTATTGCTCAGGTGTGCTATGTCAATCAAGTTGATTTTGCTGTGGTCAGATCCATATCGGATAATGCCGATAGTGAATCCACCGTGGATTTCATAGAATTCCAGCATATGGCTGCTAAGAACTCCATAGAAATGATCAAGCATTTTTTAATAGAAGATTAAAGGAAATAGGGGATAAAGGTATGTTAACAAAAAAACGTCGGGAAGAAATGATTAAGATTTTGGAAAATGCAGAAGAGCCTCTTACGGGAAATAGGCTAGCTGAGCTTTTTAATGTTAGCAGGCAAGTCATCGTACAGGATATCGCATTAATCAGAGCTACAGGGTTAGACATCATTGCCACGTCCAATGGATACATTCTTTACAAGAAGCAAGATGATGGCATCATAAAGTCTATTGTCTGCAACCATAACAATCTTCAGGACCTAGAGGAAGAGTTAAGAATCATGGTCAACAATGGCGGAATCGTACTGGATGTATGTGTTGACCATACTGTATATGGGAACATAAAAAGAGAACTCAATTTAAGGTCTATTGCAGATGTTGAAGAGTTTGTCCAGACCATAACTGAAAAAAAGGCCAGTCCATTGGCTACATTGACAGGTGGAAAACACATTCACCATGTCAAAGTAATGAAGGAAAAGGATTATATTAAAATCATGGAAAAATTGGGAGAAAGGGGATACTTGGAAAAAAAGAATGACTAGCTGCCTAACGAAAGAGGGAGAATAACATTAAAAGTACAAATTACATGTCTTTAAGAGAGATGTTATATTTTTTCATAACGTTGACAAGACATGTGTAATAACATTAAGAAAGTCAGAAGGGGTGAGTTTATGTTTAAAAGATTCATTGACAGATATTTGGTAAAAAGCATGTCGGGTATGGCCTTGGGGCTTTTTTCAACGCTTCTCGTAGGACTCATTATAAAACAAATTGGAATGCTTATTGGAGGGAATATTGGAATTTTACTCAATGGCATAGGATCGGTAGCATCTATTGCAACTGGAGCCGGTATTGGTATTGGCGTTGCCCATTCTCTTAAGGCTCCCAATTTAGTAATCCATTCATCTGCTGTTACGGGGCTCATAGGTGCTTATGCATCTAAACTGGTCCCAGGCACGATGTTTGTAGAAGGGAATGTGCTCTTAATAGGGCCCGGAGACCCCATAGGAGCCTTTTTAGCGGCAATTATTGGAGTTGAAGTAGGTCTTTTAATTTCCGGTAAAACAAAAGTGGATATTGTCTTAACACCTCTTGTATCGATTGTATCTGGGAGCATAGTAGGAATAATCGTAGGGCCTCCTATTTCAGACCTCATGGTTCGATTAGGGGTATTTATCGTATGGGCAACCCAATTAAGACCATTTGCTATGGGAATCATAGTTTCCGTTGTCATGGGAATCATATTAACATTGCCAATAAGTTCTGCAGCCATTTCAATTATGTTAGGATTAAGCGGACTTGCGGGCGGAGCAGCTACGGTAGGGTGTTCTGCGCAAATGGTTGGTTTTGCCGTTGCAAGTTATCGAGAAAACAAATTAAATGGCTTATTATCACAAGGACTGGGGACATCTATGCTGCAAATGCCTAATATTGTAAAGAGTCCGAGGATATGGATACCCCCTATTATCACAAGTGCAATACTCGGACCTGTATCCACCATTCTGTTTAAAATGGAAAATAATCCTGCTGGATCAGGCATGGGTACATCAGGTTTAGTGGGACAACTCATGACCTACCAAACTATGATTGATATGACAACGCCTACTGTTTTATTGATGAAAATATTAATCCTGCATATTATTCTTCCCGCAATTATCACTTTAATCATCAGTGAATTTATGCGCAAGAAAAAGTGGATAAAATTCGGTGATATGCGATTGGATATATGATACAAATTTCGTAATGGCATGGGAAGAAATGGGATGGTTATATGGATGAATTAAGAATAGCTCTACCCCATGAGGTAGAGTACATTTTAGAGAAACTTCAAGAACATGATTTCGAAGGTTTTATTGTCGGAGGATGCGTAAGGGATGCCATACTCCATCGAAACCCCTTTGATTGGGATATTACCACCAATGCTTTTCCGGAAGACATCAAGAAAATCTTTAAGGACACAATAGATACCGGTATACAGCATGGAACAATCACCATTGTTATCAATCAGCAAGGCTTCGAGGTGACAACCTACAGAACAGACGGAATCTATAAAGATAAAAGACGGCCGGAAGAGGTAAAATTCATAGGATCCATAATAGAAGATTTAAAGCGAAGAGATTTTACGATCAATGCTATGGCCTATAATCACGAAAAAGGATTGGTTGATCCCTTTGAAGGTGTTTTGGATATTCATAGAAAAGTCATACGATGCGTTGGGAATCCCAGGGAACGTTTTAATGAAGATGGACTTCGTATACTCAGGGCTATAAGGTTTGCGTCACAATTGAATTTTAAAATAGATAATGAATCAAAAGAGGCTATTTTAGAACTTGGAGATAATTTGAAATATGTGGCCATGGAGCGCATTCGGGATGAAATAAGTAAAATAGTTATTTCCGACCATCCCTGCTGTTTTAAATTAATTTATGAGTTGGGATTCATGGATAAAATTATACCCGAATATGAGGATGCTTTTCATACGGAACAAAACATTAAGTATCATCAGTATAATGTGGCTCTTCATAGCTTGAAAGCGATGACTTGCATCGAAAATCAGTTGGACTTAAGGCTTACCATGTTGCTTCATGATATAGGAAAACCCTACACAAAGACTGTTGATGAAAGTGGAATAGATCACTTTTATGGGCATACAAAGGTCTCTGCTGAAATAGCTAAGTCTATATTGACCCGCATGAAATATAATCATGAAATCATATCCACAATAACTTGTCTCATAAAATACCATAATGCAAAGATAGGCGAAACGAGTAAATCCATAAAACGTTATCTCAATAAAATTGGACCGGATAATTTTTTTAAACTATTAAAGGTAAAACGAGCGGATAACTTATCGAAAAATCCTAAGTATTTTGAAAATAGTTTTGAAAGATTAGAGAAGATGGAAATGATGGCAAGGGAAATCTTAAAAAGTAAAGAGTGCTTTGAGATAAAGGATTTGGCTATTAATGGGTATGACCTAATGGAATTGGGCATAAAGCAAGGAAAAGAGATAGGACTGCTTTTAAAAGAAATATTGGATTTTGTTATAGAGGAACCGGAAATGAATCATAAGGATTATCTTCTACAATTTGCATTAGACAGGATGAAGACAATGCATGGCCAATTGCCGGAAGAACGAACTTAAAGGAAACTCCTGAGAATAGAAGCCTCAGGAGTTTTTAAATTG
>CAYSBC010000014.1:22783-36747 GCA_964429195.1 uncultured Eubacteriales bacterium | reverse complement strand
CTTTGTTGCTGTTGACGTAAGGTATTCCTTTTCCCTTTATTCTAAAAATAGTGCCGGACTGTGTTCCTGCCGGAATCTTATAGCTTATCTTTTCCCTCATGGTCGGAACGATTATCTCATCCCCCAATGCAGCTTGCGGGAAAGTAATGGGCATCTCTAAAATTAAATCACTACCTTGTCTCTTGAACAAAGGATGATTATCAACATCTAACACAATATATAAATCACCCTTAGGGCCACCATTAACTCCTGGTTCACCTTCACCACGAAGGGAGATAACAGATTCACTGTCTACTCCGGCGGGTATATTCACCTTGAGTGTTTTTTTCTTTCTAAGTTTCCCTGTTCCCTTACAGTCCTTACATGGATCCTTAATAATGGAGCCTGTTCCTGAACACTTATCACATTGCCTTACATTGACAAAAGAACCAAAAGGTGTTCTTTGCTGAATTCTGACTTCACCTGTTCCATGGCAATGAGGACAAGCTTCTTTACCATCATGGCTTTCTGATCCGGTTCCTGCACATTTATCGCAATCTTCGTCTCTTGTGACTTCAACTTCTTTTTCAGCACCAAAAACTGCTTCTTCAAAAGTAATATGAAGATTCTTCTGTATATGTTGTCCCTGCCTTGGTCCATTTCGTCGTCTTGAAGACCCTCCCCCAAACATATCAAATATATCTGAAAAAACGTCTTCAAAGCCACCAAATCCTCCTCCAAATCCACCGGCACCTGGATCTACACCCGCATGACCATAACGATCATATCTATCCTTTTTCTTTGGATCCGATAAGATTTCATAGGCTTCATTGACCTCTTTAAATTTTTCTTCAGCATCCTTATCACCTGGATTTCTATCCGGATGATACTCTTTAGCCTTTTTCCTGAATGCTTTTTTTATTTCGTCACTACTAGCAGACTTCGATGCTCCTAGGACTTCGTAGTAATCTCTCTTTGACAAAAGTCCGTCCTCCTTTTAACATGACAAGGATTATGTATATACTACTATAGATATACATAATCCTCCGTTCACTTAAATATGTCTTAATTCTATCAATACCTTTTATTTCTTCTCGTTTTGTTCATCATCGTCGACTACTTCATAATCGGCATCAACTACATTATCATCTTGTGCAGCTTCATCTGCTTGTGTGCCTTGTTCACCGGCTCCACCTTGTGATGTTTGCTCATAAAGCTTTTGTGATAATCCATGGAACAAGGTTGTCAATTCTTCTGTCTTAGCCTTTATTTCTTCTATGTTTCCATTTTCAATGGCTTTGGCTAAGGCCTCCTTAACAGCTACCACCTTATCTTTTTCTTCACCCTTTACCTTATCTCCAAGCTCATTAAGCGCTTTGTCTGTTTCATAGACTAAAGAGTCGGCTTTGTTGATGGCCTCGATTTCTTCTTTTTTCTTCTTATCTTCAGCCGCATATTGCTCAGCTTCCTTGACTTTTTGTTTAATTTCTTCTTCTGTTAAACTGGCTGATGCTGTAATCGTAATATTTTGTTGTTTTCCGGTTCCTTTGTCTGCAGCTGTTACATTGACTATTCCATTGGCATCGATATCAAATGTAACTTCAATTTGCGGTATGCCACGTGGTGCAGGCGGTATTCCCGTTAATTGGAATCGACCCAGTGTGGTGTTGCCTGAAGCCATTTCCCTTTCCCCCTGAAGTACATGGATGTCAACAGAAGGCTGATTGTCTGCTGCTGTCGAGAATATTTGACTTTTCTTTGTTGGTATGGTCGTATTTCTTTCAATAAGCTTCGTAAATACCCCACCCAATGTTTCAATACCTAATGAAAGCGGTGTAACATCAAGTAATAAGACATCCTTGACCTCACCGGTTAAAACTCCGGCTTGAATAGCAGCACCAATAGCTACGCTTTCATCAGGGTTAATGCCTTTATGGCTCTCCTTACCGGTAATCTTCTTAACGGCTTCTTGAACAGCCGGAATACGGGTAGAACCCCCTACCAAAATAACCTTGTCTATTTCTGCCGTTGTTATCCCTGCATCACTGATTGCTTTCTTCATAGGTTCAATTGTTTTTTCAACAAGATGTGAAGTAAGCTGATCAAATTTAGCTCTTGTAATATCCATATTTAAATGGAGTGGTCCTGCACTTGTTGCTGTGATAAATGGTAAATTGATGTTAGTTGTATGTGTCGTTGAAAGCTCTTTCTTGGCTTTTTCAGCTGCTTCCTTCAATCTTTGAAGAGACATATTGTCTTTTCTCAAATCCACGCCATGCTCTTTTGCGAAGGAATCAGCAATAAAATCAATAATAGCATCATCAAAGTCATCGCCACCTAAATTGTTGTTTCCATTGGTTGCTAGTACTTCAAATACGCCATCGCCTAAATCAAGAATAGAAACGTCAAATGTACCTCCGCCTAAATCGTAAACAAAAATCTTTTGGTGTTCATTTTCTTTATCCAGACCATAAGCCAGTGCTGCGGCTGTCGGTTCATTGATAATTCTTTTTACTTCTAATCCGGCTATTTTACCGGCATCCTTTGTTGCTTGCCTTTGGGCATCTGAGAAATAAGCCGGTACAGTGATGACCGCTTCCGTAATTTTCTCGCCTAAATAAGCCTCGGCATCCGCCTTCAGTTTCATTAAAATCATCGCTGAAATATCCTGTGGTGTATGTTTCTTGCCATCTATCTCTACGGTGTAATCAGTTCCCATATGTCTTTTTATAGACATAATCGTCCTGTCGGGATTGGTTACAGCTTGCCTTTTTGCAGTTTCTCCAACAAGTCTTTCGCCACTTTTTGTAAATGCTACTATAGAAGGGGTTGTTCTGTTTCCTTCAACATTTGGAATAACAGTAGGTTCTCCGCCTTCAAGTACTGATACACATGAATTTGTTGTTCCTAAATCAATACCTATTACTTTTCCCATAATTTGTGTTCCTCCTTACCTTTCTCTCCCTCGAGTTCATTTCAATTTTATTAATTAAATTACTCAGCTACCTTTACCATGCTTGGCCTTACTACCTTCCCATTGAGAGCGTAACCCTTTTGTAATACCTGAATAATTGTATTGCTTTCGATACCTTCTGCACATTCAGTCAGTACTGCATGATGAAAATTCGGATCAAATTGACATTGTTCGCTGTTGATTTCACTGAGACCATTGCTTTCCAGGACTCCCATAAACTGCTTGAATATCATGTTGACACCATCACTGATACTTTCCATGTTTCCGCTAGGCATACTATCAATAGCTCTTTCAAAATTATCGAGTACATTTAAGAGCTCTGAAATTATTTTTTCATTTGCGTAGCTATAAATATCCTTTTTTTCGTTGTCAGTTCTTCTCTTATAATTGCTATACTCCGCTGCCAACCTCATATATTTGTCATGGAGTTCATTCTTTTCCTGCAGTAATGCTTCGCAGTCGATTATGTCCTCTGCTTTTCCCTGATTTGCCTCAGTATTCCATGTTTCTTGTTGGCTTGTGTCCATATTTTTGTTTTCTTCCATATTGTCTGTCATTTTATCTTTCTCTATGTTCCCATCTTTGTTATCTGTCCACATTCATTAACACCACCTATTTTTTAACTTGTGAATCTTCTATTGCGTAGGCTCTACTGATATTGTTAGCTAAATATTCCATAATCGATGTTATCTTGTCATATTTCATCCGTGTAGGCCCAATAACGCCTAATTTTCCGATGACCTCACCGTTAATGCTATAAGTCGCAGTAATAAGACTGCAATCCCTTAATTGATCATCTTCATTTTCTCTGCCTATAGTAACGATGATACCACTTTCTCTATTGGATAACATCTCTGTAAATTGTTCTTTCTTATTGAGTAACTCCATAAATTCTTTGGCTTTTTCAATGTTACTGTATTCAGGCATTGTAAATATATTGGATAATCCATCCATATAAAGACTCACATTAAGCATTCTTTCTAAAGTTGACATGAAATTTGGCATAACATCTTTCATTAACTTACTCATGATTTCAATATCTTCTTCAAAATTCTTAATGATATGCATTTTATTGATACTGGATAAAGTCCTGCCTTTATAATTATAGGTCAAAACCTTGGATAAAACTTCAAGGTTTTCTACTGAATAATCTGTATCTATTCTTAGAATAGTATTATTTACTTTTCCGGTCTCTGTAACAATCATTAAGAGGACAATATGATTCTCAATAGGAATCAGTCGAATATATTTCAACTTATTCTCATCATTCTTAGGCGTCAATCCAAAGGAAGTTAAATGCGTTAAATCAGATAAAATAGTGGATGCTCGCTGTAAAATACTGTCCAGTTCATTCATATGATCTTCAATCTTTTGTGAGATAAATGTCTTTTGCTCCTTGGATAATATATATTTATTCATTAAGCTGTCAACATACAGGCGATAAGCTTTATCTGAAGGAACTCTACCGGCAGAAGTGTGAGGTTGCTCTATGTAGCCGAGCTCTTCCAAATCAGCCATTTCATTTCTTATGGTCGCAGAACTAATGCCTAAGTCATATTTTTTCGATATTGTACGTGAACCAACGGGCTCCGCCGATAATACGAAATCATGAATGATAGCATGCAGAATCTTTAGTTTTCTTTCACTTAAATCCATATCATCACCCTCTTGTTAGCACTCTCTCCTATTGAGTGCTAACTTCTAAGAATAATTTATCACCAATCATTACCTTTGTCAATAGAAATTGTTACTTATCCAATATAAACTCACTCATCACTCTATTAGACAAATCTATCCCTTTTTCTGTTAGCTTTATTTTTTCGCCTTCTATCAACAATAACCTGTCTTTTATCAATCTATTTATCTCTTTTCCAAAAATCCTATCTATGGAAATCTTAAAAAGGTTCTCAAAATCAATCATGCAAAGTCCTGCTCTTTTTCGAAGCCCGGTAAAAATGTATTCGGATATATTATCCTCTTCTGTATTTTGATGTTGCCAGAGGACTTGGCTTCTATTATTCTCTGCATTCTCAAGATAGTGATTAAGATTCGTTTCATTGCTGAATCTTTTGCCATCGATAAAGGAATGGGCCCCCAAACCAAAACCTAAGTAGTCTTCAAAGGACCAATATTTCAAATTATGCTGACACTCTTTATGAGGACATGCTAAATTCGATATCTCATAATGGCCAAAATGATTGTCTTCAAGGTATCGAATACCTCTCCAATACATTTCTCGATCTGTGTCCTCATCTATTTCCTGAATAATACCCGATTGGAACATTGTATGCATCTTTGTATTTTCTTCAAGGATTAAGCTATAAAAGGAAACATGCTCAGGACCGAGCCGGACAACCTTTTCAAGGGTATCCATTAAGCTGCTCACCCTTTGATTTGGAATAGCAAACATGATATCCAAATTCAGATTGGTAAAGCCTGCCCTTCTTATTTGGTTCACGTTTTCGTAGACATCTTTTTCATCATGAATTCGCCCTAACAATGCCAGTGTTTTTTCTTCTAAAGATTGAACACCTAAGCTGATGCGGTTAATCCCTAAGTCTTTATAACCTCTTATCTTGTCATAGCTCAAGGTTTTAGGATTGGATTCTATGGTAAACTCTGCATCTTTATCCAGGTTGAAGCTTTCATAGAGTGCTTGGACGATTTTCTGCATAAGTGGTAAGGGAAAAATAGAAGGTGTTCCACCTCCTATAAAAATCGTATCCACCTTATGATTTGAAAAGGAATCCTTAGCCATCCCTATCTCTTTTACCAAAGCTAGTGCATAGGATTCATATTCACTTTCGTCGCATCCATCAAAGGATAAAAAATCGCAATAATGACACTTTTGTTGACAATAGGGAATATGAACGTATATTCCCAGATTATCCTTATTTCTTATCATCATATTTCAATACCGCTGTAAAGGCCTCTTGAGGAACCTCTACCTGACCGAATTGTCGCATACGCTTCTTGCCTTCTTTTTGTTTTTCCAATAGTTTTTTCTTACGGGAAATATCGCCGCCATAACATTTAGCAAGCACATCTTTTCGCATAGGCTTCACTGTCTCTCTCGCTATGACCTTGGTTCCAATGGATGCTTGTATTGGAATAGCAAACATATGCCTTGGAATAACTTCTTTTAATTTTTCACAAACAAATTTGCCTCTGGATTGTGCCTTGCTCTCATGAACAATCATGGAAAAAGCATCGACTAATTCTTTGTTTAACAAAACATCTAATTTAACCAGATTGGATTTGCTGTATCCTTTTAATTCATAATCTAAGGATCCATAGCCTTTTGTCTTTGATTTCAGAGCATCGAAGAAATCATAGATAACCTCATTGAGAGGCATATCATAATGAAGAATAACACGGTTTTCATCAATGTATTCCATATTGTGCATGATACCACGTCTTTCCTGGCACAGCTCCATAATACTACCCACATACATGTTGGGTACCATGATATTCGCCTTAACAATAGGTTCTTCGATAAAGCTTATCTCTGAAACAGGCGGCAAGTTTGTTGGATTTTGGATAAGCTCTACTGTACCATCGGTTTTTGTTACTTTGTAAATAACACTAGGTGATGTTGCAATAATGGATAAATCGAATTCTCTTTCCAATCTTTCTTGTATGATTTCCATATGAAGTAGTCCCAAAAAACCACATCTAAATCCAAAGCCAAGGGCAACAGAGGTTTCCGCTTCAAACACAAAGGCTGCATCATTGACCTGCAATTTCTCTAAAGCATCCCTGACATTCTCATATTTTTCACCCTCAGCCGGATAAATACCGCAATAAACCATAGGTATAACTTTTTTATAGCCTTTTAAGGGTTCTTTCGTCGGATTATCCGCTAAAGTTATCGTGTCACCGACGCGGGCATCTGAAATTTGCTTAATGCTTGCCGTTAAATAACCTACACTCCCTGTATCTAATTTATCGACGGAAGTTGGTGCCGGAATGAAATAACCTGTTTCTGTCACTTCATAGGTCTTTTTCGTAGCCATCATTTTTATTCTGTCACCTTTTTTAACACTTCCATCCATGATTCTACAATAGACTGTTACACCTTTATAATTATCGTAAAAGGAATCAAATATCAATGCCTTTAAAGGGGCACTCTTATCGCCTTTTGGTGCAGGGATATACTTAGCAATAGCTTCTAGGACATCTTCAATGTTCAGTCCTTCTTTTGCTGAAATCAAAGGTGCATTTTCTGTATCGATGCCTAAGATTTCTTCTATTTCATTCTTGACTTCTTCAATCCGAGCACTGGCTAAATCAATTTTATTAATAACCGGTACTATTTCCAGGTTTTCTTCCATTGCTAAATAAACATTGGCCAATGTCTGTGCTTCTACTCCTTGAGTAGCATCCACCACTAGGATAGCCCCCTCACATGCTGCCAAGCTTCTTGAAACCTCATAATTAAAGTCAACATGACCCGGCGTATCTATAAGGTTAAAAATATATTCTTGCCCATCCTTAGCCTTATATTTCATCCGAGTTGTTTGCAGCTTAATCGTAATGCCTCTTTCTCTTTCAATATCCATATTATCTAGGAATTGCTCTCTCATATCCCTAGAAGCTACTGATCCGGTTTTTTCTATCATCCGATCTGCCAATGTTGATTTTCCATGATCTATATGTGCAATAATGCAAAAATTTCTAATATATTCCTGTGTACTACTCATTTTCCCCTCCGATTATTCTATTCACTAAAAAAATAGCTATTAAAATAGCCACTTTTATCTGCATTTTATTGCATTATACACTAAAAGAAAACATAGAAACAGTATTTTGAAAAAATCTTTTTAGATTTTGTAGATTTTGCACTTTATATTTTTTCCAGACCATTGAATGTTTTATTTTTTTTGAAATACTTTAGAATCCCATATTTAGCTTTATAGATGTAAATGCTTGTCTTATTTGAAAGCTGATTCAGGTAGTTATGAATCTCGTCATAAGTTTCCCCTACATTTAGTACTTGCTCTTCACCAAATAAGACAATCTTTACTCTATCCTCATTGATTCTTTTAATGCCAAAAAACATCTGATAATCTTCTGCCAACATGTTTTGGTAGGCATTATCTACAATAACAATACCTTGGAATAAAGAAAAAATAAGTAAAAATAGGACTAGCTTTTTTCTGAGGTCAAGACCTCTGTTTTCATCTGTTTGTTTATATCGACTCATAATTCCCTCGTTAGTTTAATTGAATATCCTGAATAACCTCATAAATAATATGGCCTAAATAGATACCTGCATGCTTGGCTTCATCAATATGATTCTCATTATCCCCAACCTCTAAGAGTAAGTAATAGTCACTCAAATATTGGTTAAACATATAATCCTTTTCAATGTTTCCACCAGCAAATCCGGGATACATCACATCGCTTTTGTAATTGAAATAGTCTGCAAATACATTGAGTTGTTTATAATTTTCATTTTTGTTTCCTAAGACGAGATTAAATTTTGCAGCATCTTTTCCATTAATCTCTACTGTAGGCGCTTTTATTTTCTTGTAATCCGCAGCATCTCGATGCAAATCAATGATTAATTGAATCGATTTATTTTCTTTCAATGTTTTTTCTGTAGCTGCTAAAGAACGGGCATAGGATTGATTGTAGGATGGTGAATCATACAAGCTCTTATCATGTATCACTTTGATTCCCTTGGACTCAAGTGTCTTTTTGATATTTTCACCCACCTCCCTCACGGTTCCCTGTTCATGGATAGAATGAAAGTTGCCTGAGTCGTAAGGGATATAGGATTCCGTTCCGTGGGTATGGTAAATAAGTACAACCGGTTTACCCAGATCCATCTTTACCTTTTTGGGTAACTCTGCAGAAACAACTATATTTTTTTCACCTGTAGTCTTCTTATCATTCTTTTGCTGATTTTTAACTTCTGGAGAAATATCTTCCTCTTTTACTCCAAGCTGCTCTTCCGGCGAGATAATTTTAATATTCTTATCAATCGTTGGATAAACATTTGCAATAAATACCTCATAGAAAATACTCTTCTCTTCACTATTATGAACCTGTTTTTCAGTTCTTATACTGTCACTCATACCTCTGCTCAGTGCAGGTATTGTGTTTTCAACATATCTGCCAAAGAGCAATGTTTGATTTTCATTAGCTTGTACCTCTTGATCTGCGATAACAATTACAATAAGCAATATTAAGGTACTTATGCTTACAAACATGGATAATAGGATATGAAAAAAACCATTTTTCATCTTTTTTCTATAGTTCTTCAACTTTTACACCCCTTTTCCAGACTGTTCTGTGTCGATACAATACACCAACTTATATCTATACAGTATATGAGGTTAAAAGGGTTCTCATGATTTTTTTATGCATTTAATTTTTGCTTTTTCCATTCCTAATTCAGGTACTTGTTGACATCTTGTAGTTCCAAGCCTTTGTGAAGTGTCATATTGATCGCAGTGGATAAGATATGAGAATAATTATGGAGTATACTATCGATATTATTGGGAGTTACAATCAAACTCTCATTACATTTCGCCATGATTTCATCCAGAACATCTTCGTCATTTTGTAAAATATCCCTTAATTTTGCAAAATATTTTCCTGTATTATCTTGGCCTAAAGTATCACTTATTTCTCTGAGTGTATCCACAACGACTGTAAATGAACTGATAACAGTGGGCACACCTATGGCTATAACCTTGACTCCTAAGCTTTCTTCGTTTAATTGGCTTCTATTGTTCCCTACTCCTGCCCCGGGGCTGATTCCTGTATCTGTAATTTGAATAGTTGTATTGATTCGCTCCTTATTGCGAGCTGCCAAGGAATCAATAGCAATCACCAGGTTTGGCTTTGTTTTTTCTATTATTCCCTTGATGATATCCATCGTCTCTATGCCGGTCATGCCCATTACTCCGGGTATGATGCTGCTGACGCAAGACATGGTCTCATCTGAATCCTTTTTATAGGTTATAAAAAGGTGTCTTGTCACCTTTATTTTAGACACAACCAAAGGACCCAAGGCATCCGGTGTAACCTGCTTATTACCCAATCCTACTACCAACACTTTTAAATCCTCTTTATTATCGATGATACCTAATAATTCATCTCTTAACGCCATGCTGATCTTATCTTTCAATTCATTGTCCGCAAACTCTATTCCCTTTATTTCAATTGTTATATAATTGCCTTGGGGTTTGGCTAAAGACTTACTGCCATTTTCATTGACAATTTTTATTCTTGTAATATCCATATCCTGAAGGGAATCCTTTGTCACAATAACGCCCTCTATTTCAATCTCCTTATTTTTACTGTAAATCTCTCTGCTTTCAATTGCTAAATCTGTTCTAATCATATGTTCCTCCACATTTGGCTTCATTGTTTTTTTTATCTGTCTTCAAATATTGTTGCCGCTTTTCAATTTATCTATTCTTTTAATGATTAGAGTCTTGATTATTGTATTTTATAATGGTAAAATACTCATGCAATATTCAACGTGAGAGGGGTGAAAAGATGGCAAATATTAAATCTGCGAAAAAAAGAATCCTAGTTATAGCAAAAAAGACCAGAAAAAATAAAAGAGTCAAGAATAATCTTAAGGCTATACTTAAGAATTTCGAAGCTGCTTTAACTAGTGGTAATTTTGATGTAGCTAAAGAAAAACTTGTTTTGGCTGAAAAGAAACTTAAACAAGCAGCTGCTAAGAATGTTATTCATAAGAATACAGCTTCCAGAAAAGTTTCCAAATTAGCTAAAAAGTTCAATAAAGCTATAAAAGCAGCTTAGCCATACACCCGTTTTATTCCCCACTATGAATGAAAAAAGAGAGGCCAACCTCTCTTTTTTAGTTTACGCTAAGCTTTTTAAAGCTTTCATACATTTTACACAAATATTCTTACCTTTATACTCTATTTCTCCAAGGCTTTTCTCACATACCACGCATTGTTTTTTTTCTTTATTCTCATTTCTTCCCCTGTAGAAATGTTTTTCTTTTTCCTTCGTTTTCTCCTGTAATTTTGTCAGATTTGTTTCCAGTGATCCCATCCCCTTTTCCCAATTAAATTTTCCATACACTATTTTACAAAATTTGACATAATTAATATATAACAAATCTATCCAAAAATCAACATTTTTATCATTTAAAATTTTAATCCATATATATCGGAAAATTCCATTCGTATTCGCTCAATTCTCATGTCATTAATTTCACCATTAGAGAGATTATTTTTTTTAACTTTTTTCGGGCCAATCAACTTAGGCAATTTAATGATAAACTCACTTCCTTCACCAAGAACACTGTTGACATCTATCGTTCCATTATGCTTCTCCACTAAAGATTTTACAAGAGAGAGCCCTATTCCACTGCCTTCATTTCGTCTAATAATCCCGCCTTCTACTTGTTTAAATCTTTCAAAAATTTTTTGAACCTTATCATCGGGGATTCCTAGACCAGTGTCGCTAATATCAATGATAACCTTGTCCTTGGTTTCCCTGACAGAAACCCTTATTTCACCTTTTTCCTTGTTGAATTTGATACCGTTGGATAATAAATTCAAAAGTATTCTCTCCATCATGTCTGAATCAAAGAAGACAACAAGGCTTTCAACCTCTGTTTCAAAATAGACTGAAATATTTTTATGATGGGCATATTCCGAAACAGAAAGAGTAATCTCTCTGACAACTTGAACAATATCCATATTCTCACAATCTAGTTTTAAAAATCCTACATCGAGTCTGGTTGTATCAATCATATTATTAATGAGTCTAAGAAGCCTATAGCAGTTTTGTTGAATCAGCTTGCTGTATTTTGACTCGCTTAAATTTTCTGTCAATTCAAGCATCTTTAAAGAAGTCAATACCATGTTAATAGGCGTTCTTATTTCATGAGATAGATTGGCTAAAAATTCATTTCTTACAATATCAATTTTTTCAAATTCTTCTATTTTGCTCACTTTTTTTTCAAGTTCTGTTTGGACCATAGCTTCTCTTACACCTAAAACGATATCTTCTGCAATTTTTTGAGTCGTTATATCTTCTGCAATACCACCTGTACAAATAATCTTGCCCTTCTTATCTCTGATAGGAAAGCTTCTTTCCCATACCCATCTTAAATTTCTGTCCGGTCTTACTATCCTATATTTCTCATTGAAGTAGCTTTGCTCATTATTCTGAAAGTCCTTTAAAGGTATCTCTATTTTCATTTTATCTTCAGGATAAATATTTTTTCGAAAGTTGTTAATATCCTCATAAAGCCAATCGCTTTTTCGTTCCCAAATCCGTTCATAACCTGGGCTGATATACATTAATTTATTATCTTTAATTAACCAAAATACTTCATCAATATTTTGTGCTAATTGATAAAATGCTTCTCCTTCATGATTAATCCCGGAATCTGATCCAATCACTTGAGTCTTGTCCTTGACTATACCCATAATGCCCTGTAATTTTCCCTTGCTATTGTAGTAAGGAATCTTTGATATTTGGATAAAGATGAGATTATTATGGTCATTAATCAAAAACTCATCATATTCAACCTTTGTCTCTTCTTCGATAACCTTTTTATCATACTTTCCTAAAACATCTTTGTATTTGTTTTTTAAAAGCTCTTCATCGGTCATGCCTAGGACTTCCTCTTTTCTGTAGCCTAAGATTTCCTCAGCCATAGCTAAATTGCATTGGCTATATCTTCCCTTCAGGTCTTTATAAAAAATCCCTTCTGAAAGATTATCAATAAAAGAATCAAACATCTCACTATTCCAATTAAATTGTGTTGATGTATTCTTTCCCATCGTAACGTCTCCCCTTGATTTATGTATGCAATACATATTTTCGTCATTTTCTTGTTATTTCCTGCATCCTATTTCAAAAAGATGAGAAAAAAAACAGACTACTTCTTTTTTTCTTGAAGCAGCCTGAAAATTACTTGTTATTCTATCTATTGAAAAAACCCTTCACTTTGATGACATCGTCATATTTTATACCAAAGGTATCTACGGTTACCTTTTTCATTCTTTGATCTTCAGCCGGTCTATCATTGCGATCTCTGCTTACATTGACGATTTTATCTACTGCTTCCATACCCTCCATGACTTTGCCAAATGATGCATATTGTCCATCGAGATGCGGAGAATCTTCTGTCATAATGAAAAACTGTGAACCGGCTGAATTGGGTTTCATAGCCCGTGCCATGGATAAAACACCTCGACTATGCTTAAGATTATTTTGGAAACCATTGGATGTAAATTCACCCTTAATGCTATATCCCGGCCCACCCATACCTGTTCCTTCCGGATCCCCGCCTTGAATCATAAAACCCGGTATAACTCTGTGAAATAATGTGCTATCATAGAACCCCTCTGAGATCAAAGCAACAAAGTTGTTGACAGTGTTAGGGGCAATTTCAGGATAAAGCTCGACCTTAATGACATCTCCATTTTCCATTTCTATAGTGACTATTGGATTACTCATATCTTTTTTACCTTCTTTCTTTTTTAGTTCAATGCTATGTAAAATTCTATCGTGTTCTTTCACAATAAATGGTAACATTGGATATTATATATGCTTTAGCTCGTTATTTCAAGTTTTACCGAACCCTTAGTGATACTCTTTTTTCACAGTGACTTCCAAAATCTTGTCCTCTACTTCCTTGAGCTCTTCCGGTGTCAGCCAATCCCAGGAATCAACAATATTGCTTAAAAAAAGAAGTACCTCGTAATCCTGTTGATAGGCTTGATACTCCTCTATTTTATTTTCAGGTACTTTATCCTTAATATTATGTAATAAGATTCTTAATTGACTAATCTCTTCTTGCTTTGAATGGATGAGCTTCAAATTTTCAAGAGTATTCGATGTGTCCACATAGAGTACTACTTTGATATAATTTTTCTCAAATTTTTCTGTAAATATTCTATATTCACTTTTATTACCGGTTATGACTAGCATCAAGATAATCATAAGGATGAACATAAAACCTTTTCTATTCATCCTATCGCCCTCCTCTATTTTTTAT
>CAYSBC010000014.1:0-22683 GCA_964429195.1 uncultured Eubacteriales bacterium | reverse complement strand
TTTTGGATAGATTCGATAAGGGTATCTCTTCTAATTGAAGCTTGGCAAGAAGAGTATCAAGCAAACGTTTGGGAAGATGAGTATACTCTCGCACTAAATTGCTTAAGGTTCCAGGGTTTCTTTTTAAGAATTCCCCCAATTCCCTCCTGAGTGTTTCTCTGTCTTGATGATTATAATAGCTGATTTCAAGTTGATCACCAGGCCTTATATCACGTGATATATTGAGGATAACAGGCCCTGAAAAGTTTTTATGGGTAAAGAGAATATCTCCTGTCAGGGATGCAATTTTTTTAGAATCACGTTTTATGCTTACCTTCACATTTTCCAAGGAAATACCTGCTAATGAAGTATAGGGGTAATCCTTCACCTCGATAGGTACTAAAGCAGGGTAAAGCTCACTGATTCCAACCCCTAAGGCCCTGAGATGTTTAAAAAACTCCCCATCCGACCCTGTTGTTGGGTAAGAGCATCCCCCTGTGGCTATAATAAGATTATGACAGGAGTATTCTCTATCCTTGGTTTTGACATGAAATATTTTTTCGTCACTGTAAGCCACACTTTCTATTTCCTGGTGATAGTGGATATCCACCTGGTTATCCCTGCAATTTTGAAGCAATGTATTTAATACATCTCTCCCTTTTAAGGACTCGGGAAAAACCTTATTATCTTCCCTGATGATCATTTTGAGATGGCTTTTTTCAAAATAATGAATAAGCATCTTATTATTAAACTTATAGAGCACCTGCCTTATTTTCTTGCCGGCCTTCCCATAGTGCTCCATAAAATCTTTGATATCACCGGCATGGGTCATGTTGCATTGTCCTCCCCCAGCCATCAATAGCTTTTGTCCCGGTTTCCCAGTCTTTTCAAGAATACAGATAGTTTGGTTCCTATCTAAGTTACAGGCTGTAAATAATCCTGCAGGACCTGCGCCGATGATCAAGTTATCGTAAAAATATTTTTTCATTTTCAAAAAGTACTCCTTTGCTTTTCTACAATTTGGCTATTAACCCCAGTATCAGCAAGTGTAAAGGATAAAATGCATAGAAAACAACTTTCAAATTCATTCCTCTAGTTTGATTATAAAAATAAAGAGGAATAACGGATAAACAGCCCCATAGCTGCAGCGGATTAAAGAAAAGTATATTCATTAAAAGGATGGCCAAGGCCTGGCTTTTAAATTCCCCTCTCTTATAGTAAAGGATAAAAATAAGCATGACACCTAGAGCCCCATAATCCGTATTGAAAAGTTCTGCAAGAAAGGCTAGGGAAGCAACTGTAACCCATCCAAGGGTTTTGTTTTTTTCCTCTTTTTCTGTCATCGATTTGTAAAAGTAAATGGATAAGGCACCTAAAAACAGAGTGAAAAATACGTTCTGATGACCGAATTCGAGAATCATGCCTCTTCCTGCAAGATCAAAGGGTACCTCCGATATCAATCCAAATAAAAGCAGTCGCCTTAAATAGCCTTGAATATTCCTAGTCTTCTGACAGCCCTCTGCTATAAAGTAAGCAAAAATCGGAAATGCTAACCTGCCTATGGACCTGAAAACAAGATATAAGTCAGAGTCTGCCATGAAAACGGCTCCAATATGATCGATAAGCATACTTAGAATTGCAACTATTTTAATGGTTGAATTGCTCATCCTATTCTTCCTCTTTTCCCAGGGCTCCATTAATTAAATGAAGCTTTTGAACTCTGGAGAGCTTTTGAATGGCTTTCTCCCTTTTCAAAGCGTCATTTTTACTATGGAATTCTTCAAAATACTTTAATACGACCGGTCCCCTACCCCTCGTATATTTGGCCCCTAACCCTTTATTATGCATCTCTATTCTTTTCTCTATATCGGTGGTGTATCCCGTATATAGCGTTTTATCTTGACATTCAATAATATAAATATAGTTCATGGTAACTCCTCTTTTGTTCTTGATTAATCCTTTATATAAAACTTATTATAACACATTTATTTGTCAATCTTTACTCTTTACCTTTCATTTCAACACTGTTACAATAATTTTAACCTTTAAGAATTATCCAACTTCATGGTTAAAATAGATCACAATAGATAAAAGGAGAATGACCCTCTATGGAAAACAAGAATAGAAACATCTGCGTTGTAGGATTAGGCTTAATAGGCGGCTCCTTTGCCTATCATTTGAAAAATGCCGGCTTTAAGAATGTTTGGGGATTGGACATTCATGAGGACACTTTGAAAAAAGCCGAGGAAAACAAAATGATTGATAGGGGTTTTTCGATACCTGATTACCCCTTATCCCATTCGGATATCGTTATTCTATGCCTTTACCCGGATAAGATTGTTGATTTTGTCAAGTCTCATCTTCATTTATTTAAAGAGAATGCCATTCTCATGGATACGGGTGGCATAAAAAGAAAAGTTCTACAAGAATTAGATCTAAAGGACAGAATGGATCTTGATTTTATTGGAGGTCATCCCATGGCCGGCAATGAAGGTCAGGGCTTAAGCTCGGCCTCAGAAAACTTATTTTTAGGGGCTAATTTTATTTTAACACCTACTGAAAATAATAAAGAAGAAAATCTTGCACTCATCATAGCTATGTTAAAATCCATGGGCTTTGGAAGCATCTCTCAAATTTCCCCGGAAATGCATGATGAGGTTATAGGGTATACAAGTCAGCTTCCTCACCTTATTGCTGCTGCACTCATTAACTCTCATGATAACCAAGACATTTTACGGTTCACGGGAAATAGCTTCGATGAATTCACAAGGATTGCGAAACTCAACGCACCTCTTTGGCGCCAGCTCATACTCGGTAACCAAGACAATGTTCTAAGGCTGATGGACTCCTTTATTCATGAGATGCAGCTCTTGAGGAATGCTGTGGCTACAAAGGACTCTTCTTTATTAGAATCCTTGTTTGTAGCATGCACAAACAAAAAAAAGGAGATGAAGTAATGTCGCAATCCTTAACTGTCCAATGTGCTCATAAGACCTACCCTATTTTTATAAAAAATAATCTCTTGAACACTCTTGATTCCACTATCGACTCAAGGGAGAAGAAAATAGCCCTAGTGACAGATGAAACAGTTTATGATCTTTACGGAAAAGAATTGATAAACAAGCTGGCCACCATCAGTCAAAAGGTCTTTCCTGTTGTGGTGAAGCCGGGTGAGGAGAGCAAATCCTTAGAGACTCTCGCGCAGGTCTATAAGCAATTAATTGATAAAGGCATAACAAAAAGTGATCTCATCATTGCCCTAGGCGGTGGTGTTATTGGGGATTTAGCGGGTTTTGCAGCATCCACCTACTTGCGGGAAGTCCCCTATATACAAATTCCAACTACTCTATTAGCCCAAGTGGATAGTAGCGTGGGCGGTAAAACAGCTGTGAATCTGCCTCAAGGGAAAAACTTAATCGGTAGTTTTTATCATCCCGACGCTGTATTCATTGACCCCCTTGTACTGAATACTCTGCCTCCAAGAACCTTTTCAGATGGTCTGGCAGAAGTCATCAAATACAGCATGATTCAAGATGCCGAACTCTTTAATCTGCTTGCTGGGCATGATAGTTCATCCATCTTGCCTTATATGGAAGATATCATCACCCGATGCCTGGATATTAAAAGAAGGATTGTGCAAGAAGATGAGCGTGATAATGGCATCCGAATGATTCTCAACTTTGGTCATACCCTTGGTCATGCTGTTGAAAAAGTGTTTAACTTCGGAACCTATACTCACGGAGAGGGAGTGGCTATTGGTATGTACCAAATCACTCAGAAAAGTGAGGAAATGAATTTAACGGTGAAGGGCGTCTCTGAAAAATTAAGACAAGTTCTCATGCAATATAACTTGCCTTATCAAATGCCTGAAGCCTCCATGGAGGATTTCTTGCAGGCTATGGAAACTGATAAAAAAAGCCGTGGTCAATCGATTCATTTAATACTTATAAGAGATATTGGAGAATGTTTTGTTCATACCATCTCCAAAGCAGATATGAAATTATTCCTGAAGGGAGGTCCATCCTAATGTCTGACAATGTTATCATTCATTCATCCTGTCTTTCCGGGGAAATCAATATTCCCCCATCAAAGAGCATCAGCCACAGGGCTATTATATGCGCAGCTTTAGCGGATGGGATAAGCACTATTCATCATATCCAGCTTTCAAAGGATATAGAGGCTACCTTGGAGGCCGTGAAAGCCTTTGGGGCCTCCATTGAATATTGTCCTGATTCATCCGTAAAGATAAAAGGGGGTCTTTTAAATTCTGTTCAAGACTCTACCATAGATTGCAAGGAATCCGGTTCAACACTAAGGTTTCTCATTCCCCTGGCTGCCCTTGTGGAAGCTTCCATAACCTTTACCGGTGAAGGAAGGTTACCGGAAAGGCCCTTAGATTCTTATTATGCTTTATTGGATGAGCACAAGGTAAAATATGAAAATAATCATGGAAAATTGCCTCTTACAATATCCGGAACTCTTCAGCCCGGCCACTTTTCCATAGAAGGCAATATCAGCTCCCAATATATAACAGGACTCTTAATCGCTCTCCCCCTTTTAAAGGGCGATTCTAGCTTAATCATTACCGGTGATTTAGAATCCAAAGGCTATGTGGATTTAACCCTCGATGTTTTAGCTTCCTTTGGGATTAAAATCATCAACAAGGATTATCAATCCTTCTTTATAGAAGGCAATCAAAGGTATCTAGCTAAGGACTACACAGTGGAAAGCGACTATTCTCAAGCCGCCTTTTGGATTGTTGCTGGATTAATAGGTAATGGCCTAACCCTTCAAAATATCAACTTCAATTCAAAGCAGGGTGATAGGGCCATCCTGGATATTGTTAAGCAAATGGGTGGCGAGATTATCGAAAAGGGATCATCCCTTGTTGTTTTACCATCCAGTACAAGTGGTATAACCATCGATGTTTCTCAAATTCCTGATTTAGTTCCCATCCTATCCGTCCTGGGATCTGTGAGCTCAGGAACAACACATCTTATGAATGGGGCACGGCTAAGAATAAAGGAATCCGATCGCCTTACCTCCACTGCAACAGAGCTTAGCAATTTAGGTGCAGAAATCATGGAGCTTGATGACAGTTTAATCATAAAGGGGCAAAAATATTTAACAGGTGGTCTGACAGATAGCTGGAATGATCATAGAATTGCTATGGCTATAGCTGTAGCTTCCATTCGATGCAGAGATTCTGTTGGCATAGAAGGAAGCCAATCTGTAGAAAAATCATATCCCGGCTTCTGGGAAGATTTTAAAAGGTTAGGAGGAAACATAGATGAGTTCGAACATAGGTAATGCTTTGAAGATATCCATATTCGGTGAATCTCATGGTAGCGCTATTGGCGTTGTTATTGATGGCCTCCCATCAGGTGTGACCTTAGATTTAAATTTTATAAAGAGAGAAATGAAAAGACGGGCCCCCGGTAGAAATGAAACTTCTACTCCTCGTAAAGAGGAGGACGATGTTGAAATAGTCAGCGGGTTCTTTAACGGTAAAACTACCGGTACACCCCTATGCGGTATGATAAAAAATGAAGACACCCGTTCATCGGCTTATGAAAAAACAAAATATGAATTAAGGCCGAGCCATGCAGACTATACTGGCTACACAAAATACCATGGTTTTAATGATTACAGAGGTGGGGGACACTTTTCCGGTCGTTTGACTGCACCCCTTGTCTTTGCAGGGAGTATCGCTAAACAAATATTGCGGGATTACAATATCTTTATAGGAAGTCATGTATCTAAAATATTGAATATCGAAGACGCGGATTTTAGTGAATTATCCCCTTCTATCTTCAAATACATTGCCGGCAAACCTCTTCCTGTATTAGATGATCTGACAGGTAAAAAAATGGAAAACGCCATCCTTGAGGCTAAGAATGACTTGGATTCCTTAGGAGGTATCGTTGAGTGTGCCATTATCAATGTGCCTACCGGAATTGGTTCTCCTATGTTTGACTCCGTGGAAAGTCAACTATCCCACATGCTCTTTTCCATACCTGCCGTTAAGGGTGTTGAATTTGGAGCCGGTTTTCACTTTGCTGAAATGAAGGGTTCCGAAGCCAATGATGAATTCACCTTATCCAATGGTAAGATAAAAACTCTTACGAATCATAACGGTGGTATTTTAGGGGGTATCTCTACAGGGATGCCTATTATCTTTAAGGTTGTGCTCAAGCCAACGCCCTCCATTGCCAAGCCTCAAAGAACTGTCGATTTAGTCACAAAAAAGGAAACCAGGATTTCTATACAGGGCAGACACGACCCCTGTATCGTCTTTAGGGCTATACCCGTCATCGAATGTGCTTCAGCCCTCGTTGTATTAGATATGTTACTCTCAGAAAACAGTCTTTAAGGTATTAAAAGAGATAAAATTTAAAGCAGAAAGGTTTTTATCTATGAAGAAAAAAATTGGCTATCAAGGTGTTCCGGGTTCTTTCAGTCAACAAGCATTGTCTGAATATTTTTCAGGGGCTAACCCTGAAGAGTTATTGGAATTTCATTTTCCTGAATTTGAAGATATCTTCATCAATCTTGAAAACAACACCATCGATTACGGAATCCTTCCTATAGAAAATACCTCTACCGGAGGTATTGCTGAAACATATCATTTGCTGAATGAATACGATGTCTACATAGTCGGTGAATGGTCTATTCAAATTGAACACCATTTGCTAGGCCTACCGGGAAGCAGTATCCATGACCTTAAGCAGGTTTATTCCCACCCACAGGCCTATGAACAGAGTAAACCCTTCTTTAAAGAGCAGGGGCATATCAAGTTTATACCCCATAATAATACAGCTGACAGTGCAAGACTTGTCATGACATTGGCTGATAAAAGCATTGGCGCCATCAGCAGCAAAAAAGCTGCCTCCATTTATAATCTAGCCATTATCGCCCCTGGCATCAATTTCAGCTCTAAAAATTATACACGATTTGTTATCCTCAGCAAAAGAAAAGAATTCAAGGATACGGCTGATAAAATCAGTTTGGTATTGACAGTTGCCCATAGTCCCGGCTCACTTTATAAAGTCATGCGGCATTTTGAAGAGGCTCATTTGAATCTCACCAAAATAGAATCGCGCCCCATCATAGGCAAGCCCTTTCATTACCTCTTTTATCTGGATTTCAACGGCAATATAAAAGATGCTTCCGTGATGAAGGCCTTAGAAAGGGTAAAAAATTCTTGTTTGTATTATAAATTTTTAGGAAATTATCCATCTTATTCTTTGCCTTCAGAATGAAAGGAGCATCAAAATGAATAATCGCTATGGTCTTCTGGGAAAAACCTTGTCCCACAGTTTCTCGCCAAAGCTTCATTCAAAAATATTAGAATATATGCATATTGAAGGGTCCTATGAACTCTTTGAAACAGATGAGGAAAGGCTTCCATTGATATTAAAAGAACTTCATGCACTTCCTTTAAAGGGCCTTAATGTGACCATCCCCTATAAAATTGAAATGCTTCGTTATGTAGATGATGTATCCAGTCAAGCCGGAAAAATAGGTTCAATTAATACTATTGCTTTCACCAAGAATGGAACGAAGGGTTATAACACAGATTATGATGGTTTCAAACGCATGCTTAATTATTTTCAAATACCCATTCAAAATAACAAGGTTGTTCTTTTAGGTGCCGGTGGAGCATCGAAAGCCATCATAGAATGCCTAAAGGATGAGGATGCAGCGGATATAACCTTAATCAGCCGCAATCCGGAAAAGGCTAGAGTAACCTTTCCTTCTTTGAATATCCTACCCTATGAAGCTGTGAAAACATTAAAAAAGGACCTTATCGTCAACTGTACGCCCATAGGGATGCACCCCCATACCGATGCTTCCCCTATCTCTCATGAAGATTTGGATGGAGCATCCTGCCTCGTCGATATTATCTACAATCCTAAAAAAACACGGCTTATGCAAATGGCTGAAGATTGTTGTATCAAAAATATCAATGGCCTTTATATGTTGATTGGGCAAGCGATCAAATCTCAAGAAATATGGAATGATAGGATTATCCCCGAGGACATCGTTACAAAAATTTATGAAGAAATGCATCTTTGAAAAGTAAAGCAAAAACCTATGCCGACAATAAAAAAGTTGCCTTGTATAAAGCAACTTTTAGCGATGCATAGGATTGATTTTATTTGTTCTTTAATTCCTGAAGCTTTACTTTTAATTCAGCTAAGGTATGGATGCTTTCTGCGATAGCATCAAAATCGTTTTTAAAGTCTTCATCAGGGTTGTCCTTGGTGATATCATAATACTTCATACCGACTTCATTATATTTCGCCCTTAATACACTTTCTTCCTTAGAAATGTCAATATTTAGCTTGGCCAATTCAGTCAGTTCTTTCGTCTTATTGGCGGTGGCTTCTCCTGCACTCGTTAAAGTCTTGCCTAAATTATCTAAAAACCCCATAACACACACCTCATCCTTCTCTCATAATAAGAACCTCTTATTATCAGAATAATCTATCTTGAAGTACTTTTCAATATTTATCCATTGCTCCTAAGAAAAAAGATTGGCCATAAGACGTCTTTTGGCTCTTATCGAATATTCTATTGTCGCACTAAACTTATCTACAAATGTAACTATCCAAGCCTCCCTTGACTTTGGAAGACCTACGGGAAACATATGGCTTCTAATAATATTGCATTCCTTGGAATTCAGTGAAAAATGTCTCAATGCATTTTCAAGAGCAATCAAGGGATGCTTTCTCATATGGATGAAGGGTGCTGAAATAATTCTTAAACCTTTTCCTCTCTTAAATTTATATAGAAAGAAATCATGAAGCAGACAGCCTCTGGTAATAGAGATATAATCCAGGTTAAGTCTTTTTGCTAAATTATAAGACATATAAGCCGTACTTACGGAATGCTTATAAACGCTTTCATGATGATGCTTGATACTCTTCATTTTTTGATATTCTTCATTATTAACAATTTCTCTCGCTAATAGCGCAAACTCTCTTGGATATAATTTCATTCCTTCACCTCTCTTAAATACTATTCTTCATGCGGTGGCAATAAATAATTCCAATGCTAATTCCGGTGAAATAAGTCCGGATTTTATCTCCTTATCTATTCTGTATAAATCTATAAGCGATTTTTTCAATCCTTCTGTTGTCATTTTACCACTATTTTTTATATACTTTCTAATCACAAAATCAGGTAACTTAACAATATTTTTTATGGATTCCATATCTTTCCCATTTTCCCGCATGACTTTAATGAGAAGCAAATTGTCATATTGTCTATAAAGCAGGGCTATCAGCTTTTGCTGTGCTTCCCCATATAAAAGAAAATTAGATAAGAGTTTCAATGCTTTTTCTTTATTGTTTTCCACAATGTAATCTACTAAATCAAAAACATTGCGTTCCATATTCGATGACATAGTTTCCATGATAGCTTCTTCTGTGATTTCCTTGTCTGTGCCTGTATAGCTCAATATTTTTTTGATATCATTGTCTAAATTATATAACGTATAGTCTGACTCTCTATTAAAATACCCACAAACTTCAATTATTAACATGATTCTATCAGATGTAATTATTTTCTTCGTCTGTCTAAACTGCTTTTCAATCCATTTTCTTAAATCTGAAACACTCAATTGGGAAAATTCATAAACTAAACCCTCTTTGTTTATTTTTTTATAAAGAGATCTTCTTTTATCAATTTTCTCTTCACCGATAAAAACAAGGATGCATTCTTTTGGTATCTTATCGATATAATCAGCAAGGGCCTTTTCATCTTCTTCAGTAAAGCTTTTTACCTTTGTGCCTTGTAGAACCTGACTTCCATCTATAAAAATAACTCTCTTTTCCGACATCATCGGAAGTGTCTCTGCAGTAGCAATAATCTGAGAACTGTTAACTTGTTTTAAATCAATGGATGTAAAGTTCATATCCTCTAAAGCTTTGTCAACATACTTTTCTTTTATCATATGAAGCGCCCAATCAATTAAGTACTTTTCATTGCCATAAAAGAGGTAAACACTCTTGGCCTCATCTTTTATGTCCTTAACAAATGCTTTATAATTCATAACTTTCACCGCTCAATTGTGTTTTAATTTTCATACCGTTTTTTGTTATATCCACTAATATAGCTCCATCCAAATCATTTCTTAAAACCTTGGCATCTTGTTCCACATACAGATATATCACTTTTTCACTGGGATGTCCATAGCCATTTTTCCCAACCTGAATAACAGCAACCTTAGGCTTCACCTTTTTAATAAAATCAATCGAGCTTGAAGTTTCGGCCCCATGGTGAGGAACCTTGATGATATCGCTTCTTATAGCTATATCCTCTTCAATAATCTTATTCTCCGCTTTCTTTTCGATATCTCCTGTCAAAAGGATACGGGCTTCTTGGTACTCTAGCAAAATCACGAGAGAATTATCATTTTCCTCATCTCTATTATATGCTATTTCGCTATTTTTTGCATACAAAATGGTTATAAAAATATCTTTTTCGACCTTTATTCTGTTTCCTTTTTCTAAATAAAGAATATTCGTTTTCGATTCATCACATAGCCATTGTATAAAGGATGCCTCCCCTGATTTCTCATGAATACCCGATAGCATCAAATTGCGAATCTTATAATCCCCCAAAATATCTACAATCCCCTTGTAGTGATCTTCGTGAAGATGAGAAATGATAGCATAGTCAATCTGTCTAATATTATTCTTTAAGAAATAAGGAATCAGCGTTTTATACCCTACGTCATCATGCTTGTCCTTGCCCTTTTTTCCGCCCCCATCGATTAGAATATTTTTCCCCCTTGGTGTTTTAATATGAATACAATCCCCCTGACCTACGTCCAAAAATATTATATCATAATTATCCTTGTATTGATGTAAAATCCATGTTAAAAGAAAGGACAGGATTAATAGGGAAAGCAAAAGTTTTTTCTTGTTTTTTTCGAGGCCTTCTATCTTATATTCCATGGTTAGAAAAAGCAGCACAAGATAGTAAGAAAAAATGAATACTTTTTCGGGGCTTGCTACTAGGAAAGATTCTTTAAAATGGGCTGCAACAAAGCTGTTTAAAATAATAATGGAATCGATAAGAACATTTTCCATTTTAACTAAATAGTGAAAAACCAGCTCTGCACCAATAATTGAAGTCAAAAATAGGACAAATCCAATAGGAAGAATAATCCCGGCGGCAAGGATAATAGGCATATTGATAAAAAATGAACTGATAGAGAAGCAATTAAAATGATAAGCCACTAAAGGCATTGTTCCCAGTTGGACTGAGAACAAGACCAAAAAACCATCCATGATTTTTTCGCCTAGGGGTATAAAAGGCTTCCATTTTAAATAAAAATTTTTTATATAAGGAAAAAGAATTCCTATGGAAAATACGGCCATGAAGGATAGTTGAAAACCCACATTAAATAGAATGAACGGATTAAACAGTGTAAAACAAGTACCGCTTACTGAAGCAGATGTTACGAGGTCATACCTCCGAAACACTCTCTTGGACAAGATGACGATGCATATCATAGAAGCTGCCCTGATAACAGAATAGGAAAAATTAGATAACATGACATAGGTGAACAGCAAAACTACAACAATCAGATCCTTTGCCTTACTATTCCGATTCCCTATACTTTGCACAAGTGAATAAAGGATACCTACATGTATTCCTGAAACAGCCAGTATATGGGCCGTTCCGTTTTTTTGAAAATCACTGTAGATCTTGCTATCTAAATAGCCCTTATCTCCAAACAACAAGCCAATTAGTACTCCTGCTGCATCTTCTCTCATGGTGCTATTAATCTTCGTTATAAATTGATGTTTTACTTGAAAAAGATGATGGATAATCCTTTTATAACTGTCGTCGATGATGTGAACATCCTTCATCTCTGCCTGCCCCAGGAGATAAATACCCTTGGTTTTTAAATAAAGATTATAATCAAAGCAATTAGGATTTCTGCTTTGTTCAGGGAGTGTTAAACGTGTTTTGAATGTGACTTGTTTTCCCACAAGCTCATGTAGTTGTTCATTGACTTTTGACAGGTTAACAAAGATTTCATCGTTACGGTTAAGATGCAGATTATTATGGCTTATCTTTTCGGTTTTAAGAACCATATTGCCGTAGCTGTTTTTATTATCTGAAATCGATTT
Organism: uncultured Eubacteriales bacterium; assembly: GCA_964429195.1. GTDB lineage: Bacteria > Bacillota > Clostridia > Peptostreptococcales > JAAYPU01 > JBBAFM01. The sequence continues at coordinate 10,552 of CAYSBC010000014.1, read as the reverse complement.
CACGTAGCCGGTCAAGACAACCTCCTGATCCTGCAATACAAGTATTTCACTTTTATGCTTGATATAACCTTGAAAATATAAAGACAATACAAGCATCAATAAAATGAGGATAGCAAGTAGCTTACTCCAAGTCTTACGTCTCAAAAGGACTGAAATAATCAACATAGCTAAGAAAAGAAAAATAGCAATAAGGATAATATCGTAATAAATAGAAACAATTACTATAATGCAGCAACAAAAAATAAGAAAAAAAGGTCTTCTCATGTTCGTCTCCTTCGTTTTCTTATTTTATTGTATGTTAATTTCCATAATATGTCAATTAATTTTCTGCTAAGACATCTTCCCCTCAAAAATGTACTCTAAGTGTTCTTCCTCAAAGTTCTTGGTAAACAGGCTGACAAGGGGAACCAGGATTAAAGGAACCATCAAGGATAATACTCCCACAGTGGGTAGACTTGGACTATCAAAGCCCAGTTTTATAACGCCAACTGTCGTAATCGTTAAAGAGATTATTATACCACTCCATACTCCTATTCTTGTTATTTTTTTAGAGAAGAGCCCCCAAAGATAAGGTGCTAACAAGCAACCGGACACGGCCCCCCAAGACAATACGGCAAGGGATAATATAGCTCCATCTTGTATAGACATCATGAATGAAAGACCAACGAAAAAGATACATAGTAGCCGCATAAGTTTAACCATACCCTGTTTATTAATCTCCGGAAAAAGTACACCCTTGACTAAGTCGACAGCAATAGCTGAACTCGATGCTAGTACTAAGGATGCCAATGTGGACATGGAAGCTGAGATGATTAAAACAAAGATGATGGCTGATACCCATTGAGGAAGTGAATTGGCTATCATTTGCGGAACAATCATATCATAGCTTTCCGGTCTTTGATTATCGAGAATAAGTCTGCCGCATACTCCGGTGAAATAGCCACCAAAGGTTATCACAACAGCGAAGCCGGTTGATACCCATTTCGCTGCAAAAATAGATTTCTCATCCTTAATGGTATAAAGCTTATGCACCATGCTCGGCATCCCCCAGCTACCTAAACTCGTAACTAGGACCAGGGAAGCAATAGAAATCAAGCCCGGTGGTCCAATAGCTTGTCCTAATTGAGGATCTATGGCAGCTAGCTTTTGGACAGCTAAGCCTATGGATCCAACTTTCTCATTGGTTATAATGAAGAATAACAAAAGAGCAACCCCTACTAACATGATCATACCTTGGAAAAAGTCTATTTTTGTAGAGGCTACAAAGCCCCCTGCAAATAAATAGAAAGCCGTCAATACCGTCATTAACAGCAGCGCATATATAAAATTCATATGAAATATTTCTTCAAACAAATAGCCAAGACCCTTATAAACAGCTGCTGAATAAGGCACCAAAAATATAAAGATAACGAGAGCCGTAACAATTTTTAAGGCCTTGGAATCATACCTGACTCCAATGAATTCCGGCATGGTCGATGCATTTAAACGGTGGGTCATTTCCCTTGTTCTTTTGCCCAATACATGCCAAGCTAAAAAACTCCCTATAAGAGAGTTCCCTACAGCAATCCACAAAGCAGATATTCCAAAATTCCATCCGAGCTTCCCTGCATATCCGATGAACATCACTGCGGAAAAATAAGCAGTACCATATGAAAATGCTGACATCCAAGGATTAATAGAACGGGACCCCAAAAGAAAATCCGATACACCTCTTATTTTTTTTCTGCTGCTAACAGATATAACGACGATGACTAAAATATAAAGTGCTAACAAAAAAAAGTGCATAAAAAAAACCTCCTACATACCTACGAATATAATTATAATATCAATCCCTTCTAATGATCACCTCAATACTCTCTACTCATTATAAGGAATGGATCGGTGGCCAAGGCCAATAACAACTTCATTTAAGTGAAGCAATCCTATACTCATAAAGATACACACACTTAAATGTTCTTTGTGTCTGCAAATACCTATTTTCCCGCCCCCATTCAGGCCGGATGACTTCACTGCGATTTGCATGATGGCATCTTTGGCAGCACCCGCTATAGCGCCGTCATCTACATGGCATTCCGAAGTAATCCCATTTCTTCTGGAAGCTAATATGGCTCTTTCGATAACAATATGAATAGTATCAATAATATTGCCGCCCACATCAACAGCAATACCACGGATATCTTTTTCTTCAAATTTCTTTATCAATTGCTCCTCAGCACTTCTGGAAGAAGTTATCGCAAGTTTAATTGCAGCCCTAGCTACATCCGTGCTATCATACATTGCCTTTCCCTCCTTGTTCCTACTTGTACTTGATTATAACCTTTTTGTGAAATGAGCACAATAACATTAAGTTAATATTAAATTCAAACAATAATTATTAACTTATTAAATGGATTATGGTATAATACAAAATACGTAATTTCAAATAAAATTAACAGTCTTTATCGCATGATATGGGGGTGACTGCTTTGACAGAAGAAGTAAGAGCAAATCGAAGCCAACGAAAAAAACAACATCACAAAAAACGAAAAAAAAAGGATAAAGGATTTTTGAATCTCATTAAAAAATCGCTTTTCCTTATTATTATATTAGGTATATTCGCCAGCATAGGCGTAGGTTATTACACTTGGGCTGTTATAAAAGATGCAGAACCGATAGACCCTGCTAACCTCTATGACCTCTTAGGCGAAAATTCCTTCATTGTGGATCAAGAAGGAAATTTAATTGAAAAAGTCCAGTCCAGTGTCTTAAGGACCAATGTGAAATATGAGGATATTCCTCCTGATTTAATCAACGCTTTTATTTCAATTGAGGACAAGACCTTTTGGGAACATAAAGGATTTAATGTCATTCGTATCATGGGAGCTATCTGGGAACGCATCTCCAAGGGGGATGCCATTGGTGGTACCAGTACTATCACCCAGCAATTAGCACGAAATCTTTATTTGCCGGATAGAATGACCGAAAGAAGTATGAACAGAAAGATTAAAGAAGCCTATTATTCCATTGTTTTAGAAGATGCTTTAGAAAAAGAACAAATTATAGAAGCTTATCTGAATACCATCTACTTAGGTTTTAATGCTTATGGTGTTCAGGCAGCATCTCAAGCCTACTTTTCAAAAGATATCAGCGAACTTTCAATAGCCGAATGTGCCATCATTGCTTCTATTCCGAAGTCGCCTGCCAGATATGCCCCTATTAAAAGATTGGCCAACAAGGACGTTGATCCGAATAATCCGAATGTTATCAGTGTAGGTGAAACCTATACCCTTGTTTACAGTGAAGGTTATAAGGATCGTCAGATGTTGGTTCTCCGTTTTATGAAGGAATTTGGCTCTATCTCTGAAGAAGAATACGAGGAAGCCATTAATACGGATATCCGTCCTTTGATTAATCCCTCCTTAATGCGGCATGCTGAGATATCTTCTTATTATAATGACCAATTAAAAGGTGATGTGATTGATGCTCTTATGGTCACCTACAAAATTGATGAAAAAGAAGCTTCAGATATGCTCTATAATGCAGGTCTTAAAATCTATGGGACCATTGATATTAATATTCAAAAGATTGTAGAGAAGCAATTTGCCGATGTCAATAATTTCCCTCAAATTTCAGCAAGAAAAAATGGAAACGGCGATATCATTGACTCTTCTTCGAAAATCATGCTTTACAAATATAGCAATTTATTTAACAGCGAAGACCAATTTGTATTACCTGCCACTGCTTATAAAAAAGATGCAGCCGGTAATCTCGTATTGCTTAAGAATAAGCATCTTATTTTTGATGCCATTAATGAAAATAATGAATTAAAGGATATTCAAATATCTTTTAAACAGATGTATAAAGGTGATAAGCTTTTTTCTATCATTCAAGGTGGAAGAATAACGATTCCTAATACTTTCAAATCCTTTGATGCAGAAAAAAATGTGATCATCGATAAAGCCTTTTTAGAAAAAAATCCACAATTCTTTTTACAAAGCGGTGATTCCTTACTCGTATCTCAGCAAAATTATTCCCTGAACGCAGAGGTTATCCAGCCTCAGGCATCCATGGTTATTATGGATCAAAAAACAGGGCATATCAAAGCACTTGTGGGGGGCAGAAATATATCGGGTAGCATGCTCTATAACAGAGCAACCAATCCTATTCAACCGGGTTCCTCTATTAAACCTTTAGGCGTTTATACTCCCGCCCTTGATAATGGCTATACTGCAGGGTCCATTATTGATGATTCCCCACTGGTTAATAGTTCCGGGAGCATATGGCCTAGTAACTGGTATTCCAATCCGGCCTTTAAAGGACTGATGACTCTCCGATATGCTGTAGAACAATCTGTAAACGTAGCTGCAGTAAAAGTATCTCAGGAATTAGGTACAGATATCGCCATGGATTATTTAAAGAAATTCGGTATTAGTAGCCTGGTAGAAACGGGAGGAACCAATGATAACAACTCATCGGCTCTTGCCCTTGGTGGAATGACTCGGGGTATTTCTCCTTTAGAGATGACCGCTGCTTATGCAGCATTGGCCAACAAAGGAACCTATATAGAGCCGGTTACTTTTACAAAAATAGAGAACAAGGCAGGGGAAATTATCTATGAAAACAAGGCTGCCAATAATGTGGTTGTTGCTGAAGATGTAGCCTTTATTATGACAGATATACTTGAATCTGCCGTTAGGTCCGGTACAGGCTCAAGAGCTCAAATCTATTCCGGTAATGCCAAAATACCTGTAGCAGGAAAGACAGGAACAACAACGAATAATTATGATGCCTGTTTTATGGGCTATACACCTTATTACACTGCCGGCATGTGGATAGGTAATGATATCAATATTCGCTTATCCCAAGGCAGTACTGTAAGTGCACAGCTTTGGGGTAAAGTCATGAAGGAAGTTCACCAAGGCTTACCCGATAAACACTTTGAGAAACCAAGCAATGTTATTTTAACAACAATTGATAAATATTCCGGTATGCTACCTAGTGACTTAAGCTATGCGGATCCAAGGGGTAATAATATTATTACAGAATATTTTATTTCTGGTACCCAGCCTACAGCTATTGATGATTTGCATGTATCTGTTTCCATCGATACCTATACAAACTATTTATCGACACCGGCTTGTCCTAGTTATCTAGTGACAAAAAAGGTAATGACCCGAAGGCCTTATGCCCTGGTTAGTCCTTCCCTTAAGAGTTACTACCCTGGGGATTATATTTATGAGGCACCAAGGTATTATTGTCCATTGCACAATCCATCCACCCAGCTTTACCCTGTCGATCCTAATGCGGGCTATTTTGCTCCTTTAGAACCTACTACTCCAACAGAACCACCCAATGGTCATACCGACGAAGAGGATGTTTATGAGGATAACAATAATAACCACGAAATTATCGAATCTGAAACTACAGGCTATCTCAATTGAGATAGCCCTATTATTTTAAATCCATTGTTCGTAAAAAAATCAGCTTCGGCTTGATTAGAAAACCCTTCTATAAAAAGCCCTTTTTTCTGTTCCATAACATGATCCCTTATCATTTTAACCACATTTTCATTAAAAGAATTGCCTTTTCCCAGTCCTAAGTTTGTAATATCCAAGGTTAAAATGTCAACATGAAGCAATCTTAGTTCTTCCATCTTATGGAGATCCGTGTACTTTAAGGTTATGCCGGTCATAAACCCTATTGATTTCAATCTGCGAATTATTTTATTGACTAAGCTATTATTTTTTCTAAAAACATTCCCTTGTAAATCCAAGATGATTTTATGATTTTTAATAATATCCTTATCCAAATCATATAGATCATGGAGTGGTTCTTTTTTTAATAAGTCTTTTATATCTACCTTCAATCTTATAAGGCTGTTGGATAAGAGCGGTAGCTTTTCTTGAATCACCTTACGTATTTTGTAAAGCGTTATATCCCACTCTTTACCTTGTATCTCTGCCATATCACGCAATTTTTCTTCCAAGGCTCTATTGTTTTCAAGAGAAGCATCTTTCCAAAGCAGGACAGGCTCATACCCTATCTTCTCCTGGGCTAAATTCAGAATCGGATTGTATGCTACAGAAATATCTTCTTGATAGGAATCTCCTTGAATACAAGAGAATATATCTCGGTAGAAATTGTATTTCTTTAATTTCTTTGAATCATATAATTCATAAGCTTGGCCTTCATTTTTAGCATTTTCCTTAGCCATATTTGCGCAGTCTAAGAGTTCATAATGATTGATTGCATCATTCGGGTAAAATGCTATACCCCCAATAATCCTGTTCTCTAAAAAGCTGCTTTTCATCATCGAAATGTTATCGGTGATATCCTTCATCACTAATTCTAAAAGTTCTTTTGGATTGTCCTTCACAAGATAGTTTTCAATAAATATGAAAAATTCATCTTCTGATATCCTTGCAAGATGTCCGTTAAAAGGGCAATTGTCCTTCAATATTTCAGAGATTTCAATTAGAAATTCCTCTAATACTATATCTCCCAAAGTTTCTTTTATCCTTTTCATGTTGCTGATTTCAATCATTATCCCTGCGCATTTTATCTTCCTGCCCTTATTGGCAAAGACCTCCATCATGATTTCAACAATCTTTTTTTTGCTCAGGAGCTCGGTAATATTGTCTTTATTGATAAGATTCATCATTTCATTCATATTGCTTTGCCTATTGGTCACATCTCTGCCTATCCCAAGAATCCCATCCTGATTTCCTGATTCGTCAAAAGTTTGCCCCAAATGCCATTCTATAATTTTATCTCTATATTCATTGTAAGGATATCTTAAGGATACGATACCCTCCAACTTGTTTTGAACATTTTCCAATGTTTTATCCAACAGCTCCATGTCCTCTTCTACTATACCTAAACCTACCTTTTTATGAAGGATTTCTTCGGAAGATCGCTTAACTAAAAAGCAATAGCTATCGCTGACATATATAAATCGATAATTGAGGTCCAGCTTAATAATGATATCGGGAATATTTTCCATCATGATATTAAATTTGTTTTTGTTTTTATCCTTTATCACGAGAGTAAGCCTTTTAAGCTCAGTAATATCAATATTAACGCCTAATATCTCCTTAAGGTTCCCTTTATAATCATATTTGACTCCGTAGGCTATCGACCGTACCCAAATCCACTTTCCTTGACTATTCAGACATCGATACTCGCTTTGATAGGACTTATTCTTGCTCTCAATAAAATCAACGATGCCTTCAATAAACCCTTCACATTCTTCTCTATGGATATGGCTATAAGCATATTTAAAAAAATCATATTCGATATCTTCACCAAAATTATATAAAGATAGGTTCTTTGTATAAATCATATTTTTAACATCAAGTTTCCATATGAAAAAGCCCATGTTTCTAAAGCCTATTTCTAATTCCTTTTGTTCTTCGAAAAAAATTGTCATATCTATAAAAAATCCGATAACCCCTATACATGCTTTATTATCATAATAGGGATACAGTATCATATGACAGTATTTTTCCTTATCTTCCTTATCTAATAAACTTAAAAAACAGGTATACTCTTCTTCTATGTTAAAACAAGCCTTCATACCGATTTCTTGTTTGACGCCTAACCTCGAACCAAATACCTCGGATGGCGTTTTCTCTAAAAAATCGCTTCTATCCCTATTCAGCAATTCTAACATTTTATCATTCACTCTTTTGTAAACAAAACCCTTGCCTGTTTTTTCCACCCAAAAATTAGGAATATTGATAAAGTCAATCAATTCCCATAGAATTTTTTGCTTATGTTTTGCATCCCTCTTTTTTAGCACCTCTTCTTTTATTTTTTCTACACTTTTCATGAAAATCGGTTCTTTTTCATTGTTAATCAATCTCTTGTTAATCATTCAACTACCCCTTTTTTTATTCTCTCCCTTGTTTTTATTTTATTCGACAAACTTACATCAATTCCTCTAAATTTTGCTCTTTTATAACGTACTTACTTGAGAATACACTTTTTTTATCAAATCCCTTTTACTTTACAAATTCTTTTTTTAATGCTATGGTTTGTGTAGACTATATTCAGGAGGTTTCAAAAGTGAGCAATATTTTTATTATGCCTAATTACATCTTTTCCGGTGATAATGCCATGAGGGATAGTGGAAAATACATAGGCCAACTAGGTAAGAAAGCATTCATTATTACGGGTAAGACCATGTCCTTACCTCACAATTTGAGTCTCCTAACAGATGTGCTCGACTCTGTTAACATTGCATATGTGGTTTACAATAAGGTATTACATGAACCTACCGATGCCATTGTATATGATGCTTTATCGCTTTATAATGAGTCTTCATGCGATTTCTTGATTGCTCTTGGCGGTGGTAGCCCTATAGATACGATGAAAGCGGTAGGCCTTCTCAAAAATAATGGCGGAAAAATTTCCGATTATATGGGTAAAGAAGTTCCCCTTCCCCCTCCTCCAATGGTAGCTATACCTACTACTGCAGGGACCGGCTCGGAAGTAACCAGTTACTCTATTATAAGTGATACTCAAAATAACGTAAAGATGGTTATATCCGACGAAAAACTCGTCCCTGATTTGGCGATTCTCAATCATTTCTTTTCTCTGTCTGTCCCTCAAGAGATTACTGCCTCTACCGGATTAGATGCCCTGACACATGCCATTGAGTCCTATACTTCGAAAAAATCACAGCCACTCTCTGAAGTACTGGCTCTCTCAGCTATAAAAAGAATATTTCAATACCTTCCAATGGCTTACGATAACCCGATGGATCTTGAGGCAAGATCCCAAATGATGTTGGCCTCTTTAGAAGCAGGTCTGTCCTTCAACAATTCATCTGTGACCCTTGTTCATGGCATGAGTAGACCTATAGGAGCCATATTTCATGTTCCTCATGGTATTTCTAATGCTATGCTCTTAGAAAAATGTTTGAAATTTATCTATAAAGGCTGCGTTGAAAAATTTGCTGTGATGGGAAGAGAAATTAATTTTAATTTGATATGTGACGAAGAATCCTATGCCATCAGTTTTATCCATGACACGATTGCTTTGTGTAAGAAAATTAAGATACCTACATTGAGACAATATGGTATTGATGAAGAAGAATTTATGAAAAATATTGATAAGATGGCTAACGATGCTTTAGCCAGTAAAAGCCCTGCCAATACAATCAGAGACGTGACAAAAGACGATATTATCAGAATTTATAAAAGTCTTTGGAACTAGACTAAAATAACAAAAAATAAAGATATCGGACTCTTATGAGATCCGATTTAATCTTTTTATCAAAAATTGTGAAAGAATACCCCTGCCTCTAAACCACCTCTAGGCTTTAGTGTAGATGGCGGGAGTGTTCAATCTTTATTTAGGTTTAGGAGAAAAAATAAGTGCAATGATATAACCAAATGTTACAGCAACGGCTACTCCGGTAGCTGTAGCCTTGACACCTCCTGCAATACCTTCCAAGAAACCATTTTTAGCCCCTTCTATTGCACCTTTTGCTAAGCTATAGCCAAATCCAGGTAAAGGTATGGCTGCACCTGCCTTCCCAAACTCAAAAATGGGTTGATATAGACCCAGCGCTCCAAGCACAACTCCGGATGAAACAAATATAACTAAGATATGGGCCGGTGTTAACTTCGTACCTTCCATTAATAGTTGTCCTATTAAACAGATGATTCCTGCTGTGATAAATACTCTCACATAATCCATCATGAAGCCTCCCAAATTATATTGAAAAAGTAATAGCATGGGCTATCCCCGGTATGGATTCGCCTTGCTGTGTACTGATGGTGGATAATAATGCACCGGTAGAAACCAATAATACATTCTTCCATTCTTTCTTTAGCATTTTTTTATAGATATACCCGCAAAAGACAGATGCAGAGCATCCGCAGCCGCTTCCACCGCTTTGTGTATCCTGGGATTCCGCATCAAATATCATATCGCCACAATCGTCATAGATATTGTCTATTTTGTATCCCTTTTCTGCCAGTAACTCTTTTGTTATCTCTTTACCAACCTTACCCAAGTCACCTGTCACAATAAGGTCGTAATCCTCCGGTTTATTACCTGTGTCCTTAAGATGTAAAAAAATTGTATCCACTGCGGCCGGTGCCATAGCTGCTCCCATATTGTTGGAGTTTTTTATGCCAAAATCCACTACTCTTCCAACTGTAGCATAAAGAATTCTAGGTCCCTTTCCTTGACTTGAAAAGACTGCAGATCCTGCTCCTGTTACGGTCCATTGGGAAGTCTTTGATCTTTGATTGCCATGTTCCAAGGGAAACCTGTATTGCCTTTCTGCTGTACTAAAATGACTGGAAGTAGCAGCTATTGCCAAATCCGCATAACCTCCATCTATGGTCATACCGGCTAGAATACTAGCTTCTGTCATATTGGAACAAGCCCCATAGATGCCCAGGAAAGGAATTCCTAAATCTCGGGCAATATAGGATGTAATCATATCTTGATTGATCAAATCGCCACCTATCAAAAATTCTACTTCGGAGGGTTTGATGGATTGACTGTTTAAAGACTGTAGAATTGAGTTTTTTAGTATCTTTCCTTCTGCTTTCTC
>CAYSBC010000013.1:0-37552 GCA_964429195.1 uncultured Eubacteriales bacterium | reverse complement strand
AGTTAAAACTTTGAATGATTACCAAACCAAGGAAAAAGAAAGCAGGACCGAACGCCTGCTTTCTTTTTCGCTTCGTTTATTTTCTTTGTTCGAAGGATCAAGGCGCAAGAATGCCCTTTTCAACGGAATCCTTTACGATGCTGTTTGCATACGCCCATAACGCCGGGGCGTATTTTTTTAACGGCTCGTTCCGCTTCAATACTTTCTCTGCCGTGATGCCGGGCCTTTGCCATGTGTGTCCGTTTGTGTTGTGGTTCAAAATCAACGGTTGAAATCGATCCATGCACGCCGCATACCGTGCTTCCTTTGTCTCCATGGTTTCAAATTCCCGCCACAAATCCCAAAACTCCTGCTTTTGGTCTTCCGGCATTATGGATAGATGTCAGTAAGAAAGACATAGCAGAAATGAAAGGTTATACTATAGTAGACCCTGCAACAGTGGTCGTAACACATTTAAATGAAATTATCCGAACAAATGGCTATGAGCTTTTAGGAAGGCAAGAAGTAAAACAATTAATAGACATTTTAAAAGAGGATTACAGTGCGGTTGTAGAAGAATTAATACCCGATTTATTAACCTTAGGTGAGGTTCAGAAAGTGCTGCAAAATCTTTTGAAAGAGAGAGTATCTATAAGAGATTTGTTGACGATCCTAGAAACTTTAGCCGATTATGCACCAACCGTTAAAGATACGGAGATGTTAACAGAATATGTGCGAAACAGAATAGGAAGAACTATCACGAGCCAATACGTTAGTAGTGAGAATCGATTAGAAATCATTACAATTAACCCGGAGTTGGAACAATATATTCATGATAATATACAAAAAACCATACAGGGTTCCTTCCCCGCAATCGATCCAAAGATAACAACGAATATATTGGAAAGCATTGATAACATACTTTCAAGTTCCCAAAGTATAAGACCGATTATCATTACAGCACCTAGGATTAGAGCAGCCTTTAAGAAGTTGATAGAAATGACATTTCCTCAGTTAGGGGTGCTATCTTTAAACGAGATACCGAATTCAATTGATTTAGAAGGGATAGGGATGGTGAGCGTCAATGATCATTAAGAATTATTTAGTGCAGGATATGTATGAGGCCATGGTTTTAATAAAGCAAGAGCTTGGAAACGATGCTGTCATCGTGAGCAAGCGTGAAGTAAGGCAAAAGGGTATTACCGGATTATTTAAGGCTAAGATGATTGAAGTAACCGCTGCAACTGAGGGAGTAGTTCAAGGCAATGGTATTGTTAAAAAACAATTACCGAGTCAGGAATCAGCTACTTCACTTGAAGAAGCCATTTATGACGGAAATAGCATGAGGCAAGAAGTAAAAGAGATAAAGGATATCATAGAAAGGCTTGTTAACAAAGAGCAAGAAGAAAAAAATAAAGATATTACAAGTATAAAGGATATGCTTGTAAAAATGGATTTACATAGCATTGTCATTCAGGATTTTGAAAAGTTTTTCAAGGACTCTGAATGGGAAGAAGGAAATTTTCCGGATCAAAAAACAGCTGAGAAAGAGGCTGTAAAAAGATTTATCGAAGAGGGCATCGAAAAGAAAATTAACATATCCAATAAAGGGGGGCGAATCAGAACCTTTATAGGGCCAACAGGTGTAGGCAAGACAACGACCATTGCAAAACTAATATCCAATGAGGTCTTGCAAAATAACAAGAGTATAGGCTTGATAACGATTGATACCTATAGAATAGGGGCAGTTGAACAACTGAAGATTTATGCGAATATTTTAGGAGTTCCTTTTAAAACCGTATTTTCCCCTGATGAGTTGCCTGATGCCATTCAATCTTTTGAGGACAAAGACTTAATTTTTATTGATTCAACGGGCAGGAACCATAAAAATGCATTTCAATTGAATGAAATCAAAACTTACTTAGAAAAAATGGATGGAACAACATATTTAGTACTTAGCCTTGGGCTAAAAAATACAGATTTTGTAAGAACCTTAGAGAACTATGGAAAGATCGGCTTCGATAGTATTATCTTAACCAAGCTTGACGAAACCTACAATGGGGGGAATATTCTTAATACAGGTTACTTTACAGATAAACCTATCAGTTATATTTGCAAAGGACAAATAGTACCTGATGATATTGAGGAAGCTCATAAAGATAATTTGGCAGATTATATATGGGGTGAGATGAAATGGTAATAGATCAGGCAGAAAACCTGCGCAAACTGGTTGAAGAAAAAAGAAAAAAAGAAATGCAAGATACTATTAAAAAGAAGGGTGTTAAAATATTTTGTGTTGCAAGTGGAAAGGGAGGTGTCGGTAAAACAAATATCGTTGCCAATCTAGCTATATTATTGCAACAAAAGGGGAGCAAGGTCCTGGTTATTGATGCGGATTTGGGATTAGCTAATGTGGATGTCTTGTTAGATGTCTTCCCTGAAATAACGCTGTTTGATGTTTTGTTTCACAATAGGCCTTTAAAGGAGGCCTTGATAGATGGTCCTCAAGGTATAAAAATTGTTCCCGGCGGATCCGGAATATTCAATATGACCCATTTAGATGAAGAACAACAAAATAGATTTGCAAAAGAATTCCTTGAACTTGAAGACTTTGATACCATCATTATTGATACCGGGGCAGGCATTTCCTTTAATCTCATGTCTTTTATTGCTTTTTCGCAAACCATTTTATTGGTTACAACACCTGAACCTACGGCTATGACTGATGCATATGGCGTATTAAAAGTGTTATCTGAGCTCAAAATGGAACGGGAAATTCATCTGATTATTAATCGTGCGGCAAATAGTGAAATAGCGGCATACACCTATGAGAGACTCAAAAATACTGTATCCCAATTTTTGAAGATGGATATAAATTCTCTTGGTTATATTTTAGATGATATCCGAGTTAGTTACGCAGTCATGCAAAGGAAACCCTTTGTTACAGAGTATCCAAAATCGGTGGCCACGAAATGCATTCATAGAATAGCTGATAAATTAATCTGCTCAAGCAATGAAGAGTTAAAAATTAATACAATGTCAGAAGTCTATAATCGATTGATTCGAGTTTTTGGTTAGGGTGGAATGATGGAAATAGATTTTAAAATCAATGCAAAAGTAGAGGTATTGTCGATTGACAATCAAAAAATAGGAAATGGGAAAATTCAAGATCTGGGTACTGACAGTATCTTTATCAGTTATCCTTCCGGTGAACAATCTGTCGGAATGATAGGAAGCCATGAAATCTTGAAGATTTTATATATCGATGATGAATCCCATAAGGTCTATAGCTTTCAAGCTGAAATCATTAATAGGATCCATGATCGGATTCCGTTATTAGAAATTAAAAAACCTACTCAATATGAGCTTATACAAAGAAGAGAGTCTGTAAGAGTGAATGTTATACTGGATCTCTTAATCTATATCATACCTCAAGAAATAGATTTGTTGTCTATTCGGGAGAAAGATATTGAGATGCTCATGAAATATTATAAAAAGATAAAAGCCTATTCTTTTGATTTGAGTGCCGGGGGTATAGGCGTTGTCCTTAAAGAGAGGCAAATAGAAGGCACCCAATTGTTTTTTTATATTCAAAATAATTATTTTAAAGAAGGATTCAAAGGTAAAGTGGCAAGAGTAATAGAGAATAAAAGATTTGGGAAAAGGCTTTACAAAACAGGAATTCAATTATTGGATTTGGACTACAAAACGGAAGAACAACTTATCCATTTTATCTTTGAGAAAATGAGGGAAAACTTAAGAAGCAGATAAAGGGGTGCTTGGCGTGATTGTCAGGAGATACGATGCAAATGAAGAAAAAAAGATAATTGAATATATTCCGCTGGTTGAAAATATTGTGGATCGGATGCAGATAAATCCTAGGCAAGGATTAAGCAGAGAAGATTATATTGCGCTGGGATTAATTGGATTGATGGAAGCTTTCGACAAATTTGATCCATCACAAAATATACCTTTTAAGCATTATGCAAAATGGCGTATAAAAGGGGCTATATACGATGAGCTTAGAAAAAATGGTACTCTTTCCAGGGGTAGTATGGATAAGCTTAATCGAATGTACCAAGTGAAGGAAAAGTTACAACAAGATCTTCTAAGAGAACCCAGCGATTATGAAATTGCAGAATACATGGGCATAGACGTTGCGGAGTTAGGTTTCATCTATGAAACATCCCATCATTTGTCCTATTCTTATCTTGAGGGGACGCTATTTTCAGGGGATGAGGAATTCTCAATGATGGATGTCATTGAGGATCCTAAAGCTGTCGACCCGCAAGAGAGCCTTCTCGATGCAGAAAATAAAGATCAATTGATGCGTGCCATCCGATGTTTATCAAAAAAGGAACAAATACTCTTAAATTTATACTATAAAGAAGAATTGAAGTTAAAAGAAATTGCATTGATACTTAATATATCTATTTCAAGGGTGTCTCAGATACATGGAAAAATACTCTTAAAGTTAAGACAAATGTTGCATGAAAATAAGAGGTGCAGGATATGAATTATTTATTGTTCGTGGTGGGAGCGGGCCTATTTATTTGGGGATTGTTGCAAAATAAAAAAATGCAAAAGAATTTTAAGAATGTTTATGAAGAAGCAATCCATAATCACCTAGAAGAAGAACAAATAAGTTTTAAAGATGAAAAATATAATATAATAGAAATGTTAAAAAGGAAACCTGTTTTAATCATGGGGATAGGTATTGGCATCCTTTTAGCCAATTTTGTTTTTATGGCTTATCGGGGGTTAGGCTACAATGATTATGAAATAGAAAAAATGGCCAGAAAATTAGGGATGAAGTATGAGGATGAGATGTTAGTTCGTTATGAGGATAAGGAATAGGGGGATAAGGGTATGATGAGAGCACTATTTACTGCAACTTCAGGTATGATCGTTCAGGAGAGAAAACAGGCTAATGTGATGAATAATTTAGCTAATGTACAAACAGTTGGCTTTAAGGTTGAGGACTTAATTACAAAAGAAGTCCAACAATCTACCCTGCAAAACAGAGAGCGTCTTGAAACCGGAGAAAGCTATATGCGTGAGATAGGTAAAATTGGTTTTGGGACACAAATCGATAAACTTTTTGTTGATTTTGAACAGGGGATGCTGGAAGAAACACATCGGAATACTGATTTTGCAATTGATGGGGAAGGATTTTTCAAGATCCAGTGGAATGAAAATGAAATAGGTTATACCCGAAACGGAGAATTTCAGGTTGATTTAAATGGATATTTGTGTACACTAGAAGGTAAAAGAGTATTAGGACGAGAGGATCAGCCCATTAGGATTGGCAGTAATGAATTTGTAGTGGAAGAGGACGGAAGGATTTTGGTAGACGGCATTCAAAGAAATCAGTTTCAAATTGTAACCTTTGATACTATTGAAGAATTAAACCCATTAGGCCAGAGCGTCTACAGCATTGAAAATGGAATAGAAGTGGATGTAAACAATACAAAAATTTTGCAAAAGCATTTAGAAAAATCCAATGTAAATCCGCTAGAGGAAATGGTGAAAATGATTGAGATATCCCGAACCTATGAATCGAATCAGAGGATAATACAATCTTTAGATAGAGTACTGGAAAAGTCCGTGAATCAAGTTGGGAGAGTTTAATCTGTTCGTATATTTCAATAGACCTAGGGGGTAAAAAAAATGAGGGATATTTTAAATATTGGGAAAAGTGGAATGCAATCTTTTCAGGAAAAGACAGATATTCTGTCCAATAATATTGCAAATGTAAATACAGAGGGTTATAAGAGAATTAATAAATCATTTATAGAATTAGTTAGAACAGAAGCAGGTCATTTAGGCACACCTTTATCAGAAGACTTAAATAGTGAAAAAAGAATTATGAGTAGTGGAGCAAAAACAAGCTCGGAATATAGAGACTTTCAACAAGGTGCATTAATCCAGACCAATGACAGATTACAATTAGCTATTGATGGAATGGGATACTTTGGTGTAGAGGATAGTAACAATCAAACACTCTTAACTCGCAATATAAGGGTGAGTATCAGTGGAAATGGTAATCTGGTTGATCAGAATGGGTTGAAGATAATAATGACTGAACAGAGGAACTTATCTCGATACAGCAATGAAGATTTAGAAGTCAGTGAAAGTGGTGGCATATTTATCAAGGAAGGAGGTGCGAAAGTAGGTCAGCTTACACTCTTTAAACCTGAAAATGAGCAAAGGCTATTAAGCGTTGGAAAGGGTTATTATGGAAACCCCGATTCCATGGCCATTACTCAATCTACCGGACGAGAAAGGTCTTTTGGTAATATAAGACAAGGGTATAAAGAGAATTCAAATGTGGACCTAGGCGAAGAAATAGTTGAATTAATTATTACCCAAAGGGCATATCAAATGAACTCGAAAAGTATTGAGGCTGCTGATGATATGTGGAAAACAGCGAATAATTTGAGAGGATAGATTTATGAAAATAAATTTAAATAAGAACAAAAATACGCTTTATCCCATAAGACAAATTGAGAATTTAAAAGATCTTGTCGACTCAAGTGCCGGACTTTATGGTGAAAACAATGTTTTTTTAAGAAAGGATAAACCCGCCGGACAATTTTTACCTATTACCTATCAAAAGCTCAGGGATGATATGAATGCACTGGGGACGGTTTTATTGAATAAAAATTTAAAAGATAAAAACATCGTTATTATAGGCGAAAACAGATATGAGTGGATATTATCCTACTTAGCTGTTGTCAACGGTGTTGGGGTCGTTGTACCCTTAGATCGAGAACTGCCGCAGCAGGATATTGAGAATTTCATCAACACATCCCATGCCAGTGTCATTATCTATTCGGACAAAATTAGAAATACTATAGATAATGTCAAATCCAATGTGAAATCCATCGAGTATGTTATTAACATGGATTCAGATGCACATGAGGGCAATAATTACTCCTTAAAAAAGTTACTGGAAGAAGGATATAAGCTCATTCGAAATCAAGATAGGTCTTACTTGGATAGGGCCATTGATAATGAGGAAACAAGAATAATACTTTTCACATCAGGAACGATGGGAAATTCAAAAGGTGTTATGTTGTCCCACAAAAACATTTGTGAAAACATCATGAACACTTCCCAATATGTGGATATAACTTCGGAAGACAGAGCATTATCTGTGTTGCCAATCCATCATACTTATGAATGCTCCTGTGGAATACTCATTCCACTATATAAGGGAGCATGTATTGTTTTTTGTGAAGGACTTAAATATATCGTAAAAAATATGCAAGAAGCGAAGATAACGGTCATGGTAGGTGTTCCGCTCTTATACGAATCCATGTACCGGAAGATTTGGCGTAAGGTGGAAAAAGAAGGTAAAGCGAAGAAATTAAGAAAAGGAATTTTCGCTGCAAAGAAATTAAAAAGAATCGGTATCGATATAAGCAAAAAATCATTCAAAGCAGTTCATGAGGCCTTAGGAGGGCACGTTCGGTTATTGATCTCAGGGGCTGCAGCTATAAACCCTGAAATTGTGGAATGTTTTAATGATTTAGGCATTCGAATGATTCAAGGCTATGGCATGACGGAATGTTCTCCAATTATTACAGTCAACAAGGACCATTACTCAAAACATGGTTCAGCGGGGTTAGCATTACCGGGAACAGAGATAAGAATATTTGAACCCAACGAAGAGGGGATAGGGGAGATATTGTGCAAGAGTAAGTCTGTTATGAAAGGCTATTTTGAAAATGAAGAAGAAACAAAGCAAGTATTTCTTGACGGATGGCTGAGAACAGGTGATTATGGTTATATAGATGAAGATAGTTTTCTTTTTATTACAGGACGCAAAAAGAATGTTATTGTCACTAAAAATGGTAAGAATATCTACCCAGAGGAAATTGAACTTCAACTTCAAAAAAGCGATTACATCAAGGAAAGCCTTATCTATGGAAAGGAAGATGCAAAAAGCTCGGATATCGTCGTTGCTTGTAAAATTGTTATTGATCAGGAATATTTGGATGAAATGGAAAGTGATTTGACGGTGGATGAGGTACGCAGCCGGATTGAAAAGTACATAGACTCCGTTAATAACAATGCGGCGCCCTATAAGAGAATTAAAAGAATAGAAATCGTGAGTGAATTTGAAAAAACAACAACCAAGAAGATTAAAAGATATGGCATAAATGTAGAATAGAACTAAATTCGATGAGGAAGGAAGTATAATGATGAACACGAAGCCGCTTTATGAGACAAGAAAAATCGTGGATTTAAGAGATATGCTCTATACTAGTGCTATCATGTACAGCAATAAAAATGCTTTTATGGTAAAGGATAAACCGGGTGCTCCCTATCGAGGTATAAGCTTTCAGCAGTTTTTAAAGGATGTAGAGGCTTTGGGAACAGCCATGTTGGCTCATGGCTTTAAAGATCAAAAGATTGCCGTTATTGGAGAAAATCGTTATGAGTGGGCTGTTGCTTATATGGCAGTTGTCTGTGGTTTAGGTGTTGTTGTACCCCTTGATAAGGAATTACCGGCAGAGGAAATTCAGAATCTTGTTCAAATGGCAGGTGTAGAAACAATCATCTATTCTGGAAAGTTTGAAAATATCTTTCAATCTTCAGGCATGTGGACATCTATAAAAAATTTCATCAATATGGACGGAATCCAGCATGAAAATAATCATATGGCTTTTTCAAAACTCATAGGCCAAGGCAATCAAATGATAGATGAAGGCTACAAAGGTTTCCAAGAGCTCCCAATTGATACTGAAGTGATGAATATGCTTCTTTATACGTCGGGAACAACCAGTACCGCAAAAGGTGTCATGCTGTCTCATAGAAATATCGTCAGCAATCTGATGGCCATGGCTACGATGGTTTATATCGATTCATCGGATATCTTTTTTTCAATTCTACCAATACATCATACATATGAATGTACATGCGGTTTTTTATTACCTCTTTATAAGGGGGCCACTATTGCTTACTGTGAGGGACTAAAATATATTCTTAAAAATATGGAAGAAGCCAAGCCCACTGTTCTTTTAACAGTACCTTTAGTTATCGAACAAATGTATAAGAAAATATGGAAAAAGATTGAGAAGGAAGGGCTAGAAAAGAAAGTAAGAAAGGCTATAAAATTAAATAACAGTTCTAAAAAGATTGGGATAGATTTATCGAAAAAATTATTCAAGAAGATTCATCAGACTTTTGGCGGCAATATCCGTATGTTTATTATCGGCGGCTCTGCTGTAGACCCGGAAGTCATGCTGGGCTTGATTGACTTGGGTATTTTGACCTTCCAGGGCTACGGGCTTACAGAAAGCTCCCCTATAGTGGCTGTCAATCCTGATATAAGACCTATTGCAAGGTCTGCAGGTCAGATCATACCTGGAGCACAGGTTATGATTGTTAATCCAAATGAAGAGGGTATAGGTGAAATTATAACAAAGAGTGATAGTATCATGCTAGGTTATTATAATAACAAGGAAGCTACTGAGGAAAGCATCAAGGATGGATGGTACTATACAGGCGATTTGGGCTATTTAGATAGTAACAACTATGTTTATATTACAGGAAGAAAGAAAAACGTTATCATTGCGAAAAACGGCAAGAACATTTACCCTGAGGAAGTGGAATTTTATCTAGGCCGAAGTAAGTACATTGAAGAGAGTATGGTGTGGGGAAAGCTCAATGATGAAACCGGAGAAACCCATATCTATGCCAGCATAAGACCCAATTATGAAGAAATTGAAGAAGAATTTGGGAATGATTATGGAGAAGACGAGGTTTTCGCATTAATTCAAAAGGAAGTGGACCTCATCAATAGCCAATTGGCTTATCATAAAAAAATAAGAAAAATAAATATAAAACAGGATGAATTTATAAAAACAACGACCCGAAAAATAAAAAGGCATCTTGAAAAAGAAAAATTAGAGGAAATAAAATGATATTATAAAAAGAATTTCAATAAAATACTGTTTATGTTCCTGTAATTTTGGTATATTAATACTATGTAAAGGTTTATTATACTAAAAGATGTAGAGGAGAATATCTATGGAAGAAAAGATAAAGGCTGTCATAGACGAAATAAGACCATTTTTGCAAAGAGATGGCGGCGATGTGCAATTTGTTGATTATACGGAGGGTATAGTAAAAGTCATGCTGCAAGGTGCATGCAATGGTTGCCCCGGAGCACAAATGACACTCAAGACAGTTATAGAAAAAATTTTAAAGGAAAAGTTTCCTGAGGTGAAGGAAGTTGTAGGCATATAGTATAATAATAATCAGCAGGTATATACCTGCTGATTATTATTATACATTGGAGAAAAAATATGAAAGATAGACTAAAGAAGTCATTATTATTGCTAACATATGGAATTGCAACGATGCTATTCATTGGGACAGCCTGCCAAAAGGAAATGCTTAATGAACAAAACATTGAAGACAATGGGGCTATTCAAGTTGAAAATGAGGAGGTTGTTCTTGATATCCTAGCGGTAGGAGATATTATGACTCATGGACCACAGCTGAGTGCTCATTATCATAAAGCAACGGACTCTTATGATTTTAAGGATAATTATAGGCATGTCCGGGATATTATCAAGAGCGCTGATATTGCTTTATGCAACATTGAAACAACTTTTGCAGGTGAAAAAAAAGGGTATTCAAGTTATCCAAGATTCAATACGCCGGATACTTTGGTCGATGCACTCTTATACAGTGGATTTAACATAGGGGTGACTGCCAACAATCATAGTATGGATACCGGCAAAGAAGGGTTTTTGAGAACCCTTGAATTATTAAGGTACAGAAGGTTACCCGCTTTGGGTACCCATTTTGATGATGAAAGGAATTATAGAATCATTCAGAAATCAGGGGTAAAAATTGGACTTGCTTCTTTTACCTATGAAACAGAAGAATATAATAATAAAAAAACGATTAACGGTATTATAATTCCTAAAGAATTAGAGGATAATATCAATATCTTTCATTATGGAAAGTTAGAAGAGGGTTTTGAAGACATGAAACAAATCATTGCGGCCATGGAAGAGTCGGATGTTGATTTAATCATATTTTATATCCACTGGGGTAATGAATATCATAAGAAACAGAATCGATACCAAGAGCAGATAGCCTCTTACTTAGCTGAAGAAGGAGTGGATATTATATTTGGCTCCCATCCCCATGTGGTTCAACCTATTGAGATAATAACCAACAGCAAGAATGAAGAAACCGTTGTTTTTTACTCTCTAGGGAATTTCATATCCAATCAAAGATTCGAGCTTACAGAGGACAGACACACTGAAGATGGCATAATCGGTAAAGTCGTCTATACATTAGAATTGGAAACGGGTGTAGGAAGGATTCAAGAGGTCAAGGCTATACCTACTTGGGTTAATAGATATTATACGCCTGCAGGGTATCAATACAGCATTCTTCCATTACCGATAAGTGAAGAATTAGAACTGAATCAAGAAGAATTTTGGAGGGCAAACAATTCCTATAGCAACACGATTGAGATAATAGGAAGTGAATATATAGATTAGGTGAGGTGTAAAAAGTGAGTCAATTGGATCATGCAGAAAAATACAAGGATAGAATAATTAAGGATTTGCAGGGGCTAATCAAGATTAGAAGTGTTGATGGTGAGAGGAAAGAGGGAAGGCCTTTTGGTGATGGTGTACATGAAGCCTTGATGTACATGTTGGACAAAGGAAAGGAACTGGGTTTAACCACAAAAAATATAGACAACTATGCAGGACATATTGAAATTGGCGAAGGAGAAGAAATTGTTGGTGTGCTTGTTCATCTAGATATTGTAGCCGAAGGATCAGGATGGGATATGGATCCCTTTGGTGGTGAAATCATAGATGGGAAACTTTTTGGAAGAGGGGCTGTTGATAACAAGGGACCTGCCATAGTTTCTTTATATGCATTAAAAACGATAGTCGATGCAGGAATTAAGCTTCATAGACGAGTAAGACTTATTTTAGGAACAAATGAGGAAACAGCTGAATGGGGCGGCATTAATTATTATATCCAAAAAGAAGAAATGCCCCATATGGCTTTTGTGCCGGATGGAGAATTCCCTGTGATACAGGGTGAAAAGGGTATCCTCATCTTTGATTTAGTCAAAAAAATAGGTCTTTCTACAGAAACAGGTATAAAGCTTAAGAGCATAGAGGGCGGTAATGCACCTAATATGGTTCCAGATTTTTGTAAAGCTGTTCTGATTGCTAAGGATTATAGGCCTATTATGGACGCTATTGAACAATTTAATAAAGAAAGGGACTACTCTATAAAATATAAGATGCAGGGTAAAGGCATACAAATCAGTGCAGCTGGGGTTTCAGCCCATGGGTCAACACCGGAAAAGGGGATTAATGCTATTTCTATTATGATTCAGTTCCTTGGAAAGCTGACCTTTGACAACGATTCTATCCAGGATTTTATAAAATTCTATAACGATAAAATAGGAATGGATATTCATGGGGAAAGGATTGGCTGCTATTTTAAAGATGATATCTCAGGAGAACTCATCTTTAACCTAGGTCAGATTAAAGTTGATGAGAAGACCATAGGCATGACAGTCAATATCAGGGCGCCACTTCACACCGATATGGAAGACATTTACGCAGGGATAAGGTCTGTCATTGATGAGCATTCCTTTGGTATCATTAAAAAACATTATCAAGGTCCAATATATTTAGAATCAGATCACCCGGTCATTAAAGCACTTATGAAAGTATATCAAAAGCATACCCAGGATTATGAAAGCAAACCCAAGGTCATAGGAGGAGGAACCTATGCCAGAGCTATTGAAAATGCAGTAGCCTTTGGACCGCGATTAGTCGATGGTCCAAGCGTTGAGCACCAAAAAAATGAATACATTGAGATAGAACATCTTATGACTCTTTTCAGGATATATACAGATGCCATTCTTGAATTAGCCAATGAGACAGAAGGTTAAATTTCATGGAGATCATAGCATGAACACTATCGATAGAGCATAAAATTAGGATTGAATATACAAAGGATTATGGTACAATTAAACCTGAGGATTTTTCTCAGGTTTTTATTTCTACTGCCTTAGAATTAGCATAAATTTTTTGGCAAAAAATATACCCAGACAAATCAAGAGCTTTTTCTAAGGAGGAAATTACAATATTATGGAAGCAAAAAGAAATGTTTCAAAAAAGACCAAAATGATAACAAAGGTGTCAATTTTATCTGTTATAGCTTATGTTTTGATGGTGCTTGAAATGCCGGTTATCATGTTCCCTGCTTTTTTAAAGATAGATTTCAGTGATATACCTGCAATTTTAGGGGCTTTTGCCCTTGGACCCACTGCGGGCATCATGATTGAGCTTGTGAAGAATATCTTACATTGGATTACAAGCACAACCACCGGTGGTGTAGGGGAGTTAGCGAACTTTGTTATCGGTTGTGCATGGATAATCCCTGCGGCATTTATTTATAAAAGACATAAGCAAAAAAAATATGCTATTATCGGTATGATTGTTGGAACAATGTCCATGGCAATTATTGGGGGTATCGTCAATTATTATGTGATGATACCATTCTACGCCAAAATATGGCCTATGGAAGCTATTTTGGAGATGAGTGCAGCAGCTAATCCACTGATTGTTGATCTTAAAACGCTTATATTTTATGGCATAATACCTTTTAATCTCTTGAAAGGGATTATTATTTCGATAGTAACGATGTTAATTTATAAAAAATTATCTCCAATTATTCACCGTTAAAAGTGCGGATAGTGGAGTATATTTTGTCGAGGGAAAGAGGAGATTTATTGCAAAAGGTAATCAGTCATAATGAAGAAGATACAAGAGAATTAGGGATGAAATTAGGAAAAAACCTAAAAAAAGGGGATATAGTCTGCCTAGTAGGGGATTTAGGATCAGGGAAAACTCTTTTGTCCCAATCCATTGCAAAAGCATTGGGTGTTGATGAAGAGGTGACAAGTCCCACTTTTACGATTATACATGAATACATGGGCAAGGAATTACCCTTATATCACTTCGACGTCTATAGGATCAATCATCCGGATGAGATGTTTGAAATTGGGCTTGAAGAATATCTCTTTGGAGAGGGGATCTGCTTGATTGAATGGGCAGATAAAATTGAGGAATACATACCCGAAGATAGAATTATGATAATGATTCAAAGAGGACAGGCTGACCAAGAGAGAATAATCCATATAGAAGGGATAGAAATATAAATTTTATGATAATTTTAGGTATTGAAACGACATCATCTGCAGTATCTGTAGCCTTGCTGGATAGTGAGAAGTTAATGGGTGAATATATTGTGAATACAAAGCTGAGTCATTTGGAGAAATTAATGCCTATGATTCATAGCTTGCTGGAAAAATGTGAAATCCAATTCGATGAGGTTCAGGGGATAGCTATTTCTGAAGGGCCCGGTTCTTTTACGGGTATACGGATTGGGTTTTCAGCTGCTAAGGCTTTGGCACAAGTTAAAAATATACCTATGGTAGGTGTTCCAACTTTGAAAGCACTGGCTTATAATTATAGAGATGGCGAAGGAATTATTGTTCCCATTTTAGACGCAAGAAGAAATCAGGTTTATGGCGGAGCCTATCGATGGGAAGATGGAAAATTGATGGAGTGTGTCACTGGTAAGGCTATGGCCATCGATGAATTAATAGAAGAAATTCAATTAAAAACAACCCATGAGAAGATTATTTTTCTTGGGGATGGAGTCAAACCTTACAGTGAATATATCCTAAAGCACCTAGGCTCTAGAGCAAGATTTGCATCCCCATTCAATTGCACTCAAAGAGCTTCTTCCATAGCCCAATTAGGCTATGAAATGATGCAAGAAGGTAAAACGCAGGATTATAAGAATATAAAACCTAATTATATGAGGAAGTCTGAGGCCGAAAGAAATTCAGAGAATAAACAAAAAAGTCAGAAAAACAAAGGTTACAGGCCATGACAAGAGAGAATCCAAATGATATAAAAGAGTTCAATATTCGTGAGATGATCAGGGACGATGTTGAAGGAATCTATCGAATTGAAAAGTTGTGCTTTTCTAGTCCTTGGTCAAAGGAGTCCCTCCTTTATGAATTTGAGAAAAACGCCTTAGCAAAGTACTGGGTAGCGGAAAAAGACGGTCAGGTCATTGGCTATATGGGTGTATGGCTCATAGAGGGTGAAGGCAACATTACTAACATTGCTATCGATCCATCTTATCAAGGCCTAGGAGTTGCGAACAAACTGATGACAAAGTTTATGGATGTGCTCGACCAATCCAATATAAACAGTATTACCTTAGAAGTGAGGCAATCCAATCTTATTGCCCAAAACTTATACAAAAAGTTTGGATTTAAAGAAGCCGGAATTCGAAAGAAATATTATAATAATAATGAAGATGCACTGATTATGTGGAAAAATAAATGAAGCATTTTCAATTACATTAGCATAGTTCCCTAAAGAATAGGAATAATGAATAATAATAAATATTTTCTATTCTTTTGTAAAAAAAATAGTTGAGGTGATTCTATGGAACATGATGATTACAATTATAATGATGAGATGGCTATTGTTGCTTCA
The DNA here is from genome assembly GCA_964429195.1 of uncultured Eubacteriales bacterium. GTDB lineage: Bacteria > Bacillota > Clostridia > Peptostreptococcales > JAAYPU01 > JBBAFM01. The sequence continues at coordinate 21,986 of CAYSBC010000013.1, read as the reverse complement.
AATTGCAAAGGATTTGTTAAGAATGGGGATACAAATTATTTCAACATGGAAACATATAAATCCTGTGAAAATTGTAGGAACTTTACAACGGATTACAGATGTCAGTTAAACCGATCAAATGGGATATTATTCAATATGAATTGGAAATAAAATAGAAAGACAGGCGGCGCGATGAATACAAATGAAAAATAAAGAAGAAGTCATTATACTGGCCATAGAAAGCAGCTGCGATGAAACGGCAGTATCCATTTCAAAAAATGGCAGAGATATATTATCCAATATTATAGCGACTCAAATTAAAATACATGAGGAATTCGGAGGTGTGGTTCCTGAGATAGCCTCAAGACACCACTTGGATAATATCAATCATGTAATCGATGAAGCTCTAAAAGAAGCCGAGTTGGAGTTTCACGATCTCGATGCTATAGCTGTAACCTATGGGCCCGGATTGGTAGGAGCTCTTTTAGTAGGTCTATCAACGGCTAAGGCGTTATCCTATGCACTTCATATACCTTTGATAGGTGTTCATCACATAGAGGGACATATATGTGCTAATTATATTGCCCATAAAGAGCTTAAACCTCCCTTTTTAGGCTTAATTTTATCAGGTGGACATACACACATCATCGATGTGCTCGACTATCAGAAATATGATGTTTTGGGGAAAACTCGTGATGATGCTGTAGGCGAGGCCTATGACAAGGTAGCGAGAGTATTAGGGCTAGGGTATCCGGGAGGACCTAAGATAGATGAAATCGCAAAGAAAGGTAAGGGAGATGCTATCGCCTTTCCAAGGGTATCTCTGGAAAAGGGAAGCCTTGATTTCAGCTTTAGTGGTATAAAAACAGCCGTACTTAATTATGTCAACAGTCAAAAACAAAAGAATATCCCTATTTGTATAGAGGATATAGCGGCAAGCTTTCAAAAGGCTGTCGTAGACGTTATCGTTCAAAAGACCATTCATGCGGCTCAAAAGGCGAAAAGAGAAATCATCGTGGTAGCAGGTGGAGTAGCGGCCAATAGCTTGATTCGGGAAACCCTGAAAAGGAGAGCCGAGGAGGAAGGTATGAAAGTTTATTATCCTCCTATTGATTTGTGTACAGACAACGCAGCGATGATAGGATGCCGTGCTTATTATGATTATATAGAAGGCAAGAGTCATGATCTTTCACTGGATGCCTATCCCAATCTTAAGCTAGAAGCTCAATAAAATTAAAAAATATATTTTCCTTGAGGTGAGTGCAAGCTGCCTCAAGTTTTTTAATTTTAGAAATAATAAGGTAAGATGACTTTAATTGACAAAAAAAGATGCTGGTGATAATATTGAAATAATATTAGAAGTACCATCCGAGCTGCTATTTCTAACAGCTATGCTTATGAAATAGCAGCCTATTGGTATAATTAGAAATGATTATGCCACCCGTGTTTGGAAAGGATGTGTGCAGCTTTTTTTGCTGTATTAGATTCTATCCATGGTAACGGAAACGTTACTATTTTTTTTGGGGGAGGGTACAAAATCAAAATCTGTTTATTAACCAAAAAAGGAGTGGATGTAATGAAGAAAGTTATTGCTCTTATGTTATCCTTACTACTCATCTTTGCATTTGTTGCTTGTTCAACAGAGCCAGAGTCAGAGGAGGTAACCGGAACAACGGAAATCAAAATCACTGATGTGACAGGAAGAGAAATTACTCTCCCTCAAATTGCTACAAAAGTAGTTGGAACTCACAATCCTTCATTGAATGCTGTCGTTGTATTAGGTGGAGGAGAAAAGTATATTGCAGGTTTTGGAAACAAAGAAATGTCTAGGGGTTTATACAGTGAAGTTATTAAAAATTATGATGATCTTGTTCAAATTGGAAAAGCGGGCAATATCAATTATGAATCAGTCATAGCAACGGGAGCTGATTTAGCCGTCCTGCCTGAAAGATTTAAAGACCAAGCGGATAAGTTTAGTGAGGTTGGTGTCAATGCTCTTATAGCCCTTCCTAATAGAGAGAGCTTTGACACTGTCAAGGCATCTCTTGCAATGATTGGACAAGCCTTAGGTGAGGATGAAAGGGCGAGTGCCATTAATGCATTTTTAGATAGCAAAATTACAAAGGCTCAGGAGATTTCTTCAAAGGCCGCCGATAAACCGTCTGTATTATTCTTAGGTGGAAGCTCCCCATTATCCGTTGCCCCTGCTGCTATGATTCAAACCCAATTAATAGAAACTGCAGGAGGCACAAATGCAGTTTCGGATGTTGATGGAGAGGGAGATTTTATAGAAGTGAATATCGAGCAGATTATTGCCTGGAATCCGGATGTGATATGGTTCCCTTCTTATACAGACTATACAGCAGAAGATTTGTTGAATAATCCGGCTTGGAGTAGCATTGATGCTGTAAAAAATAAAAAAGTTTATCGTTTTCCATCAACATTGGAACCTTGGGATCAACCAACTGCAGCTTTAGCTCTTGGAATCTCTTGGGCTACATATAGTTTGCATCCGGATCTTTATACGTTTGAAGATATGATGGGAGATGCTGATGAATTTTATAACCTTGTTTATGGAAGAACATTTACTGCTGAGCAACTAGGTGTAGATTAAATTATTCCTTCTGCCCTTTTCAAAGCGACTAGGGCAGAATGTCTCTTGGGAAGGATTTTTATGAAAAATAATGCATATAGACAACACTTTATTTTGTTGTCTATACTTTTAATAGCCTTTTTCTTTTTTTCGCTAAGCAATGGGCGTTATAGCAATAATCCAATGGATGTAGTGGGTGTAGTATGGAATAAGCTGATAGGGAAACCACAAGACAATTCAGTCATGGAAACGATTATCTTCCACATTCGCTTGCCTAGAATAACTGCATCCATTCTTGTAGGCGCGATGCTTTCATTATCAGGAGCAGTTTATCAGGGTGTCTTTCGAAATCCTTTAGTATCTCCTGACTTGTTAGGAGTATCTGCAGGAGCATCGGTAGGAGCTGCGGCTTCCATCCTTTTAGGATACGGAATGTTGGAAAGACAGATGCTCGCTTTTTCAGGTGGTTTGCTAGCGGTATGGATTACAACCCGAATTCCAAAAGCATTTAAAAACAATTCAAATATGATGCTTGTTTTATCAGGTATCATTGTAGGAGGATTTCTTTGTTCCTTGCTTGGCATTATGAAATTTATAGCTGAAGAGCAGACGGAACTTTCTTCAATAGTATTTTGGCAAATGGGTAGCATGTCGAATATTTCAAAAAATGAGTTAATATCCATAAGCCCTGTTTTTATTCTTTGTTCAATTGCGCTTATTCTTCTTTCTTGGAGGATCAATATTTTATCCTTTGGAGAAATAGAATCCAAAACCCTTGGTATCAATATCAAAAGAATACGAGGTATTGTTATTATTTGTGCAAGTCTTCTTACAGCCAGTGCTGTTTCTATCAGTGGAACGATTGGTTGGATTGGCCTCATTATTCCTCATTTGGGAAGGTTGACTGTTGGTACAGATCATACGAAGCTTTTACCCATAACACTGCTTATGGGAAGTCTCTTTATGCTTGTCATCGATACAGCAGCACGTGCCTTAACATCTGTAGAAATACCCTTGTCCATTTTAACCGGACTTATTGGTGCTCCCATCTATGGTTATTTATTATTCAAACAGAAAGCCAATATTTTATAAGAGGAGAGGGATGGATGAAAATAGACATAAGTAAATTAAGCTATTCCTATAATGGGAAAAAGGATGTATTCAGGAATGTCTCATTTTCCATGCATGCAGGAGAGATTATATCGATTATTGGACCTAATGGAATAGGAAAAACAACTCTTTTAAATTGCATAATGAAGCTTATAACGCCCACTTCAGGGGAAATATGGATTGAGGGTAAGGATATGATGTCTATGTCTTATCAGGAGGTTGCCCAAGCTATTAGCTTTGTTCCTCAGAGTATTATACCCTCGTTTGATTATAGTGTTTTGGAATATGTTGTTACAGGATGTGCACCCCGATTAGGTGTTTTTGAAAGACCTAAGGAAAAACACTATGCATTGGCTAAGGATGCAATTGAACAGATGGAAATTACTCATCTTATCCATAAGCCCTATACAAAGTTAAGTGGAGGAGAGCTCCAACTGGTATCCATAGCTCGTGCCATTACCCAGCAGGCAAAAATTATTTTAATGGATGAACCCACATCCCATTTAGACTATGGTAATCAAATAAAAGTATTGAGGCTCATTAAGAAAATGGTGAACAAAGGTTATGGTATTATCTTAACAACTCATAATCCGGACCATGCCTTATTACTCCAAGGGAAGGTAGCGGCTTTTGACAGAAATGGGGATTTTCATTTTGGAGAGTGTAATCAAATATTAAATGAGGATTTATTGCATTTAATATACGGTATTCCACTCCATCTACTCCGGGATGAGGAAGTTAATCGGGTTGTATGTGTAGCCCCCAATCTATAAATCCTTTTAAAGAAAGCAGGTATAAAATGATTATTGATAATGTACTGGATACAGCAAGACCCTATTTGGAAAATAGAACAATAACGGATGCAGTGATTGGATTGTCTTTAATTGGAATAGAGCTGGATAATGGAAATGTAGGGTTATCCTATATGCTAAGAGAAGACTTGCCATCCGGGTGTTCTACCTTTGGCTTTGCCCAAGAGCTTATTGGAATGAAGGCTCTTGATGGGGCTATCTTAGTCAAAGAGGGAAAAAACGACGCAGAGAAAGGTGTAGGCCTGGCAATTTTGAATGCAGCATCAAGGCAACAAAAGCTGATAGATATAGAAAATCATGAATTATTTTTTGGTATTGATTTTTTACCTAGCGATATTGTGGGCATGATAGGTTTAATAGCGCCTGTTGCAGAAAGATTAGCTAAAAAGGTAAAGAAATTAATTATATTTGATAAAGCAATCTCTGACAAAGATGATAATTCAAACCAAGTTTATAAGATGGAAGAGCAGTCAAAACTTTTGCCGGAGTGTGATATTGTTCTATTAAGTGGTACAACGGTCATTAACAATACAATCGACGGGCTTTTAAAAATGTGTTCTCATGCAAGGGAAATCGTCATGGTGGGATCATCAACGCCTATGTATCCGGAGGCCTTTAAAAATACAGGTGTTACGGTGTTAGCAGGAGCTTGGTGGAATCAGGAACATAAAGAGGAATTATTTAAAAAAATATCCCTTTCAGGGGGAATTAGTCATGTTCAAAAGTCCATGATAAAAAAAGCAGTGCATGTTGTAAAATGAGAATCGAATAGGCATAAAAAATAGAAGGATATAAAGAAAAGCTTCTACATATCACAGTAGAAGCTTTTAGTTTTTTAAATGAAGGAGGTAAGGGTATTTTACCCCAAATAAGCTTTTCTTATTTCATCATTACCCAGTAAAGTCTTAGCATTTCCCTCCAGGATGACTTTTCCTGTTTCTAGGACATAAGCCCTATTGGCTATTCCTAAAGCAGCCATGGCATTTTGCTCAACTAATAAGATAGTTGTACCATTTTTATTAATCTCTTGAATAATATTAAAAATTTCTTTTACAAGGATAGGGGCCAATCCCATAGAGGGCTCATCCATGAGCAAGATATCAGGTTTTGCCATCAAGGCTCTGGCGATGGCTAACATTTGTTGTTCTCCGCCACTCATCGTACCGGCCAATTGTCTTTTTCTTTCTTGCAATCTGGGGAATCGGGCCAGCACCTCATGGAGCTCTTTTTTAACAGCCTCTTTATCATTTCGATGGAAAGCTCCGATTTCCAGATTTTCATAGACTGTCATTCTGGAAAAAATTCTTCTCCCTTCAGGAACCTGAGCCATTCCTAAACTTACTAGTTTATGAGCTTCGATTTTTGTTAAATCTTGCTCCTTCAAAATAATGCTACCGCTTGTGGGCTTTAAAAGACCTGCAATAGTGTGTAATGTAGTCGTTTTTCCGGCCCCATTTGAGCCAATTAAAGTAACGATTTCACCCTTTTTAACCTCAAAAGAAATCCCTTTCAATGCATGGATAGCGCCATAATGTACATGTAAATTTTCAACTTTCAGCATGGATTCACCTCTATTCGCCTAAATAGGCGCCAATTACTCTTTTATTAGTCTTAATTTCTTCAGGTGTTCCTGTAGCAATAACCTGACCATAATCAACAACAACGATGCGTTCACATATGCCCATGACAAGATTCATATCATGTTCAATCAGTAAGATAGCTATGTTAAAATGATCTTTAACCATGAGAATAGTTTCCATGAGTTCCTTTGTTTCCTGAGGATTCATGCCTGCAGCGGGCTCATCCAAAAGCAAAAGCTTTGGATTCGTAGCCAGTGCCCTAGCTATCTCAAGCTTCCTTTGCATTCCATAGGGCAAATTATCAGCATCTTGATGAATCATAGACTCCATTCTAAAGATTTTTAAGAGTGCAATAGCTTTTTCTTCAATAGCTATTTCCTCTTCACGAAACTTCTTTGTCCGGATAATAGCAGAAAAGGTATTATAGGACATTCTATGAAAAAAAGCTGTCTTTACATTTTCCAGTACAGTCAGACCTTTAAATAATCTTATATTTTGAAAGGTACGAGCAGCACCCAACTTTACTATTTGGCTGGGTTTAAGACCAATAATACTTTGACCGTCAAATAATATACTGCCCTCAGTGGGCCTGTATATTCCTGTTAATAAATTAAATAATGTGGTTTTACCGGCTCCATTGGGTCCAATTAATCCCAGTAATTCATGTTCGCCGATTTTAAAATTAACATTATGAACTGCTTTTAGTCCCCCGAAGGAGATACCAATATTTTTTAATTCTAATATATTCATAACTTCACCTCAATAATTATGTTGGCTTTTTAGCATTTTTAAAGATCTTACATTTAATAAATTCTAAGGTTTGGACAAGAGAAAATTCTGCTCTCCCAAGGATGCCTTTTGGTCTAAAAATCATGAGTATAATCAGTAAAATTGCCTTTATTAAAAATCGATATTCTTGAATACCGCCAACACGTAAAAATTCCGGCATAATAGTCAGTATGATGGCTCCGATAACAGCTCCGGTAAAGCTTCCCATTCCGCCTAATACAACAAAGATGAGAATATCAATAGAATAAGCAAAGTTGAAAGTTTTAGGATCAATAATAGTCAAATAATGAGCTAATAAGCCCCCACCTACTCCCGCAATAAATGCTGAAATAGCAAAAGTAAATATTTTATAAAAGACAGTAGGTATTCCTACGGATTCTGCTGCAATAACATTTTCTCTTATGGCTAAAATGGCTCGACCATGTCTGCTTCGTATAATCCTAAAAAGTACAAAAATAATGATGACAGTAATCCAAAAGATGACATTAAAATTTGTCAGACGGGGTATTCCGAAAATACCTCTTGCGCCACCTAAAAAGTCAAGATTAAATATCGCAACCCTAATCATTTCTCCAAATCCAAGTGTTGTGATTGCAAGATAATCGCCTTCCAGCCTTAAGACGGGTATACCGATAATAATCCCGAATATTCCTGCTAATAAACCACCCAAAAGCAAGGATATAATCAATTGAACGGTGCCCGGAAGACCTAAATTCATGTTTAATGTAACAAAGGAAGCAGTATAAGCTCCTATAGCCATAAAGCCTGCATGGCCAAGAGCAAGTTCTCCTAAACAGCCTGTAATAAAATTCAGGCTTGTAGCCAATATAATATTAATAAATATAACAATAATGATTCCTTGATGATACCGATTAATCATGCCTGCATTCATAAGGGCTATCATGATTCCGAATATAATAAAGATTCCAATTGTGTTTTCCAAGTGTCCTAATCTACTGATACTGTTCTTGTCCATAACCTACACCTTCTCCCTACCGTTTTTACCTAAAATGCCTGTAGGTTTCACCAATAAAACGATTATTAAAATACTAAAAACAATAAAGTCAGCCCACCTGGAGGAAATATAGGCCCTGGTAAGGCTTTCTACGATACCTAACACATAGCCGCCAAGCATTGCGCCGGGTATTATTCCAATTCCACCAAGGACTGCAGCAACGAAAGCCTTAAGACCCGGCATCATACCCATGTAGGGGTTGACCTGAGGATAAGCCATAACAAATAAGATACCTCCGACAGCACCTAAAGCTGAACCGATCGCAAAGGTAATACCAATAGTCTTATTCACATTAATCCCCATAAGCTTAGACGCATCTTTATCCTCAGATACAGCGCGCATAGCTTTACCCGTTTTTGTTCGGTTGACTAGTTGGTCAAGGGCAACCATACAGACAATAGACAAGGCTAATGTAATGACGGTGATATAAGTGATTTGTATTCCGGAAATTTGAATAGGAACAGATTTTATAATCATAGGCATTTTTTTGGGTTCAGCTCCAAAGAGGATTAAGAATAGATTTTCTAAAAATAAGCTCATACCAATAGCTGTAATGAGAGCGGAAAGTCTATGTGCATCTCTCAAGGGTCTATAGGCAATGCGATCGATTAACATACCTGCTATAGCGCATAAGGCCATAGAAATAATCAAAACAATCCAAAAAGGAAGTCGGACAATCGCTATTCCAATAAAGGCAAAATAAGCTCCCATCATTAAAATATCACCATGAGCAAAGTTAATGAGCCTAACAATTCCGTATACCATAGTGTAGCCCAGTGCAATTAAGGCGTAAATACTTCCTACATTTAAACCGCTTATCATGTGTTGAATAAATAACATCATAAAAAAATACCTCATTCGTACTTAGAAAAAAAGGGAGTTTTATCTCCCTTTTTACTAGTTATCTTTTATATTTTACTGCTAATTCATTAATTAATCAATAGAAACTTTAGAATCAAGTTTAAGTTCGCCATTTTCAATTTTGATAATGGATACTCCCTTAATAGTGTCGCCATTTTCATCAAATTTAATATTTCCTGTTACAAGTGGCATATCAAGAGTCGCAAGAGCATCTCTAACAGCAGCCTTATCTGTTGTTCCAGCATTTTCAATTGCAGCAAAAGCGGATAATGCAGCATCATAGCCTAAAGCAGCAAAGGAATTAGGAACTTCATTGTATTTTTCTTGATAAATTGTTAGGAAGTTTTGTACAACCTCTGAAGGGTCATCTGTAGCATAATGGTTGGCAAAATAGGAGCCTTCTGTAACTTCAGCATAATCTATTTGAATGCTATCCCATCCATCGCCACCTAAAAAGACAGAGTCAATTCCAACTTCTTTAGCTTGTTCTGCAATCAGACCTGCTTGATTATAATAGTCTGGTACGAAAATGACATCAGGATTTTTTTGTTTGACGTTTGTTAAGATGACCTTGAAGTCTTTATCAGAATCAGTATAACCTTCTTCGTTGATTACCGTACCGCCATTTTTCTCAAACTCTTCCCTAAAGGCATCGGCTAAACCCACCGAATAGTCGGATCCTGTGTTCGTTAAGATAGTAGCTGTTTTAGCTTCTAAGTTTGTTGCAGCAAACTTACCTACAACACCACCTTGATAAGGGTCTGTGAAACAAGTTCTGAATACAAAGTCTTTTCCAACAGTGATTTCAAGATTTGTACCTGTAGGCGTAATCATTGGAATTCCTGCTGCATCAGCCAGTGGACCAACACCTAATGAAGTAGAACTGATAACCGGACCTAATAAAAAGTCAATATTATCACTGTCTAATAGTTTGTTAAATGCAGAAACACTTTCAGTAACATCGCCCTTACTGTCATAAGAAATAAGTACTACTTCTCTTCCAAGCAAGCCACCGTCTTGGTTGATCTTTTCTACAGCAAGTGCAGTAGCCTTATCTACTGCTAGTCCATATTGGGCTACTTGTCCAGTTTTCGGAGTAATAAGACCAATCTTAATAGGTCCTGCTTCATCTACAGGGGGTTCTTCTTCCTGTGTACAGCCTGTTAATGCTAATGAAAATATCATAATCATCACTAGCGCAAAAACGAATAACCTTTTCTTAAACATTTTTCACACTCCTATTAGTTATTTTTTTTATTAATAATATTAAAAATAGATTAAATTTATTATAGGGCATATTTCACAAATAGAATAGTGTTTTTTTATATATTTTTCGTATTTATAAAAAAGTACAAAAATAAAGCAACCTAACTTAAAGGTTTAAGTTGAAGGTTGCCGAGATTAATAATGTTTTTTGTCGTATAAACAACACTATTAAAAGATATTATAGAATGAAGCTACTAATTTATTTTTTCTTCGACATATTTTACGATGTCACCAACAGTAGAAAATTTTTCGGCATCTTCATCAGGAACTTCAAAATCAAATTCATCTTCAATAGCCATAATAATTTCTACTGCATCAAGAGAATCAGCTTCAAGATCTTTCATTAATGAAGTCGATGATGTGATAGATGATGGTTCATCAACTCCTAATTGATCTGCGATAATGTCTCTCACTTTTTCAAATATCATAATAATTTATCCTCCTATATAAAATAATCATTTTCTATTGACGTACCCGGCATCTGCGATATTGCCGGATATTTTAAAGATTTCAAAACTCATTATAATGGACAAGATTACATACTGCAAGAAGAATTTATAGGTTTTTATTATTTTGTAATAAATATATTAATATCGAGTGTCGTATATGAATGAAGTTCTATTTTATTCACTTTCTTCTAGCAGTGCAGCTTCCCATTCATCATATTTTTCTTGTAATAATTTTTTATATTCCTTGCTTGTATCGTGAAGGGATTGCATCTTTTGATGGTTATTATATACTTCTTCTTTGCACATATCAACTGAAATCTTATCTATAATATTTTCTAAATCGGCTATTTCTATTTCCAAAGACTCTCTATATTTTCTTTTTTGACGTGCCTCGGCCTGAAGTGTTTTCTCTTTCTTTTGTTTTTCTTTTTTCTCTGTTTTAGTGAGTCCCTTCTCAGTGCTTGAGTCCGGCTTTTCTAGAAGCTGTTGCTTTTTTTCAATATAATAGTCATAGTTTCCTATATATTCCCTAGTGCCTTCGGAGGTTAATTCTATAATACAAGTAGGAATCTTATTAAGGAAAAAGCGATCATGAGATACAATCAACAAGGTTCCTTCATAGTGAAGTAAAGCATCTTCAAAGATTTCTTTTGATTCAATATCCAAGTGGTTGGTCGGCTCATCCAATACAAGAAAATTAGAAGAGGAGAGCATAAGCTTTAAAAGAGAGAGTCTAGAACGTTCCCCGCCACTTAACATAGAAACCTGTTTAAAAACATCATCATTTTTAAAGAGGAAAGCCCCTAAAAAGGTACGTATTTGTGTTTCGGTATAGGAGGAATAGGCATGATGGATTTCTTCGATAAGAGTGTTTTGTTCATCGAGAAGCTGTAATTCCTGATCATAGTAACCGATTTGGACGTTATGACCTAAAGTTATTTCATCATATTTTCCATAGTCAAGTATCATTTTTAAGAGAGTACTTTTGCCAATCCCATTAGGACCTACGATACAGATTCGCTCGCCACGATGGATATTGAAGCTAACATTGACAAATAATAACTTCTCATCATAACATTTGTAGGCATTCTCAACTTGGAGTATATCGTTACCACTGGCTTTGCCGACCCTGAATGTCAAATGCATATTTGAAAAATTTGAAAAGGGCTTGTGGACAAGGTTTAAGTGATCAAGCCGCTTCTCTCGAGAGGCCGCTCTTTTTGCGAGCTTTTCGGTACCTCTTTGCTTGAATTCACGAATCATTTCTTTTTGACGTGCTATTTCCTTCTCTTGTTTTTCATATTTTTTGAGTTCAATGGAGAAAGCCTCTTCTTTTTTCTTCAGAAAGGCACTGTAGTTTCCTTTATATACCTTCAGAGCATGGTTGTCTATTTCAAAGATATGGTCAACCGTTTGATCCAAAAAATAGCGGTCATGTGAAATGAGGAGAATAGTCCCTTTGTAAAGCCTGATATATTGTTCCAACCATTTTAGGGCATCGATATCAAGATGGTTCGTGGGTTCATCGAGGAGTAGCAATGTAGGTTTTCGGAGCAACAATTTAGCTAAAAGAAGGCGGGTTTTTTCTCCTCCACTTAAACTGGAAATTTTCAGATCAAAGGAATCTGGAGTAAAACCAAGGCCCATAAGAACACCTCGCAACTCACTTTTGTAGCCAAAACCGTTGCCCACTTTAAATTCTTCCGTTATATCAGAATATTCGCGGAGATATTTACTTGCATCCAACCCCTTGGTTGATAAATCGGTTATTTTATCCTCAAGGTCTTTTATTCTCTTTTCCATTTGAATCAAATCATCAAAAACGGAAAGCAATTCGGAGTAAATAGTGCTGTCTTCGGAGAAAGTTCCCATTTGTTCAAGATAACCTAATGTTACCTGGCTTGAGATGAAAAATTCCCCTGAATCATATCCAGTTTCTTGAGATATTATTTTCAGCAAGGTAGATTTACCGGCACCGTTAGGTCCAATAAGACCTATTCTTTCACCTTCATTAATATGAAAGGATATATTGCTTAAAATGGTATGGACTCCATAGGATTTATTCAAATTACTACAGCTAATAACAATCATTTTGAAATACCTTTCCAATATTTTTCTAATTCCAGAAACAAAAGTTTAAATTCAATAGTTTTATTGTAGCAGAACGGATATGTTTTTAAAAGATATTCCATAAAGCTTCCTATTTCTAACAGTATTAATGGTACAATGTTCCTAATACAACAAAAATTTTATTGTAATAGGGGCATTAAAGTGTTATAATTATAACAAAAACGGAGGAGAGATATCCATGTCGAATAAGTCTACAACAAGAATTTCCAATGCTGTAATTAGAAGGCTTCCTAAATATAGACGCTATCTTGAAGAACTATTGAACAAGGGAATACTCAGGATATCATCTAAAGACTTAAGTGCTTCTATTGGATTCACTGCTTCTCAAATTCGTCAAGACTTAAATAATTTCGGTGGTTTCGGACAACAAGGATACGGATATAACGTCAAGGAGCTTTATGAACAAATAAGCAAAATTATTCTTGGCAAAAACAGAAGCTATAATGTTATTATAGTAGGTTCGGGGAATCTAGGTCAGGCTATAGCTAATTATACACACTTTTACAGAACAGGTTTTATAGTCAATGCCATGTTTGATGTGAACCCTAGGTTGATTGGATTAAGAATCAATGATGTGCAAGTATTGGATGCGGAGATAATGGAAGACTATTTAAAGAGCAATGCTGTTGACATAGGCATTATTTGTACCAACAAGGAAAGTGCTCAATCAGTTGCAACGAAATTATGCCAGGGCAATGTAAAAGGAATATGGAATTTTGCGCCTATTGATATCGTTGTTGGAGAAAACGTATTTTTAGAAAATGTCCACTTAAGTGATAGTTTGCATACCTTATCTTATTATATTAATCATCCAGAGGACTATTAAAAAGATCCATGGTGGGTATAGTGATAGAAGAGAAGAGCCTTTTATTAAACTGCAAAGGTTCTTTTTAATATTTAAAAAAGTGTTTAAAGGGGTATAATAGAAAAGTAGACATCTGGTTCTGCTAAGTGGTGGTGATGTTTTGGGAAAAAAGTCTGCAGTAGTTTTACTTCAATGCAGCCAATATGATGTAAGAGAAATACAAGAAAAAATAAAATATGGAATAGAGGCCTTGGGTGGCATAGAAACAATCATAGGGAAAGAAGAAACCGTATTGTTAAAGCCAAATCTCTTGATAGCCTCGGATGCATCACAAGCTGTCACAACGCATCCTGCGGTATTTGAGGCTCTTATTCAATGTATTCGTAAATATACAAAGAACATAACCTATGGCGATTCGCCCGGTATAGGGTCACCTGAGAGCACTGCTCATCGGTGTGGTATTAAACAGGTTGCTGACAGATATAAGGTCGAGCTAAGTAATTTTAAAGACGGAAAGACGGTTACATATGAAAAAGGAAATATAACGAAGCAATTTGAAATAGCCAGTGGGGTTTTAGAAGCAGATGCGATAATCAGCATCAGTAAAATGAAAACCCATCAACTCACGCGCATAACTGGAGCTATTAAAAACCAATATGGGTGCATCTATGGTTTTAATAAACCGGCGGGCCATGTTAAATTTTCCACAGCACTGGATTTTTCTAAAATGCTTGTTGATTTGAATTTGTATTTAAAGCCGCGGCTTTATATCATGGATGGTATAATAGCTATGGAGGGGAATGGTCCCAAGTCAGGAACCCCTATCCCTATGAACTGCATATTGATGTCTAAGGATCCTGTTGCTCTTGATTCTGTATTTTGCAGGCTAATTGATTTAAACCCCGAATTTATTCCGACAATTACCTTCGGAGAACAATACGGTCTCGGGAGATGGCGTGATGAGGACATTGATATTCTCGGGGAGGATATAAGAGGTCTTATCAATAAGAACTTTCATGTTCTTAGAAAACCTGTGATTACAGAAAATTTTAATTTTGCATCCAAGGCACGTCATATAGCCTTAAGAAAACCAATCATAGAAAATGAAAAATGCATAGGATGTGGGGTTTGTGTGGATGTATGTCCTGTAGAGGGAAAGGCGCTAAATTTTACTAAACAGGATAAGAAGCGGCAACCACCTCAATACGACTATAAAAAGTGTATTAGGTGTTATTGTTGCCAGGAAATGTGTCCTGAAGGCGCTATTCGAGTAAAAACCCCATTATTAGGGAAAATATTACTTTACAGAGAAAGGGAAAAAAGAGATGGAGAAATATGATAATATAGTCATTGGCACGGGAGCCAGTGGTGTATTCATGGCTTATGAATTGACAAAACTCGATAGCAAGGCCAAAACACTTATGTTTGATAAGGGCCATTCCATTGAAAAAAGAATTTGTCCTATTGATGGGAGAAAAATAGAGAAGTGTATAACCTGCAGTCCGTGTAATATCATGAATGGATATGGGGGAGCAGGAACATTATCTGACGGAAAATACAACATAACCAATCAATTCGGGGGAGATTTATATAAATATGTAGGATCTAGAAAAGCCATTGAATTGATGGAATATGTGGACAAGGTCCTTTGTAGCATGGGTGGAGCTGATGCGAAGCTCTATACGACAAAAGATTCCAACCTGAAAATTGAAGCATTGCGTCATGATCTTCATCTTTTAGATGCCAAGGTAAGGCATTTGGGGACAGACAGAAATTATGAGATATTAGGGAATATCTATCAATATGTTAGAAATTCCATCCAAATGGAGTTTGATACAGAGGTCATGGATGTAGAAAAAAATGGCGATGGCTTTATTGTTTATACAGAAAAGGAGCAATATAGTTGCGATAGGTTAGTTTTGGCAACGGGGAGATCCGGTTCTAAGTGGATTTCTGAAATATGTAAGAAATTAGGGATTGAGACGGAAAGCAACAGGGTAGATATTGGCGTAAGGGTTGAATTGCCCGCTGAAATCTTTGAGCATATTACCAGCAAGGTTTATGAAGCGAAAATAGTTTATAAAACGGAGAAATATAACGATATGGTTCGGACATTCTGTATGAACCCTTATGGAGAGGTTGTAGCAGAAAACACAAATGGTATCATTACTGTAAATGGGCATAGCTATGCAGATCCTTCTCTCAGGACTGAAAACACAAATTTTGCCCTCTTAGTATCCAACCAATTTACCGAACCTTTTAAGGATAGCAATGAATATGGAGAATCCATTGCAAGGCTTAGCAACATGTTGGGCGGTGGAGTATTGCTTCAAAGGTTTGGGGATTTGGTTAAAGGAAGGCGAAGCAATGAGAGAAGAATGGAAAAATGTTTTACAAGACCTACCTTTAAAGCTACCCCCGGTGATTTAAGCTTAGTCATTCCTAAAAGACAATTGGATAATATCATCGAGATGATTTATGCTCTCGATAAAATAGCTCCGGGTACGGCTAACGAAGACACTTTACTTTATGGGGTCGAGGTCAAATTTTATAATTCAAAGGTTCAGGTTGACAGCAATTTGGAAACTGAAGTAAAAGGCCTCTATGCTTTGGGTGACGGGTCCGGGGTAACCCATTCCTTATCCCAAGCTTCAGCCAGCGGTGTTCATGTTGCTCGTATTCTCCATTCTTTAGAATAAACTAACTATTAAAAGAGGAAAAAATATGGCAAAACAAAAGTACTATGCTGTAAGAATAGGAAAAGAAAATGGAATCTACAGAACATGGGATGAATGCAAGAAAAATGTCGATGGCTTTAGCGGCGCCGAATACAAAAGCTTTTCAACACAGGAAGAGGCCGAAGCCTTTATGTCAGGACAAAACATGAACCTTCATGGAGAGGATTTATCGGATAAAAATATTGCCCATGCTTATGTTGATGGAAGTTATTCCGATAGTAAAAACAGATACGCCTATGGAGCAGTTTTGATTTCCCCCAATGGCACCATTGAAGAGATTTGCGGATCAGACAATAATGAGAATGCATTATCATCGCGAAATGTGGCAGGTGAGCTGGCAGGAGCTATGCAGGCCATCCAGTGGGCTGTAAAAGAGGGATACAAAGGGATCATGATTTATCATGATTATGAAGGCATACAGAAGTGGGCAACAGGTGAGTGGCAGGCTAAATCCTATGTAGCTTTAAAATATCTGGAATTTTTACAAAAGTATAAAAAAAAGTTGAATATCGAATTCACAAAGGTCCTAGCGCATTCCGGCAATAAATACAATGAAATGGCGGATGCCCTGGCTAAAAAAGGATTAGAGGAATAAAAAACAAAGAGTTCTAATGACTGCTGTCGAAATTTCTATTACCTGGGAAATATTTCTGAAACCAGCGAGAAGATTGTATTATTTACCAAACTAGTCATGGAATTTGTAGTAGTGAAGAACGGATGCATAAAGTATACTTATTGCTTGAAACAAAAAATTATTGACTTTAATATGTTACACTATATAATTATTGTATTACAGTTTTGAAGAAAATTAAGAGTAATATGACTAATATAATATTTAATTTAAAAAATGGAGGCTAATAGTATGACAAAAGTTAAAATTACTGAGACCGTATTACGTGATGCGCATCAATCATTAATTGCGACACGAATGAAAACAAAAGATATGTTACCCGTATTGGAAAAGTTAGATGCGGTAGGTTATAATGCCCTTGAAATGTGGGGAGGGGCAACCTTTGACTCCTGTCTAAGATTTTTGAATGAAGATCCATGGGAGAGATTGAGGATTATCAGAAAAGCAGTTAAAAATACGAAGTTACAAATGCTATTAAGAGGTCAAAATATATTAGGTTATAAAAATTATGCAGATGATGTAGTCGAAGAGTTTGTTAAAAAGTCTATTGCTAACGGTATTGATATTATAAGAATATTTGATGCTTTAAATGATACACGAAATTTAGAAACAGCGATAAACGCTACTAAAAAAGAAGGTGGCCATGCTCAAGCCGCTATTTCTTACACCATTAGCCCTGTTCATACCAATGAAGCCTTTGTGGATTTGGCTGTAAAACTTGAGCAAATGGGGGCTGATTCTATATGTATAAAGGATATGGCAGGATTGCTGGATCCTTATGGAACCTATGAGCTTGTTAAAAAGATAAAGGCAAAGATATCAGTTCCCTTGGAGTTACATACTCATGCTACAAGTGGGCTTGGCAGTATGACCTATCTGAAGGCAATTGAGGCAGGAGTAGACATAATAGATACTGCAATATCACCGTTTTCCGGAGGCACTTCTCAACCACCAACAGAGCCGTTAGTAGCGACTTTAAGAGGAACAAAATATGATACAGGATATGATCTTGGATTATTAACAGAAATCGCTGAATATTTTACACCATTGCGGGATGAAAGCTTAGAAAGCGGGCTGATGGATACAAAGGTTCTCGGTGTTGATATCAACACTTTAATTTATCAAGTTCCTGGCGGGATGCTATCCAATCTAGTATCTCAATTGAAACAACAAAACGCCATGAATAAATACGAAGAAGTATTAAGGGAAATACCTCGCGTTCGTGAAGATTTGGGCTATCCACCTCTAGTTACACCAACAAGCCAAATTGTTGGAACACAAGCTGTACTCAATGTATTAATGGGTGAAAGATACAAGATGGTTTCTAATGAGGTCAAAAACCTTGTCAGAGGGATGTATGGAAAGACTACAGTACCTATAAAAGAAGAAATCGTTAAGAAAATAATAGGGGATGGGGAAGTTATAACAGTCAGACCTGCAGATTTAATTGAACCTGAACTTGAAAAAATCCGAAAAGAGATTGGATTCTATATTGAGCAGGATGAGGATGTTTTATCTTATGCCTTATTCCCTCAAGTAGCTTTAGATTTTTTCAAAAGAAGGAATATTGAAAGATATAAAGTGGATACCACGCTTCTCCATGAAGAAGACATGGTTTATCCGGTTTAATAAAATAGGAATAGGATATATTGGCAGACAGTAGCTTTCGCTGTCTGCCGATTACTTTTTTGTGTTTCGTGCAGTAAAAAATGTGTTTCGTGCAGGAATACGATTTTTTCAGAGAATTTTTGATATCTTAAAGATAGAACAAAATCTTTAAGGGGATTAAAATTTCTAAAGGAGGAATATTCAGATGTTCAAGTTCATCCGCAGAGCGTTATCGCTCATACTCACGTTGACAATAGCGTTATCACTTATAGTCATCACTCCGATGATAGCAAGGGCGGCTATGCCGACGGCATACCCCAGCACGACTACTTTTGTAATGAACGGGCAAACAGTCAGCGTTCCCGAGGCGTACAGTATCAATGGAAGCAACTACTTACAATTACGGGGTATCGCCGCACTACTAAAGGGCACAGCGGCACAGTTTGATGTGTATTGGGATAGGGCTATCGTCATCGAACCCGGCAAGCCATACACAGGCACGACAACTCCGACGAAACTCGCCGAAACAACCGATGTCAGGTACAACAAGGACGCATCTTTCATAATTGCCGGCTACTCCGACTATGACAGGTTACAAGATGCCTACTATATTGACGGTGACACCAACTATGTACAGTTACGTTATTTTGCAGGACTTCTAAATGGCACGGCATCTCAGTTCAATGTGTACTGGGACAGCTTAAAAGGTCAGGCGGTCATAGAGCCAGGCGCCTACTACACAGGAGTAAACCCTAACTATGTGGGCTCTGCCCCTTCAATTGATATGGTACACGTTCCCGCCGGTGCCTACGATATTTACGGTACAAAAGTAACTCTCACAAAGGGTTATAATATAGGAACATATGAAGTGACACAAGAACAGTATCAATCGGTAATGGGTAAAAATCCTAGTTATTTTGACGGTTCTGATGACAACTGGGTGGGTAATGTTTTGACGCAGATGCCTGACGGTTCTTATATCTATATGTTCGATTTAGTAAAGTCCAGTGACGGTGCGCCTAAAGGGACAGTCCCGGGTGAGGTACAGGCAAGACGTGCTGTGGATAGTGTCAGTTGGTACGATGCACTTGTATTTTGCAATAAGCTCAGTATGCTCTCTAACTTCACTCCTGTATACAGCATCAATGGAAGCACTAATCCAAAGGATTGGGGAATTGTGCCTACAAGTAATAACGACGCTTGGAACGCGGTGGCGGCAAATTGGGACGCAAACGGCTACCGTCTGCCTACAAGTGCAGAGTGGTATATCGCAAGCCGTGCAGGAACGGATAAATTGTTCTATGGTAAAGAAGACGATATAACTAGTTTTGATTTGCTTGTAAAAATGAGAGATGATTACGCTTGGTATGTACACAACAGTAGTGTGCCACTTAGTAATACAGAACTTGGCTATACTCATGAAGTAGGCAAGAGATTACCTAACCCTTGGGGTTTATATGATATGTATGGCAATGTTAACGAATGGTGCTGGGATTTTGATAGTAACACTTTCCCTTACGGAGTTGTAGACCCCATTGGACCAACTGCTGATGTGACCAGTAACACAAGTCGTCGCACCTATAGCGGTGGGTCGTCCCATACTGACAATACTACTTTAGGTGTTCGCAACCGTGGTTCTGTGGTTTATCACAGAAACGAATATACAGGTTTGCGGCTCGTGCGCAATGACGATAGCCCTAGAATTGCCGCTCCGCAAAATGCAACCGGCAATGCGTGGGGGGGATACCTCCTAAAACAGATTCCGAATAAAACGATGTATTCGGTAGGCGATGGATTTGACACCACGGGAATTGTTGTACATCATCAGGCGAACACGGGCATAGTCAGCGTTGTGGACAACTCAAAGCTCAAATTCTACACCTCGGGCACAGTGGAACTCACACAAGGCAGGAAGTTTACAACGGAGGGCGTTAAAGTGGTGGAAGTTCAATGTGATGGGAAGAAAGTAGACACTTTCGAGATTAGGGTCATGAGTGAGAGTGTGGGCGATCTTGTGGAAGATGGCGACTACTATATGCAAATCTATGGTAAATATCTGTATCCTGTGTTTGCAAGCGGAACTTTTTGGTTAGAGCTTTCAGACAAGAAACCTGATAAACCATATACTATAAAACTTATAAATTACAGCAAAGACCGAGGTCCGGAATACACGATTCAATATGACGGTGCTTATATCTACCAGCCATCATCAAGCAGCGGTGACCAGTTACAATCGAATTCTCTAATCCCGCATAGGTGGAGAATCAATAAGTATTCTACGTTTTTTACAATCAGGGATTATGGCAAGCAGTCGCTACTTGTCGTTGCAAGCAAAGGAAATAGCAACAATGGTACTAAAATACTTGTTGGGACTTATACAGGCTCCGCACCGGACAGTGGAAAAATTAACATAATCAAAGCTAACTGAACCTGGGAAGGAAACCGCCTTTGCGGAAAACGAGCTTGGAGACGGCGCTTTTATAGGAAACACAAAACCGCACAGGAGTATTCCAGTGCGGTTTTGACGTATTCCGTTATGTTAAAATCAAGTTCGATATTCGCCATTAATTTTAACATAGTCGTAGGTTAAGTCGCATCCCCAAGCTTTAGCATTACAATTTCCATCATGAAGATCAATTTCTATGACGATTTCATTTCTGTCTAAAATATAATAAGCTAGCTCCTCGTCAAGGGGCAAAGGTGAACCATCCTTGAACACCTGAATGGAGCCGGTATCGCTACTAAAAGACAAGTCTACTTTTAAAGGATCGAAGGAAGCTCCGGAATAACCCATAGCACATAGGACTCTCCCCCAATTGACATCGGAAGCAAACATAGCGGTTTTGACTAAACTGGAAGTAATAACAGTTCTGGCGCATTTTCTTGCATTGTCGATGCTTGATGCGTTGACTAAATTGACCTCGATAAGCTTTGTAGCTCCTTCACCATCTTTAGCTATTAATTTTGCTAAAGACTCATGTATAAAGTCTATGGCTTCTTTAAGCGTGCTATAATCACTGTCTTCAGAGTCTATCAGTCTATTTCCTGCTGCTCCATTAGCGAGAATAGTTGCCGTATCATTGGTGCTTGTATCGCCATCCACAGAAACCATATTGAGGGATCGATCAATACTTTCTCTATGTATCTTTTCTAGCAATGTCTTGGTGATAGCTGCATCCGTCATCACATAGCTTAACATGGTTGCCATGTTAGGGTGTATCATACCTGAACCCTTAGCCATGCCAAAGACTGTTACAATTTTACCGTCAAGCTCTATTTCCACAGCGACTTTCTTAGGAAAGGTATCGGTTGTCATAATGGCATCTATTGCATAATCATCGACGATATCCTTTGTCCATTCTTCTTTAAGAAAGGTGGCAGCAGAATGAATACCCTCTGAAACAACAGACATATCTAAGGGAACTCCGATAACGCCTGTAGAGTAGACCAAGGTTTCTTCGGGTAGAATGCCGAGGGCTTCAGCAGTAATGTTGGCCATATTTACTGCATCGTCATAGCCTTGAGATCCGGTACAGGAGTTAGCATTACCACTGTTGATAATGAGGGCTTGTGTATTATTCGATTCAATGTGCTTTGAATTTAATACCACGGGAGCGGCC
>CAYSBC010000012.1:33247-37917 GCA_964429195.1 uncultured Eubacteriales bacterium | reverse complement strand
TGCGGCGACATCTACAAATATACCATGTCTACTCGCCTATGTCAACTGCTTTTTTAAATCTTTTTTCTTTGTTTCTTGACCTCATTCAACATCTAGCAATTTCAATAGTTTCCGAATTAGTCTTTGTTTCTTTTCTACCTTTTTTTCTAACATCTTAAACAAAAATTTTTTACAATCTGATCACAAACCCCAAATAATGTTACAGTTTTAATTATCTCTTCTTTTGATAAAAATATACAGGAGCCAGTATATTTTTATATAAACCGGCTCCTTGGTTAAAATTATTTTTTTAATTCAATTATTATTTTTGTACTCTTTTATTATTGTGCCATCTTTTTATAGGTTTCATATTTTTCTTTTGCTTCTGTTTCAGCCTTCTCAAACAAATTTTCAGCTATATCCGGGAACTCAAGCAATAAGGATGAATATCGAACTTGATCCATAATAAAGTCTCTGAAGCATCCCTTTGGTTCCTTCGAATCTAATATAAATGGATTCTTATTTTCATTGGCAAGAGAAGGATTATATCGATATAGATGCCAATATCCACAGTCAACCGCTTCCTTAATATTCTCTTGAGTTTTACCCATTCCTTTTTTAAGTCCATGGTTGATACATGGTGCATAAGCAATGATTAAAGATGGACCATCATAAGCTTCAGCTTCTTGGATAGCTTTCATAAATTGGTTTTTGTCAGCACCCATTCCAACTTGAGCTACATAAATGTAACCATAGGACATAGCAATTAAACCTAAATCCTTTTTCTTGACTTTCATTCCTGACGCTGCAAACTTAGCTACAGCTGCAGTAGGTGTTGCCTTAGATGCCTGACCACCCGTATTAGAGTAAACTTCCGTATCAAATACTAATACATTTACATTTTCACCGGATGCTAATACGTGATCTAGTCCACCATAGCCAATATCATAGGCCCATCCATCACCACCCAAAATCCAAATAGATTTTTTGATGAGTACATCTTTCTTGTCTTCTAATTCTTGAACTAAAGATGCAATTTTATCATTAGATCTATCTATCTTAGGAAGAACGTCCATTACCTTTTGGCTAGCAATTTTGGACTCATTACCATCTTTCTTACTTCCAATCCATTCAACAAAAGCTTCCTTAGCTTCTTGGTTGATATCCATTTCTAATAATTCTGTCATAATATCCGTGACTTTGTTTTCCATTTGAGCACATGCTAAGGCCATACCGTATCCATACTCAGCATTGTCCTCGAATAACGAACTTGCCCAAGCCGGACCTCTACCGTTAGCATCCTTTGTATATGGCATAGATGGTGCTGAACTACCCCAAATTGAGGAACATCCAGTAGCATTAGAGATAATCATTCTATCTCCAAAAAGTTGAGTAACATTCTTGATATAAGGCGTTTCTCCACACCCAGCGCATGCTCCTGAAAATTCTAAATACGGTTGAGCAAATTGGCTACCTTTTACAGTCGTTTTAGCTACGAGATTATCTCGGATTGGAAGCTTAACGCTATAATCCCAATTATCCGATTGCTTTAATTGGCTATCAAGAGGCTTCATAACTAAAGCCTTCTTTTTGCTAGGGCAGATATCTGCGCAGTTGCCGCATCCTGTACAATCATATGGAGATACTTGGATGCGATAGCTATAACCATCAAATCCTTTACCTACCGGTTTAACAGTATCAAATCCTTCAGGTGCATTCGCTTTTTCTTCTTCTGTTACAAGTACAGGTCTTATGCTAGCATGAGGGCATATAAAGGAACAGAAGTTACATTGGGTACAATTTTCTGGTTGCCATTCCGGAACATCAACAGCTATACCACGTTTTTCATATGCTGCTGTACCTGGAGGGAAAACGCCATCAGGTGACTTTGCAAAAGTACTCACCGGTAAGCTATCTCCTTGCAATTTATTCATAGGTATAAGCACATTTTTAATGAATTCAGGAACTTCCTTCTCTACTTTACCAGCATCAGTTGCATTCGCCCAAGTTTCCGGAATTTGAATTTCAACTAATGAACTAATTCCTTTGTCAACAGCTGCATAGTTCATTTTAAGAATTTCTTCTCCCTTTTTACCATAGGACTCATCAATACCTTCTTTTAAATATTTCACGGCGTCATCAATGTCAATTACTTTTGCAAGTTTGAAAAATGCCGCTTGCATGATCATGTTTATTCTGTTTCCAAGGCCTATTTCAACGCCTAATTTAGTAGCATCTATTGTGTAGAACTTTATTTGTTTTTGTGCAAGTTGTTTTTTCATAGAAGCAGGAAGATTTTCTTCCAATTCTTCTATATCCCATCCGCTATTCAACACAAAAGTTCCGCCTTTTTTAAGCCCCTTTAACAAGTCATATTGACCTACATAGGATTGATTATGACAAGCAATAAAATCAGACTCATCGATTAAGTAAGTAGACTTAATCGGATTTTTTCCGAATCTTAAGTGGGATACAGTAACCCCACCGGATTTTTTAGAGTCATAAGAGAAATAACCTTGGGCATACATATTTGTTTTATCGCCTATGATGGTAATGGCTGTTTTGTTAGCCCCTACAGTCCCATCAGAACCTAATCCCCAGAACTTGCATCTTATAGTACCTTCAGGCTCAGTTATGATTTCTTTTGATGCAGTTAAGGATGTATAGGTTACATCATCATTAATTCCTATAGTAAATCTATTTTTAGGTGTATCACATTTCAAGTTTTCATATACAGCTAATATTTGTGTTGGTGTAGTATCTTTAGATCCTAATCCATAGCGTCCACCTACGATAATAGGAGGATTTTTCTCCTCAAAGAACATGGTTCTGATATCTTGATACAATGGTTCTCCTATAGATCCAGGCTCTTTCGTTCTGTCTAAAACAGCAATCTTTTTAACGGATTTAGGGAATACATTCATAAAGTATTCAGGAACGAAAGGTCGATAAAGTCTAACTTTAATGAGACCAACTTTTTCGCCTTGAGCTAATAAATAATCTATTGTTTCTTCTATGCATTCAGTAACAGAACCCATAGCTACAATAATATTTTCTGCTTCAGGATGTCCTACATAGTTAAATGGCTTGTAATCTCTTCCTGTAATCTTGTTGATTTCATTCATATAATCCACAACTATTCCAGGAATTGCATCATAGTACTTGTTCGCAGCTTCCCGTGATTGGAAATAAATATCAGGATTTTGTGCAGTACCCTTGGTCATCGGGCGAGCTGGATTAAGTGCACTATCCCTAAAAGCTTTTAGAGCTTCCTTATCTAATAGCTTATCGAAATCATGATAATCTATAACTTCTATTTTTTGAATTTCATGAGATGTTCTAAATCCATCAAAAAAATGAACAAAAGGTATTCTTCCTTTAATAGCTGCTAAATGAGCTACACCTCCAAGGTCCATAACTTCTTGTACTGAGCCGGAAGCTAATAAAGCAAACCCGGTTTGTCTTGCAGCCATAACGTCTGAATGATCTCCAAATATGGAAAGGGCATGTGTCGACAAAGCTCTTGCACTAACATGAAATACCCCAGGTAATAATTCTCCTGAAATTTTATACATATTAGGAATCATTAATAATAATCCCTGTGATGCAGTAAAGGTAGTTGTTAATGCTCCTGCAGACAAGGAACCATGTACAGCACCGGCAGCTCCACCTTCAGATTGTAATTCTGCTACCCTAACTTCTTGTCCAAAAAGATTTTTCTTACCATAAGCCGCCCATTCATCCACATTTTCAGCCATAGTTGAAGATGGAGTAATGGGATATATAGCTGCAACATCGGTAAACGCATAGGATACATAAGATGCTGCTGCGTTTCCATCCATGGTTTTCATAATCTTAGCCATTGATTTTTTTCCTCCTTAGTTTCTATAATATTCATAAAAAAAAATCCTTCAGATTTTTAATAGAAACCTACAAATCAAAGATTTGCGATTCCTTTCCCTTTTACCCCAAGCTTTGTCTGGTAGGCAAAAGGGGCAGCGTAGCAGGCTATCGCCTGCGTAGGAGCTCCAAAGGAGCGTTGCATAGGCTCGCCATCAATTTGTGTTTAAAATTGGACGAACTCTTATAAAGATATCGTATTAAAATAATTTCTATTCAAAACACTCAATACAATATTCCTTTTAAAGTATTGTAACATATTTTCCTCTTATTATGACGTATTTAATAGTCGTTCATGCCGAACAACTGTAACACATTAAATATACGTCACACAACAAAGAGGTATTCTCTATTTTTTTTATACATTATATTGCATTATTCCTCTAATGTAAAGCTTATTTAATCTTTTAAAATATAATTTTTATAAATACGATTAACATAATAATTCCTGGTATTCCTAAAATGCCAACGATTAAAGCTGTAAAAATATTGATTGGTATATATAAGCCTATATATTGTCCAAAAAAGTTTAAAAAATAGAGTATTACACCGCCTACTAAACTGTTTAATAAAAGCTTCAAAATAACCTTAATAGGAAAGAGCAATATATAACCTATAATATACAGAATTACCAATCCAAAAGCATAAGCTAATATTATACTTACTTCCATTCCTAAGTTCACAGACAACTCACCTCATATAAATTATTGATAGAGCAAAACATTTCTCCTATCATTTATATGGTACAAGTCCATTTTAAATAACCTTAATCCAAAAATTTATTATATCAT
>CAYSBC010000012.1:30395-33147 GCA_964429195.1 uncultured Eubacteriales bacterium | reverse complement strand
CATATGTCTTAAGACATATGATATAAAAATAACATTTAATTTTGTTGGGATTGAAAATCACATTGGATGCCCTTGTCTTTTGCTTGTTTCATTAAATAAGAGTATCGGGTTTTTGCGGACTGCAAATCATAAATAGTATGATCTATCAAGTCATTTTCTATGACTTCTTGAAATCGTCCTTCAGCTCGTCTCCAATCATCTCTGGCTTGCTTGAGCATTAATAAAATTTTTTCATCTTCAGATAGTACTTTTTTGGAAACTATTCGTGAATAAAGCCCCCCCATTTTAGATAATGGGTTGAGGCCTGCTTTTACATCACCCATTCCTTCTACCTCCTAAGCCTTCCTACTTGATTCATACATATATATGTAATTATTGACAAATGATTTCTCTTTTATTCATTTATATTCAAATCCCATGAAGATTATGTTTTAAAACCGCTGTTTGTTATCTTTTAAACAAATTCTCGAAAACATCTGTTAATCTTAAGTTGTTTTGTATATAATTAAGTGGAACTTCTTCATTTATATTTCGTCTAAATAATAATTGTGACAATCAAAACATGTAATTTGTTACTCTCTAAAGGAGGGACTTTATGAGTATTTTACAATTAAACAATGTATCAAAAATTTATAAATTAGGAGATATGGAAGTAAAAGCTCTTAATGATGTCAGCTTTTCAGTAGAGGAAAATGATTATACCTCAATCATGGGCCCTTCTGGTTCAGGGAAATCTACTCTTTTAAATATAATAGGCTGCCTAGATTTACCTACTTCGGGAAGTTATATTTTAGATGGAAAACAGGTTGAAAAAATGAATGATTATGAGCTTTCTTTAACAAGAAGCACGATGATTGGGTTTGTTTTTCAAAGTTTTCATCTTCTTCCCACTATGAATGCAATCGCTAATGTTGAACTGCCTCTAATTTATCAGGGAATTCCCAGTAAGCTTAGGAAGGAACGCTCTACAGAGGCACTTGAAAAAGTAGGCCTAAGTGATAGAATTCACCATCTTCCTACACAGCTATCGGGAGGACAGCAACAAAGAGTTGCCATAGCCAGGGCTTTAGTAACAAACCCCAAATTAATATTAGCGGATGAACCTACAGGAGCATTGGACTCGCATACAGGAGAATCTATCATGGAATTATTCCAATATCTCAATAGAGATTTAAATGTAACTATTATTCAGGTAACCCATGACCTTAAGGTTGCCCAATATGGGCAAAAAATACTCCATATGGTAGATGGTCAAATAGAAAAAATCGAATCAATGTAGACGATACGAAAGGAGAAATTTTTACATGGATATTCAAAAAAGAAAACAAATTATATCAATATCCTTGATTATTGTTGTAGTAGTAGCAGGCTTATACTTTGCTATTAAGGCCTTAGCAGGTGACAGATCTGCTAGCGGTTCAGAACCTCTTTATTCAACAGTCGAGGTTGCCAGAGGCGATATTGCCGTCGGAGTAAGGTCTAAGGGCCAGCTGCAACCTACATATGGTGGTGAAATTCAAGTTCCCGGCAATTATTTTTACGATATGCCTTCTGTCAACTTTACAATCAGCGAAATACTTGTTAAAGAGGGGGATGCCGTAAGCGAAGGACAGCTTCTTATTCGGTTAGCTTCCAGTAATCTTGAGTCTACACTTAAAAGCAAGGAGGAAGAGTTAGACAGCTTGAGAGAGCAGCTATCCGAAATGACCGGCAAACCAAAAAATGAAGTCGAGTACATCAATCCAGCAAAAGGTGTTGTTTTAACATCTCCTATCGATGGTCGGATAATGGATTTAAAAGCAAATATTGGCGACACCCTTAAAGTCGGAGATATAGTCTCTTCAGTTGTTGATGATTCTCAGTTCAGAATAAAAGCCCATCTTACAGCAGGTGAGGTTGTCTCTGTAAAAGTTGGAGACATTCTCGGATTAAAATTTGTCTATTTTGAAGGCAGTATGAATGGAACTATAACGGATATCAGCCGTTCTGCCATACCAAGCTCCAAGAATGTTTCAGGAGGAACAGGTACAGTTTCCGGTTTTGTATATCCTGTTTATCTCGTTGCAGATAATCCGGGCCTGATTCAACCTGATATGGAGCTTCGAGTCGGCAACCTGTCAGACGATGGTAGCATTCAGCTTTTCGGCAATCTTGCTACTGTAGATGGTTTTATGAAGGAAGATAAAATCATTAACAAGGTTGAGGCCATCGTAACAGATGTTCATGTCTATGATTACCAAGAGGTCAAAAAAGGCGACCCAATCATCTCCCTCTCCGGGGAGAAAATGCAAGAAACGATAACGCAAAAAATAGAACAAATAAAAATGCTTCAACGCAATATTGATCAATTACGAGAACAATTTAATAACCTGGAGGTACGTTCCAGTATTACCGGTATTATCTCTTATTTAGATGCCAAGGTCGGAAATAATGCTATGCCAGGCCATTGGTTGGGTTCCATTTATAATACAGGCAAAATGAGACTTTGGATTCAAGTCGATGATATTGATATTATCAATGTCGTACAAGGAGCTCCTGTAAACGTGACTGTAGATGCTATGCCTAATCAAGTATTCGAAGGAACTGTTATGAATGTATCCAGTCGGGGAACGCAAGCGGGAAGTATTGTGAAATATGATGTTAATATTGACGTCGTCGGTGGGGAAGGCTTGATGCCGGGAATGCAGGCTACAGCCTATATCGATGCGGGTAGTGCTTCTGATGTTCTACTCATACCTGTGGAAGCTCTTTT
>CAYSBC010000012.1:12349-30295 GCA_964429195.1 uncultured Eubacteriales bacterium | reverse complement strand
AAGAAGAAGCCCAACCAATGAATTAATGGGAGGTTGATATTATGGATAAAACAAGCAAGAATTCCTCTTTCATAAAATTAGGTTTTTCTTCAAAAGTGGCTATGATGGGTCTCATACATAACCCTTTAAGAACAGCTCTTACCGTTTTAGGCGTTACCATCGGTGTAGCTTCTGTCATTTCCTTGATGGGAATAGGAGAAGGAGCACGTGTTGCTGTTATGGACCAGTTCGAAAGCTTAGGTACGAATGTCATAAAAGTTGCTGTTCATGACAAAGCTTATGAGTTTGAGCCGGAATACGCAGACGAATTAGCAACCAGGGTCCAAGGGGTTAATTTTGCCAGTCCTGTTGTCAATGTTGAAACCCAAATGAAATGGAAAAGAGATCGTACAGATGTCCATGTTTTAGGTACAAATGAACAACTTCGCTATATCAGGGATTATGAAATTGTAGATGGTCACTTTATATCCGAGTACCATGTTAAATTAAGATCCAATGTAGCTGTAGTCGGTTATAATGTCGCCCATACTTTGATGTATGGCCGCTCCCCTGTAGGACGCTATATCTCTTTGAATGGGGAGAGCTATGAAATAATCGGTGTTATCGGTGAAAAAGGTTTAGGAAAATCCGATGGAATCGATGATAAAATAATTATTCCTTATACCTGTGCTCAAAAGATTTCACAGAAACGTACTATAGAAGAAATTTGGTGCAAAGCCAACTCAACTGCGGAGGCTAACCTGGCTACAGTGCAATTAGGACGAATTATCAAGAATAAATACCATTTAAATACAGACGGATCGCCATCAGGTAATACGCCTTCACCAGGTGGTGGTGGCGGTGGCGGCAGTGTCATGATGATGGATGGAATGTACTATGAAAGAATGATGTATGATGGCTACAGCGACTCAGGGAATAATCAGCAAAGCTCCGGTGAAGAGATTATAACCATTACTAATCTTAATCAAATGGTAGAAGAAGCTGATGAGGCTAATAAAATCATGTCTTTATTGTTAGGCGGTATTGCAGCTGTATCCCTTTTAGTAGGAGGCCTTGGTATTATGAATATCATGCTGGTGGCTGTATCTGAAAGAACGGTTGAAATAGGCCTTAGAAGAGCTTTAGGAGCTCAAAAAACAGATTTGCTAGCCCAGTTTTTACTCGAAGCTTTATTTGTCAGTGTTATTGGAAGCTGTACCGGCATTCTCCTAGGTATGGGGGGAGTTTTAGCATTCAAGAGCTTTGGTTTTGATGCGGCTGTCAGTATAAAGTCTATCTTTATCGCTACAGGTGTTTCTTTAAGCTGTGGGATTATATTTGGAGTATACCCTGCTCTTTCTGCCTCATCCATTCCACCTGTCATTGCTCTGCGAAGACAATAAATTGCCACTTAAAGAAATAGCTTCTACAGATAACCCCCCCTTTGCTAACTCATAGCAAAGGGGGGGTTTTTATTACAGTACATTTTAACATTATAATTGTTGCCTGCCCTCAAGAGCTTTCGATAAAGTTACCTCATCAGTATACTCTAGGTCCCCTCCGACAGGTATCCCATAAGCAATTCGGCTTACCTTAATCCCTGAAGGTTTAATGAGCCTTGCTATATACATGGCTGTGGCTTCCCCTTCTATTGTTGGATTAGTAGCCAATATAACTTCGTCAACATTTTCCTTTTGCAACCTTATTATAAGGGATTTTAGGTTGATATCTTCAGGACCTATACCATCCATAGGCGAGATGGTCCCATTGAGTATATGGTATCTGCCATGGTATTCCTTAATTTTTTCCATGGAGATAATATCTTTTGAGCTTTCTAATACGCAGATTGTACTACTATCTCTTTTATTATCCGTACAAATGCTGCAAGGATTAATATCCGTTAAATTCCCACAAACAGAACACTCTTTTATACCCTTCTTAGCTTCCATAATTGCATTGGCTATACTGTATGCTTCCTTTTCCTTTAAACCAATGATATGAAAAGCTAAACGTTGGGCACTCTTTCTTCCTATTCCCGGGAGCTTAGCAAACTCCTCAATTAATTGGGCCATAGGACGTGGATAATATTTCATTTATTTTCCTCAACCTTTTCTAAAATAATCCCGGCATGTTGATTCCACCTGTTAATTTACCCATTTCATCGGCAGCCATTTCATCAATCTTTCTTATGGCCTCATTGACTGATCCAAGTATTAAATCTTCTAACATTTCAACATCATCAGGGTCGATGACTTCCGGCTTTATTTTTACTTCAAGTATTTCTTTTCGACCATTTATTTTAATAGCGATAGCTCCGCCGCCGGCAGTGACCTCAATTTCCTTTTTCTCTAAAGCTTCTTGAGCCTCTTGCATCTGTTTTTGCATTTTTTGAGCTTGCTTAATCATGTTACTCATGTTGCCGCCTGGCATACCTCCTGGCATTCTACCTTTTCCCATTTTAATAACCTCCAATTTTATATATATTTTATCTTTATTCGCTAAAGCTTACTTTTCCTTTTCCAAAGAATCCTTCAAGTTCTTCTTTTACATAGTCATCACTTTGATTATATTTCTTGCTATTTTGCTCATTTACAAATGACACTTTCGCTTCTGTTCCTAATATTTCTTTGAATATCCCTTGAATAAAATCTATGTTCTGCACAATACATTCTTTTTTAACCGGTGTTTCAGCATGAAGCAAAACCCTTCCTTCTTCTATAGAAAGGATATAAACCCCCTCTCGGGCCATTGTTATAGATGGTCTTTCCTCTATAGCCTCTTCTATAACCTTACTCCATATGTCTTTCTTATCATCCGTCTTATCCTTCTTCTTTGTGCTTATCCTTGTTTGCTTTGAAAGCTCTTTACTTCTTTCTGCCTCTTTCATCTCTGCTAATATTGGCTGAGGTGATTCAGTTTGATGGTGCTTCATCTTCATCCCTGAAGACAATAACTTTTCTAAATGTTCTATTCTTTCTAAAAGACCTTCCATTGAATCATTTAACTGAGGATTGCACAATTTAATCATAGCCAATTCTAATAATATTCTGGGTTGTGAGGAATATCTAGCAAGTGATGACGTATTCGATAATTCCAGTATCGCGTTCCTGATACTTTGTATACTTGTTTTTTCTCCTTGCTCTTTAAGCCTCTGAATGTCTTCTTCACTCATGGGTATAATGTTTTCTAAATTACCTGCTATCTTCGTCATAAGGAGATTTCTGTAGAAATAAATTAAATCCTTTATAAATTGATGAATATCTTTACCTTCTAGAACTATTCTATTAATTAAATACATGACTTCTTCAGTGTTTCCGTCTGCTATATTATCCGCCAAATTTAGAAAATAGTCATCTTTAACCGTTCCTAATACTTCTATTATATTCTCTGCGGTAATGCTTTTATTATCAAATGGTAAACATTGATCCAATATACTCAAAGCATCCCTAACAGATCCCTCTGAATTTTTTGCAATTAACATGATCGCGCTTTTTTCGATAGAAATCGATAGGGCCTTGCATATTTGCTGAATGCGATAGCTTATATCTTCCTCAGAAATTCTTTTGAAATCAAATCTCTGGCACCTGGATAGTATGGTTGCCGGTAATTTATGAATTTCGGTTGTTGCCAAAATAAACTTAATATACTCAGGGGGCTCTTCAAGTGTTTTTAATAAAGCATTAAAAGCCCCAGTAGAAAGCATATGGACCTCATCAATGATATATACTTTACATTTGCCCTTTGCAGGAGGGTATTTCATACTTTCTTTCAGTTCCCTTATATTATCAACACCATTATGAGATGCAGCATCCATCTCTATAACGTCCATGAATTTTTCATCTTGTATGCTTTTACAATTTTCACATTGGCCACAGGGTTTATTATCAAGAGACAAGCAATTAACACCCATAGCAAAAATTTTGGCTGCAGAGGTTTTACCTGTACCCCTGGTTCCACAAAATAAATAGGCATGTCCTGTTTGATTGTTCTCTATTTGGTTTTTCAGTATTCTTGTAACATGTTGCTGCCCTACCATTTCATCGAAATTTTTAGGACGCCATTCTCTGTATAAAGCTTTATACACCATTTTTATACCCCCATGGTTTTAATCTTCTATACTTTCATATAAAGTCTGAGCTGTTTCCTTAGTTACATGTTCTAAGAGATTTTTGACTTTAAATTTCATTTGATATTCATTATAGAGTATAGTTATCACATCACCAATTTTTAATTCAGAGCCTGCCTTACATGGTTTATCATTTATGAGAACTCTACCGTTATCACAAGCTTCTTTTGCTATTGTTCTTCGTTTAATCAATCGTGATATTTTTAAAAACTTATCAATTCTCAATATTTTCTCCTTTATAAAAATCATTTTTGAAATAAAGCTAAATTAAGAGTAGCTAAAATGCTACTCTTAATCAAAGCTACTGTCATTTTAATGGTATAATGCTTTTATACGAAAGTATACTTCTACAGCTCTTAAATTACTTGTTTACAGAATCTTTTAATGCCTTGCCTGCTTTAAATACAGGTGCTTTTGATGCTGGAATATCAATAACTTCTCCAGGTTTTCTTGGATTTCTTCCTTGTCTTGCTTTTCTTTCTCGAACTTCAAAAGTACCAAATCCTATCAATTGAACCTTATCGCCTTGCACTAGTGCTCCCTCAATGCTTGAAACTAAAGCATTTACAGCTGCCTCAGCATCCTTTTTTGTAAACCCTGTTTTTTCTGCTACATTAGCAATTAATTCAGCCTTGTTCACGAAAATACCTCCTTCTAATTGGAATACTTCCCCGTCAATAGTAATACAATTTTCTTTACCCTCTTCGGGAGCATCCTTTCATTTTCTTAAGATTTTTTTATTTCATCCCAAAGTTTGTCCATTTCATCTAGTGACATTTCTTGTAAGATAGCCCCTTTCTCACTTGCCTTTGACTCCATACCATTAAAGCGAAATATAAATTTTTCTATAGATTTATTAAGCGCTTCCTCGGGCTGTATATTTGCAAATCTAGCCACATTAACAACAGAAAATAATATGTCGCCCATTTCATCCTCTCTAGCCTCTCTATCCCTAGAAGCACATGCTTCTAAAAACTCAGCTATCTCCTCTTGCAGCTTATCTATAGCATAACTTATATTTTGCCAGTCAAAGCCAACTTCTGCGGCTTTCTTCTGGACTTTCATACTCCGCATTAAAGCGGGTAACTCTTTGGGAATACTTTGCATATTTTCTGCGATTGTTTTATGTTGCTTTTCCTTATGCTTCATCTCTTCCCATGTGATAAGGGCTTCATCTAAACCTTTAACTCTGATGTCACCAAATACATGAGGATGCCTGTATAACATCTTATCTGTTACTCTCTGCAAAATATCTTTCATGGTAAACTGTTTGTCTTCTTCTGCTATATTAGCATGAAATACGACTTGAAGCAACAAATCTCCCAATTCTTCTACTAAAGATTCCTTTTTTTTAGAATTAATGGCATCTATAACCTCATAGGCTTCTTCAATAAGGCAATATTTAAGGGATTCATGGCTTTGAGTTTTATCCCATGGACATCCTTTAGGACCCCTAAGATGTTTCATTATTTCTATAAATTTTTCAAAAAGAAAACCAATATTATAATCCTCTTTTTTTTCAAGATATATTTCTTGGTTTTCAGTGAGGCTGTCCAGATCTTGAGGACCCTCAATAACTGTCTCCCCAACAAACAGAAGCTTTATTTTATCATATATCTCATTCATTTTATCACTACTAATATTGCTAATGCAAATACTATTTAGATTTTTCTTAAGTTCTTTCATAAAAAGCCTTTCCGAACCCCCTATATGACCATTTTACACAGTTATACCTTCATTTATACCCGTATTCATTAATTTCTTATAAGTTTTAATTTCTTAAGAATTTCTTCTATTTTTCTTCCTTTTGGAATCATTCCAAAATCATCGTGGGTAATACCTTTAATAAAAATTAAAACTAAGCCATATACCATGGCCCCTACTGCAATCGAAATGACAGTCGCTATATTATTGCCTAGACTAGTATTTAATATTTTATGAGCAACGATAACCACAATACCCATGGATACAGCAGCTATAAGTGGCTTAAAAAAGACCATGTTCATATTAAACCTGGAACCGGTATACTTGATGACAGACTTAGCATTGAGCAAGGTCGCAACGATGTAGGCTACCAGTGTGCCCACTGCAGCTCCTTTTACATTGATGAGTGGTATTCCGGTTAATACAAAGGTAATTACTATTTTAAAAACACCACCAATGAAAAGGTTTTTTACCGGTATACTCGGTTTACCTAACCCTTGTAGTATCCCAGTTAATGTCTGAACCAAGGACAAAAATATAACCCCTGCTGCTAAGATTGTCAAGGAAGTTGCCGCGCTAACTGCACTTGCCCTCTGACTTGGATAAAGCAGTAACATGATGGGCTCTGCTAATGCCATTAACCCAAAGGCAGCAGGTAAACCCATCAGCATAGATACTCGGACACCCGATTCCACATTTAATCTTAAAAAATGATAATCCTTTCTTTCAAAAGCATCTGATATAACAGGTACCAAGCTAATAGCTATACCCATCGATAGTACCTGTGGAAAGTTAATGATAGGACCTGCCATCCCTGTCAACTGACCATAAAGGCCGTTGGCAGCCTCTATCGTATAGCCAATACTTTGAAGTCTTCTCATAACAATCGCCGTATCAATGATATTCATGATTGGCATAATAGCTGCTCCTATTGTGATAGGAATGGCTATATAAATTACTCGCTTTAAGATCTGCCCCGAAGTTTCATGCTGTATTTTAGGTTGCTGCTGAAGCTCTTCATGTATTTTCTTCTTTTTCCCAGAATATAGTAAAATTAAAAAGATAGCCCCAGCTAAAGAACCTGCCGTAGCACCGAAGGATGCTCCCGCGGCTGCATGCTCAACCCTATAGTGTTTAAAAAGATAATAAGCTAAAAATAGACCTGCAATAACTCTGATGAACTGCTCAACAACCTGGGAAATAGCTGTAGGATTCATGTCCTGCAAGCCCTGGAAATAACCTCTATAAGCCGCCATTATTGGAACAAAAAGCAAGGCAGGTGCTATGGCTCTCATCGCGTAATATGCCCCTGGGTTTCCTATAATATCTTTGACTATGTATTCTGCTCCAAAAAATAAAATGGCTGTTGTCACAATTCCTATGATAAACATTAGAATAAAAGATAATTGAAATACTCTATGTGCGCCATATCTGTTTCCTGTGGCGTTCTTTTCTGATACTATCTTAGAAATAGCGGTAGGAATGCCCGCTGTTGAAAGTGTTAATAAAAGAACGTAAATAGGATAAGCTGTCATATAATATCCCATTCCTTCTTCACCGATCATATTTGCTAATGGAATTCTGAAAAATGCACCTAACAATTTTATAATTACTCCGGCAACCCCTAAAATCAGCGCTCCGCGTAAAAATGTCTTCTTTGCCATCTTGTTGTTGTCCTCCCCCTGAAACTCTACCTGAATTAAACCCTTAAAAGGCTTAAAGTTATGGTGTTCTAAAGTTTATTATAGCGCATATATATCTAATTTAATAGTAAAATAGACTTATCTCTGAAAATATTAAAACCTAAAACAAGTTATTGCAATGTTTTAGGTTTCCTAATATTCTCTACATATAGTATATGCATCAATATTCATTATTGTTCCATTTGTTTTGCTAAAAAATCAGCACCGGTTTGTATGGCTTTTAATTCGATATCACCTGTTTCCTTTGAATCCTTCGCTAAGTAGATGATAGAACCGATGGGATCACCTTGGGATATGATGGGAACAACAACTTGAGATTCCATTTCTATATTTCCTATATTCTCACTTGTAACGGCTACTATTTTATCTTTTTCCTTTATAACCTTAGAAGACCTTTCTAAGATAATCTTCTCTATATCCTTGCTGAGTCTTTTTTCTATAAATGTTTTTTTGTTTGGCCCTGCTACAGCTATGACTTGATCCGTGTCTGTTATAATTGCCGTACCACCTAAAATATTATATAATGATTCCGCATATTCCATTGCAAATTCATTTAACTCACTTATGGGTGAATATTTTTTTAAGATAACCTCCCCATCTCGATCAGTAAAAATTTCTAATGGGTCACCTTCCCTAATCCTTAAGGTCCTTCTAATCTCTTTTGGTATTACAACTCTACCTAGGTCATCTATTCTTCTTACTATGCCAGTTGCCTTCATATAAATCCTCCAATCTAATAATTTCTCAAAACCTTAAGAGACTAAATTTTATTTGAAATAATCCAGCACTCTTCGTCAATAGTTTTAGTCAATATAGGAATATTATTCATCTACTAACAATAAATTTTTATATTACTAATTTGAGCCTGAACCTAGGTATTTTACCGGGTCCACATATTCTCCATTCTTAATAACTTCAAAATGCAAATGGGGTTTATCTAATGCCTCTAACAGGGTTGTGTCTCCAATCCCACTTATGACATCTCCCTTTTGAACAAGATCACCAATTTCAACCATTTCCTTCGTACTTAGATTAGAATAAACAGTTATTAAATCATCACCATGATCAATAAATATGGTAATCCCCATCATTTTGTCTTCCTTAATATCAGCAATCCTGCCATCTAACACGGCACATACCGGAGTATTCATCTCAGACTCAATATCAACGCCATTATGGGTCGTATACCTATCTAAAGTAGCTGAATAAATGAGAGCATCCACGGAAAATTCCTTATATATTTTTCCGGGTACAGGTTTAGCAAAAGTAGGCTTATCCGTTATGATGGTTGTATTTTGATTATTGAGCTCACCGGATGCATTTACTTCTTCGAGATTTTCCTCATCCTCTTCTTCAAGAAATATATTCTCTGAAGCGACATCATTTTTCGCATCAACAGCCTTTACCTCGTTTTCAATTTCTGATTTTTGATCCTCCATTTCCTGATAATTTATGTAGCCTTTATCTTGATATTGCTTAAAATTTTCCGTGGCTGTATAGATTGCTACGATGCTGACTATACAAAAGCATATAAATAAAGTTACATAGACACCGTCCCTCTCCATGATTTGCCTGATTCTTTTTATAATCTTATTATCCCTTAAATCTTGTATTTTTTTATTTCTCATGAATAAACACCTCCTAATGCATATTTTTACCAATAATACACAATTTAATACTGAATTTTAAAATATTATTGCATTCTAGGCGATGAAAGGATATCATATTTTTAACAGAATTGTACTTAGTATTTTAAATAGATGTAAAGATAAATATCTTTTATTATTTATTTTTATTTTATACTAAATAACAACATATTATAGGAGGTATTTTATTTTGGAAAATTTTATTATGGCGGTTCCCCATAACCGGACCATAAGCGGCGATGATAAAATATTTGGTATTAATAAATTAGCTGTAGAAATGGCCGCTAAGGTTGGGGCAGAAAATGTGATTAACGCTACAATCGGGGCATTACTCGATGACGAAGGAAAACTAATGGTACTCCCAAGCGTCATAGAGACCTATAAAAAACTTGAACCGGATGAAATGGCTGCATATGCTCCTATATCCGGCGTTCCCTCTTTCCTTGAAAAAGTCAAGATAGCAGCATTTGGAAAGTATATGCCGGAAGCCTATATTGAAGCGGTAGCAACACCGGGAGGTACCGGTGCTATTAGAAATACCGTTCAGAATTATTCCTCCATCGGTGATACGGTCTTAACATCCGATTGGTATTGGAGCCCTTATAAAACGATTTCTGATGAGATAGGTCGCAAGATAGAAACCTATACCATGTTTAATGAATCAAGAGCTTTCAATTTGGAAGCCTTTGAATCCAAAGTCAATGAATTGTTAGAAAGGCAAACCCATTTAGTCATTATTCTAAATGCCCCTTCTCATAACCCAACGGGTTATACGTTAACATCCGACGAATGGGATGGGCTTATCCATATTTTAAGAAAATCAGCACAAAATCAGGATAAAAAAATAACTCTTTTTCTTGATATTGCTTACATTGATTTTGCAGGTCATCAGGATGAATCAAGACAATTCTTCCAAAAGTTCTCAGGCTTACCTGATAATCTTTTCATTATTGCCGGATTCAGTATGTCAAAAAGCTATACGCTTTATGGGATGCGATGCGGCGCTATGATTTGCATTACTCAAAGCCAGGCCATTGCAGAAGAATTTAAGGTGGTTAATATGTATTCTTGCAGAGGAACTTGGTCTAATGGTACAAGACCGGCTATGATGATCTTAAACAAAATATTTGAAGATAAGATGTTGCATGCCAAGGTTTCTGCCCAAAGGGCTAATTTTATGGATATTTTAGAAAGCAGGGGAAGGGCTTTCTTAAAAGCTGCTAAAGAGGCTTCCTTAGAGACATTCCCTTTTGAATCCGGATTTTTTATTACAATTCCTTGTAATAATGCCGAAGAGGTAGGCAAGGAGCTTCAAAAAGACGGTATTTTTGCTGTACCGATTGGCGCAGGTATTCGCTTTGCCCTTTCTGCTGTTTCAGAAGAGAAATGCAGTATGGTTCCGGCAAAAATGGCTGCGGCAATTGAAAAATTTAAATAAGATGATTAAACCCTTTGTATAGAATAATGAGTATTCTATAC
Source organism: uncultured Eubacteriales bacterium (assembly GCA_964429195.1). Lineage (GTDB taxonomy): Bacteria > Bacillota > Clostridia > Peptostreptococcales > JAAYPU01 > JBBAFM01. The sequence continues at coordinate 19,658 of CAYSBC010000012.1, read as the reverse complement.
AAAGGGTTTTTTATTTTGTATGGATAGCTTTTAGGTAATAGATAGGATAACCAAGACTAACAAACTTTTCTTCATATTCGGTTGCAACATTGCCTGCAAGGTAGTCTGATTCATATAAATTCTTTGTCTGCTCCACAATGCATAATCCGTTTTTTTCGAACTCTTCCAAAGTAAATTCAAATAATTGAGGATTATCTGTTTTAAACTCAATAGAGCCATGAGGTTTTAATATGTTCTTATATTGATGAAGGAAATTCGAATGGGTTAATCTGCGCTTTCCATGTCCTTTCTTGGGCCAAGGATCGCTAAAATTTAAATAGATTTTTTCAATCTCATGCCTTTGGATAAGGTCTTGAATACAATCTGCATTCGTCCAAAAATACCTCACATTCTGCAAGTTCCTAGTGGCTGTCTTTTCTAAGGCCCGTACCAATACACTTCCTATCGTTTCTAAACCTATATAATTCATATCCTTGTTTTTTTCTGCAAGGGTATTAATAAATTGTCCTCTTCCACAGCCAATTTCTATATGAACAGGATGTTCATTTTTAAAAATATCCCTCATGGTATAATTGTCATTGAATAAAATATAATTGTCATATTGCATTACTTTTTCTGTTTCATTTTTAATTCGTCTTTGCCTCATACTTTTTTCCTTTTAGCTTAGTAAACTTTTTATCGAATAATGAGTTCGTCTACATAGTTTGTAATGGTTTCTTTTATTTTGTCCAATTCATCCAAGCTATAGGACGTCAATAATCTATTGCCCAAAATATTTTTAGCTTTTTTAAAATTTTGTAAAGCATATCTTTTCGGAAAATCTAAGAGCACTACTAATTCTTTTATATCATCAGGGCTCAATAATTCTCTGGTAATTGTGGTTCTAAATTCATGTTGGATGTCAGACTGTTTTAGAAGATGAATACTCTCTAAAATAGGAATGGTATTAAAATCTTGGATCCCTGTTATTTCAGAATACTTATAAAGTGGTCCTTTAATATCCATAGCTACATAATCAATCAACTGATCCTCGATTAATTTTTTTAGCATGGTCGGATTTGTTCCATTTGTATCCAGTTTAATGGTATAACCTCTTGCTTTGATATCCTCTATAAACTTTGGGAGCTCATGATACAAAGTCGGCTCCCCTCCTGAAACACATACGCCATCTAAATATTTTCGTCTTCTATCAAGAAAATCAAAGAAATCAGTTTCTTGCAAAATAGGACCTTTCCCATGAACAATATCGGGATTATGACAATAGCCACACTTCATATTACATCCTGCTAAAAAGATTGTTGTACACAATTTTCCCGGATAATCAATGAAAGAAGACTTCACTTGACCCAAGATCTTAACTCTGCTCATCCTACATGAACCTTGCAATGATCTGGACTTTTTAAACTCTTTTCCACTGAAAACTCTTTTCTATCCTTGAATTCTTCTTGTTTACCTTTATTCCATGATTGCACAGGTCTATGAAAACCTACAACTCTTGTCCAAACCTCGGTATCTTTATTACAAACCGGACATTTAAATTTTTCTCCCGCTATGTAACCATGGTCACTACAAATTGAGAAAGTTGGAGTAATAGTAATATAAGGAATAGTAGTGCTGTTCATTACTCTTTTAATAAACAATTTACATGTTTCAATATCCTCAATTTGTTCTCCTAAAAAGCCATGGAACACTGTTCCGCCGGTATATAAGCTCTGCAATTTTTCTTGTTTTTCAATGGCTTCAAAAATGTCATCCGTGGAATTCACCGGAAGTTGAGTGGAGTTTGTATAATAAGGTTCATCTTCACCTTGTGTAACAATATTTTGATAAACCTTTTTGTCTAATCTGGCAAATCGGTAAGTAGCACCTTCTGCAGGAGACGCTTCCAGATTCCATAAGCTGCCTGTTTCTTCCTGAAAAATTTGTATAATTTTATTCATGAATTCCATGATTTCGATAGCAAATTCGTTACCTTCATCTGTTGTTATGTCCACTCCAAGTAAATTAAGGCAAGCTTCATTCATACCGTTGAGACCAATTGTAGAAAAATGGTTTTTAAAATATTCCCCTGTAGCATCCTTGACTCCTCTTAAATAAAATTGGGAATAGGGATAAAGCCCGGCCTCCATATATTTTTCAAGAATTTTTCTCTTGCTTTCACATATTTCTTTAGCCTTTTCCATCAACTTTCGAACTTGTCTCTTAAACTCCTCTTTATTATTGGAGGTATACCCAATACGTCCCATGTTCAGTGTAACCACATTAATGGATCCTGTTAACGGATTAGCACCAAATAATCCTCCACCACGCTTTCTAAGCTCTCTATTGTCTAATCGTAATCTGCAACACATGGACCTGACATCTTCAGGGGATAAATCAGAATTAATGAAGTTGGCGAAATAAGGTGTCCCAAATTTCCTAGTCATATCCATTATTTTATTAACCGCTTCGGATTCCCAAGGAAAGTCATCGGTTATATTGACGGTAGGAATTGGAAAACTGAAGGCACGTCCTGCCCCGTCACCCTCCATCATAACCTCACTATAAGCGATGTTGAACATATCCATTTCTTTTTGAAACTCTCCATAAGTCTTATCCATGAGTTTTCCGCCGATGATCACTGCTTCATTTTTAAGTATGGCATGAGGGGTTATATCTAAAGTTATATTGGTAAAAGGAGTCTGGAAGCCGACTCTTGTTGGCACATTCAGATTATAAATAAATCGTTGTACCGCCTTCTTTACTTGTTTGTAATCTAAATTATCATAATATATAAAGGGTGCTAAATAAGTATCCACGCTGGAGATAGCTTGCGCACCTGCTGCCTCGCCTTGTAAAGTATATAAAAGATTCGTTATTTGCATAAGAGCTGACTCAAAGTGCTTTGGTGGTCTGGATTCTATTTTTCCCTTAGCTCCTCTAAAACCTTTAGCAAGAAAATCTTGTAAATCCCATCCGCAACAATAAGGTGCCAAGAGTCCTAAATCATGTATATGTATATCCCCTTTGATGTGCGCATCCCTTAAATCTTTATCATATATTTTACTAAGCCAGTATTTTTTGGTAATGCTTTCTACGATATGATTATTGAGACCCTGTAATGAAAATCCCATATTAGCATTTTCATTGACTCTCCAATCTTCTAAAGAAACGTATTCTTCAATCATCTTTTCGGCGTCCATAAAAAGATTCTTTACATCTCTCATTTCTTCATGTTTCTTTCTGTAAAGAATATAGGCCTTAGCCGTCTTCGCATGTCCTTCTTCTATGAGCACCTTTTCAACAATGTCCTGAATATCCTCAACGGAAGGTATGGATGCATTGTAAGATTCATTTATAATAGCTTGAACCATATCCGCCAGCCTATGAGATTGCAATTCATCAGTTCCCCCTACGGCTTCAGCAGCTTTAAATATGGCATTTTTTATTTTTTTTATATCAAAGTCAACTATTTCCCCTGTTCTTTTTTGCACCTTCTTATTACCCATTAAACTACACTCCCTTGTGATTGTTATTTTATACAGTACAATATGTAGTATAGCATACTCCTGTAAAAAAGGATATGCCTTTTCATGTAAAAACAAAAATATACAAATAAACACTTTTATTTGTATATTTCGACGGGTGTTCCTATCTCAGCTTTTTCCCATATTATTTTTATATCTTCATCTTCAAGGGCAATGCATCCTGCAGTCCAGTCAAATTTACTTCCCTTACCATGTATTCCAATTTCTCCACCTAAAGGTGTTGCCCAACTCGGTCGTTTTCCAGAATCTATATACTCCACAATACTTTGGTAGTCCTCCTGACTGATAAACTTTTTTGCAAGAGCTACTTCCGCATCCTTTTTATTAGGGTAACTTATGCCTAAAAAGAGGGTAAATTTACTATCACCATTCTTTACACAGATATAGTATTCACCTTCAGGTGTTTTCCCATCTCCCTCTCTCATTTTATGCCCCTTAGGAGAAAATCCAAGCCCAATTTTGCATGCGTATGTTAAGACATTATTCTCATAAAGCTCTAGTCTTCTGTCATTCTTATATATTCTTATGGTGACATCCTTTTCCATTTTATCTCTTTCAAGCCTCTCCTCTATTTTAATGCATTTGTATGATAATTATTGCCCGCATTCCATAGCATATATTCATGAATATCGAGATCTTCCAGTGCTTTTATTTGAGCTAATAGTTCCGCATCCCCGTATCGAATATACCCAGGAACCCATGTTGCAGTAAAATCTTGAATCCAAGGTCTTATAGCGGCCGGAGTAGCAATGTTCATATTCCTTTCAATGGAGTCTTCTGTAGAGTAATAGACTGTTTCATAGGGGAATTGATCCGGTACAGGAAGCCCGTAATTATACTTCCCATAATGACTCGGATACATCATTGGGCACACGAAATCTATCACATTACTGATGGATTCCCAATGCTGACCTATTCCCATATCGTCGGCTACTGTACCAACAAGTCCAAACAAATCTGCTGCAACATAAACTTCTTTTTCTGAAATAACCTCATAAGCCTCTTTTAAGAAATTTTGAATACACTCGGCCTTCGTTTCATCCAATTCATTTCTGAAATTTAATTTCGCATTTGTACTTGCTGTTGCATCTGGAAATCGAACATAATCAAATTGTATTTCATTGAAACCAACATCAGCAGCTACCTTTGCAATCTCAATGTTATATTCCCAAAACTGCCTATCGTAAGGACTTCCCCAATAGAGTTTATCCCTGCTTTGATATAAAGCACCCGAGTCCCTGTAAACAGTGCCTCTTTCAGGAAAGTTCTGAGCATATAAGGTATCTTTAAAAGTAACAACCCTGGCAATAGTGTAAATTTCATTTTCTTTCAATTTCTGCATAAACTGTTCAATATCCTTTATTTTGGGCCCCTTATTTGCCATAGGACTAAACTTTTCGGCAACTTCCATTTCGAACAAAGTATAACCAAGGTCATTTTTTACATCAATAACAAAAGCATTAACCTTTGTATCATTGGCTATCTGTATATATTTATCGATATTGCCCACAGCACTGTTTAAGGATACATAAAGAGCTCTTACCTGCTGTCTTGGGTTATTTGTATAATTCTCCACCTTATGTTTAGGCATGTAATCCAAATCCGTGTAGCCCTTTCTAAAATCCTGGCCTATGTTCTTGATAATTTGATCCGAAGATACATAGCCTTCTACGAATTCATTGCCTACAGCATAATGAACCAAACTCCACAAGGCTTCGCCCTCGTCTTCTGTTTCTATTAACTCCAGTTTAGAGAATTTTATTAATTCTCCAAGAATATCACTTTCATTCGATTTTTCACTGTATAAATTAACTTTATCTTTAGTGAAACGGATGCTATTTTCATCATAGGGTCTCCTCTCGGACTCTACAATTCCTATAGCTACATCCTCTTCAACATGGCTTTCGGTGCAACCCGAAATCATGGACATCGATAATGCTACCATTAAAACCAAACCCCATACAACTGTCTTTTTCATATTATTACTCCCTGATTGATATATTTAAACAAGATTTTTTCATGCAAATCAACCTTTACCACTAAATAAAATGACACTTCATGGTGGAAATGTCATTTATGAAATCTCATTGCTATTATACCATCTATTTCGACTTATTTCACTCTATTTCTATAATTTTTCTCAAATTCAAATGGGATTTAATGGATAACGATTACGGCCGTATTTTGAATATCTACCCAATCGTATAGAAACTTGGCATGAGAGGTATAATTACGAACACATCGATGAGACAAAGGTGATGTTCCTATTGTCCCAGAATATTCAATATGCCCCGGATCGATTAATTTATTTCCATCTTTTTTATAAGCCACTGGTACTCCATGTATGTAGGTACCCCCGGTAAAACGAATGGCATAAGGAGCGTATCCGGATACCTTTTTTGTTATATCGTCTAAATATAAGAATTTTGATTTCTTTTCTATCGCAAAGTAATAGCCGGGTGGTGTTTCTAATTTATACTCTTCATTAGCCCCTGTGGTGGCTAAAGTGTTCGATATTAACGTCCATTGGTCGTTCTTTTTTTCAAATACGCCTTCATTTTGATTTTTGACATCAATGACAATGGCTTTTGTCAATTGTTTCAACCTTAAAGAGTTTTTAATGTATTTTTCCGGAACAAATGCTGTCACATTATTTTTTAGAACCTTAACTTTATAGTAACCGTTTGTCTTCGAGATTACCTTAACAAGTGTACCGTCCTCTATATAAATAAACTCATCCTTGTTCGATAAATCCGTATACCCCGGTGCGCTTTGAAATCTTCTTACTCCATGTTTATCAAACCCTTTACCTTGATATAAAGGGGCTTCACCTGATCTGTTTTTATAATTATTAATATAGGTTATTTCAGCATTTTGAGTATATCCTTCTACAGCTAATAATTCTTCATACATTTCATCAAATCTAAAGGTTCTAATTCTAACAACTGAAGAAGATACAAAACCAAAATGTTTTTCGCCTTGATTATCCCACCAATAAACATGACACCATTTATCATTCTTGTAGTTTTCCAAATATTCACCTGTTACTGTTTCCAATAAGTTTATCTTTTCATAATAAGCTGTCTTTTTAATAACATTAGATTGAACATTAGGGGCCTCTCGTATATTCACACTTCCATTGGCTACTACATAGTCATAATTGACCAAGTAGTTCTTGTATTTCAAATTAACCTGCAAAAGCTCTGGAACTATTGTGTTGTATTCGTCGATAATTTGTCCACCTACCAGATTAATATCTATAAAACCCCCCTCAAAAATCTCAGCATCTTCACCGATTCCAATGTCGGCAATATTGATAACAATCTGATTATCCTCTACAAAGTTCTCTGCTTTGTGGACCTTACATCCTCCTAAAAAGAAAATGATCGTAACAATCAAAAGTACTATTTTCATAAATTCACCCGGACTTTTAATAATCGATTTTTGGTTCTTTCTTTATCATATGAGAGTAAGGCTTGTTATAGAATCAATACTTTAGGCAAAAGATAAAGAACACATCTCCTTCCTAATAGGTAAGCAGTGTGTTCTTTACGTCATGGCAATGACTTATTTATTTTTAAATTTATTCAAATTTAAAACAGATTTAGATGAATCATGTCAATTATTGATGACAATTGAATTTCATGCTGTGAAATTGTTGTTCATAATCCCTTACAAAATAGATTTTGTTTGGTCAATACTTTGTCCTTTTTGGTTTACATTGATTATCAATGTCTTTCATTCTGTTATTATTCATGATTTATTCTTGTATATGCTATGAG
>CAYSBC010000012.1:8058-12249 GCA_964429195.1 uncultured Eubacteriales bacterium | reverse complement strand
ATCCTTCTAAATGGTTATTTTTATTTCTTGCCTTTAATTTTATCTTTTTAACCTTCCTTTTTCCTGATCCTCTAAAGCCATTATTCTTACTTCAAAGTGTTTTTTCTTCCCCGTTGCCGTATAAGGAAATTCCTCCACAAAGCGGTAGAAGCGAGGCTTTTTATATTTTGGCATCATGGGATGCTCATGACAGAAATCCCTCAGTTCTTTAGTGGTAAGAGATGGATCCGCCTTTATTATATAGGCCACTACCGCTTCCCCCCTCAGCTTATCCGGAACGCCAACCACTATAGATTCCTGCACTTTAGGATGCTGGTTCAATATTTCTTCAATCTGTACCGGATGAATATTTTCCCCTGAAGAAATAATCATATCATTTTTTCGTCCTACTATCGTTATGAATTCATTTTCATCCCAGGTCCCCAGATCACCTATGTAAATCCAACCTTTATGAAATACTCTTCCCGCCTCTTGATCGTTGTTAATATAGGCATAAGCAGACTTGGCCGGTGATTTAACAATAATTTCTCCTACCTCTTTATTATCCTTAGCTACAAAATCATCCGGCTCAGCCTTTCGATCTTCATAAATTTTTACTACCGCCACATCATCATCCGTACAAGACCGCCCACCGGTTCCTGACATGTGGGGCAAATCAAAAGGTCGTAGGAAGGTATTCCAGAAAGCTTCTGTAGTACCATAGCCATTGAATATATGAGGCGAAAGAGTGTTCAAATATTTTATACAATCCTCTTTTTCGAATGGTGCACCCATGGTAATAATCCCTTTCAAAGAAGACAAATCTGCAGGATTCTTTTGAATCTCATTATACAGCATTTTCAACATGGTTGGAGCACCTGTAATAAAGTTTATTCCATACTTTTCTATATACTCTATAGTAGTCCTTGGATTAAATCGCCGCATAACGACTATCTTCCCACCTACATAAAGTACCGGAATAGGACCTCCCGAATGGAGACCTCCCCGGTGGAACCAGGGGCTCATATTCATGGTAATGTCGGTTGGATTTAAAGGGAAGTGCATGGCCACATCATGGGCAGAGAGTACATCATTGATATTATTTAACGGAATACCCTTAGGCATTCCCGTGGTTCCTGAAGTATATAGCCTTGTATTTTCATCATAAATGTGCTTAGGTCGTTCTATCTTCGGATTTTCTATAGACTTCTCCCTCACATATTCATCATAAGAAATATGACCCTCCGGTATGAATTCTGCTTCCCCAAATATATCCACCATGATGAGGCGCTTCGGCTGATGTTTAGCCATAGTTAATGCCTGCAAAACATCTTCCTTTACCTCTGCATCATAAAGAAATACTGCAGGCTTACTGTCGTCGATAATATAGGCAGTTTCTCCGGGAGAAAGTCTGAAATTGATTGGATTATGAATAGCACCAAGCTTTTGAGGAGCTAGAAAACAATAGATAAATTCTGCTGAATTTAATAATTGATAGGTCACTACATCATTCTTTCCTATCCCATCTTCCAACAGAGCATGAGCTAGCTTATTAACCTCCTTATTTAATTCTGCATAACTCCAAGTTCTATTCCGCAAGGGACATATTAAAGCAGGCGCATTGGCAAATCTGTGCACATTGCGCATAAAACCATTGATATATGTGAATTCGTATTCAAAAGTTTCCTTGAACATACTGATATCGTATGTGTATTGATTCTCTTTCAAGAGGAACCACCCTTTCTCGTTATTTATTATAAATTCTACTTATATTTACCTACGATTAAAGAAGCATTCTGCCCGCCGAATCCAAAACAGTTTGACATGGCAATACTTATATTTGCTCTTCTAGCTTGGTTTGGTACGTAATCAAGATCACAGTGAGGATCAGGTACTTCATAGTTCAGTGTTGGTGGCAACATTCCCTCACGAATGACCTGAATACAGGCAATAAGTTCTGTAACACCTCCGGCTCCCATCATATGTCCGGTAGCACTTTTCGTGGCACTGACTGGAATATTCTTTGCATCCTGGCCAAAGATTGTCTTAAGGGACTGGGTTTCTACTCTGTCTCCCTTAGAGGTGGATGTTCCATGGGCATTGATGTGTTCAACTTGAGAAGGGGATAACCCAGCTTGTGCCAAAGCCTTCTCCATGCATGTAATTTCACCTCTCCCTTTTGGATGAGGAGCAGTAATGTGGTAGGCATCGGAACTATTGCCATAGCCTAAAAGCTCGGCAAGAATATCAGCGTCTCTCTTTTGAGCAGAATCTAAGGTTTCTAATACAAGAGCCCCACCACCTTCCCCCATAACAAAACCATCTCTTTTAAAATCAAAGGGGCGAGATGCCTTTTCTGGTTCCTCATTATTCTGGGTAAGGGCGCGGGATGCTGCAAGGCTCCCAATCATCAACCTACAAATAGGTGCCTCTGCTCCTACCGCAACCACTGCATCGGCTTGCCCCATCTTTAACATCATGGAAGCTATTCCAATTGCATCTGCTCCTGAGGAACATGCTGTGGTCACTGTCAGGCTGGGACCTCTTAAATCATTGACAATCCCGATATGAGCTGCTGCAATATTGCCAAGAATATTGGGGACCACACGAGGACTAACACGATAACCTCCTGTATTCGTAAGCTGATCTTGGGCATCTGTGGAAGTAGAAATACCAGACAGAGCCGTCCCCAGAACAATCCCGATGCGCTCCGGCGCTACGTTCAGTTTACTATTCTTTATAGCCTCCGCAGCTGCAACCAACGCAAACTGCGCGAAAATATCTGTTTGCCCTGCTAGTTTTTTAGTCATAAAATCAGCAGGAGTAAAATTCTTTACCTCACCAGCAATTTTTACCGGTGCTTCACCTGCATCAAAACGGGTAATAGGGGCAATACCGCTATGCCCTTTTATCAAATTTTCCCAATAAGAATGTACTCCGATTCCAACAGGTGTAATCGCTCCCATTCCAGTTATTACTACACGATTATTTAACACGTCCTCACCTCAAACAATTTTTTAGCTGTATATTTTTTATTTTAGAACGTAAAAAAGAAAATTCCTAGATGCCCAACACTTCCTGTTAATGGTACGGAAGACACGGACATCAAGGAATTATTACCCTTAGATGCACACTTGCTTTCTGCCATTCTTATTCACTTTCATACTTTTCTATTTTTTCATATAATGCTGTTCGGCTTATATTCAATGCTTTAGCTGTTTTTGTCTTATTATTTTTAAAATACCTTAAATATTGAAGTATTATTCTTTTTTCCGCTTCATCCATCAAAACCCTAAGAGGTTTTATCTCTTTTATTTGAGCTTCTCCCACTAAATGCGTAGGAAAATGTTTCATTTCGATTGTATCTTCATCTTCGATGATATTAATAGCTCTTTCAATAACATTCTCTAATTCTCTTATATTCCCTGGCCAATCATTTTCTTCAAGTATCCGCATCGCTTCCTTGGAAATACCGATAACACCTTTGTTATACTTAGAGCTCAGACTATAAGCAAAGCTTTCTGCCAAAGCTCTGATATCTTCTTTTCTTTCTCTAAGTGGAGGAACCTTAATAGTAACAACATTGATTCGATAGTAAAGATCCAGTCTGAATGTTCTTTCTTTGACCATCTCCTCCAAATCTCTATTGGTTGCTACGACTACCCGCACATCTATCTTCTTAGATATGTTGGATCCAACTCTTTCTATTTCTCTTTCTTGCAATACCCTGAGCAATTTAGATTGCATTTCTAAGGGCATATCTCCAATCTCATCTAAAAAAATAGTCCCACCATTGGCTACCTCAAATTTTCCAATTTTCCCGTTTCTTTTCGCTCCCGTAAAAGCGCCGGCTTCATAGCCAAACAATTCGGATTCTAAGAGCTCGCTAGGAATTGCGGCGCAATTAACCTGAATAAAAGGTCTTTTCCTTCTATTGCTTTCGCTGTGAATAGCATGGGCAAACAGCTCTTTTCCGGTACCACTTTCTCCTAAAATCAAAACATTAGAATTTGTATTGGCGACCTTACGAACTAGGGACTTAATAGAACGTATTTCTTTACTTTCACCAATAATTGAATGAAGGTCATATTTAGCATTATTAAGCTTACTTATTTCATCCTTATAATGCTCTAACTCTTCTTCAACTTGCCTTATTCTTTTATTTAAATCCTCTAATTCATTCACATTTTTAAAGATTATTTTACCTACAAC
>CAYSBC010000012.1:0-7958 GCA_964429195.1 uncultured Eubacteriales bacterium | reverse complement strand
TTCTCACCTATTATCTTTTCTTCAAACGGAATTCCAATGATTTCTTTTGCCGCAGAATTGCAGACCGTTATATTGCCTTCCTGATTAATGGCTATTATTCCGTTTTGGGTTGAATTAATTATGGTTTCAAGCTCCGTGATGACCTGCTCTAATTTATCTGAATAATTATCGATAAGAAAACGTTTTCTTATGGCTCCTATAATCTCGTTATTCCCATTGGTAACAAGGCCGTATTCCATTGGCATGGTGTTTATGATATTGATATCCTCATTTTCTGTTACTACATTATAGTTTTGACTCATGATATCTTTTACACGTGTAGAAGGGTCCATATTATTTTGAAAAGCGTTCAGTATAATCTCCTTTGTAATGATACCCTCCAGCTTATTCTTTGTGTTCACAACAGGAGCTGACACAATGTTCTTTTCAACTAAAAGCTTTTTCGTATCTTCAATACTTGTTTCTTCATTAATTACAATAAGATCTGTAATCATAAGATCCTTTACTAACACGGTTCCACCCTCCAACGATATTTATAATTTTTATAATCCATGAAGCTTACTTAAATAATATCTCCTTGTATTTTTCTAAAGCCCTCAATAAAGGAAACCCTAGGCCATAGCAGGCAATGAATTGACCTAAACCCACCCACGCCATGGTGACAAATAGCTTAGTACCCAGTATATAGGACAAAAACCCACCTACAATAAGTGCATTTAGAAGAACTGGGGGTAATGGTGCTAATATTTTTTTCTTCACCTTATAAGTGATAATAGCCGCCAAAAGTGTTGCTATGCTACCCAATACTATATCGAGCAGGCCATAGCCCCCCATTATATTGCTTATAAGACACCCTATGAAGAGACCGGGGATAGCAGCTGAAGTAAAAAAAGGTAAAACGGTTAATGCTTCTGCTACACGAACCTGCATGATACCATAACTATAAGGCATCAGTAAAAGTGTAAGGCTGGCATAAATAGCTCCGATAACTGAAGCCTGAATTAAAAAGCGGATATTCTTCATTAAAAATATTCTCCTTAGTTTTGTTTTTGGGCATATTTGAATATGCTAAGTCAGGATGGTTTCGAACTGACTTGTTTATTTATTTCAGGATGATTGTGATGACCATAAAAAGTAAGACTATTATCATGCCTAAAGCATCCTTCCTGTGATATGAAATTTCGTGCATTCTTGTGCGGTTTTCACCACCTCGATAACATCTTGATTCCATAGCCATGGCGAGCTCGTCAGCCCTCCTGAATGCACTAATAAAGAGTGGCACTAACAAAGGTATGAGACTTTTGGCCCTCTTCACTAAATTCCCACTTTCAAAATCAGCTCCACGTGCCATTTGAGCTTTCATTATTTTATCGGTTTCTTCCAGAAGGGTAGGGATGAATCGCAAAGCTATAGTCATCATCATTGCTAATTCATGGGCCGGAACCTTAACAATTTTTAGTGGACTGAGCATCTTTTCAATGCCATCTGTTAAATTAACAGGCTTTGTTGTTAAAGTCAGTATAGAGGACCCAATTATGAGCAGGATTAACCTACTTCCCATAAATAAGGCCTGATAAAGACCTTCTTTTGTAATCTTTATAAATCCTATTTTATACAAAATTTCTCCATCTGTCATAAATATATTGATTCCTATAGTGATCATTATAATAATAATGAGTGGTCTTAAGCCTCTCACCATAAACTTAAAAGGCACCTTTGAAGCAACGATGACGAGTGCTAAAAATCCAATAATACTTATATATTGAATGAAATGTTCTATCAAAAACAAGGTCAAAATATAAATAAATGTTGCTGTTATTTTTACTCTGGGGTCCAGTTTATGTATGAAAGAATCTGTTGAATAGTATTGCCCTAAAGTGATGTCTCTAATCATTTTTCAACTTACTCCTTATCAACCTTTCAATTTCAATTTCCGCCTCATCTATGGATATCACATTTTCATTGACTTTTATACCTTTTTCTTTAATTTTGAACATGAGCTCCATAACAGAAGGAACTCCCAATCCTACTGATTCAAGTATCTCCTTGTTTTTATAGACCTCTTGAGGTTTGTCGTTCAGTAGAACTTTACCATTTTCAAGGACAATAACACGATCAGCATATTGGACCACATCATCCATATTATGGGACACCAAAATAATTGTAACCTTTTCATGCTCATGGATATTATGAATCATATCCATAATTTCTTTATGCCCTTTTGGGTCAAGACCTGCTGTCGGTTCATCCAGAATAATAACCTCCGGATTCATAGCAATCACTCCGGCAATAGCTATTCTCCTCTTTTGTCCACCACTTAAGTCAAAAGGTGATTTATCCTTTATCTCATGGTAATCCAATCCAACCCGACCTATTGCATGGATGACTCGATCTTCCAGTTCTTTATCTTTTATACCTATATTAGCCGGTCCGAAAGCTACATCCTTTGCTACCGTTTCCTCAAATAATTGGTACTCTGGATATTGAAAAACCAATCCAACCCGTTCTCTTATTTGAGACATCTTCACACCCTTTTCTGTAATATTCATATCATTTATAAATATTTTCCCGGATTTCGGACTTAACAAGCCGTTGAGGTGTTGTATTAATGTAGATTTTCCTGAACCGGTATGCCCAATGATAGCAACATATTCTCCATTTTCTATTTCTAAATTGATATTATTGAGCGCCTTTGTTTCATGAGGCAAGGATTCGTTATAGATATAGACAAGGTCCTCAATTTTTATTGACATATATAGTCCACCATCTCTTCAATAGTAATTATTTCCTCAGGAATTTTTAATCCCTTTTTTCTTAGCCTAAAGGCTAACTCAGTGGCAAGAGGAACTTCTAAGCCTAAAGCCTTTAATCTTTCAACCTGCCAAAAGATGTCCCGGGGTTTCCCATCTAATACAACCTTGCCTTCATCGATGACAATAACCCTATCAGCCATTGCCGCCTCTTCCATAAAATGAGTTATATGAATAATTGTGATATTTTCTTCTTTATTTAGCTTTTTTATAATATTCATTACTTCTTTTCTACCATGAGGATCAAGCATTGCCGTAGGTTCATCAAAAACAATGCAATCAGGTTTCATAGCAATAACTCCAGCTATGGCTATCCTTTGTTTTTGCCCACCAGATAATAAATGTGGGGCTTTATTTTTATACTCAAACATACCTACAGATTTTAAAGCCTCATACACCCTTTTTTCAATTTCAGAAGGCTCCAGTCCTAAGTTTTCGGGACCAAAAGCGACATCATCTTCCACGATAGCAGATACTAATTGATTATCGGGATTTTGGAAAACCATCCCTGCAGATTGCCTAACATACCATAAATTTTTTTCGTCTTTTGTATCCCAGTCTTTAACGTAAATCTTTCCATCTGAAGGAAGTAAAAGAGCGTTTAAGTTTTTAGCTAATGTAGATTTTCCTGAACCGTTATGCCCAATAATCGCTGTAAAGCTTCCCTTTTCTATATTCATATTGATATTCTCTAAAACAAAGCGATCCGTATTTTCATGATCGTATTTAAATGTTACATTTTCTATCCGAATTATATTTTCCATTATTTTATTATTGTACCTCTTTATTTAAATTCAATGACATGCTTTTTCTTACAATGGTCGATTGGTCCACTTCTAAAACTTTGGCCATTCTTCTTGTGCTTCCGTATTTTTTCTTCGCTTTTAATATGAGTTGCCTCTCCACCTCAGCCACTGCCTTCTTTAACGGCATAATGCCATTGACCTGAATATTTGAATGCATTTCCCTAACCGCTGTTTTATGGTTTTCCGGCAAATGTTTAATTTGAATTTCGTTTTCCTCGGTTAAGACAACAAGCCTTTCAATGAGATTTTCAAGCTCGCGAATATTTCCAGGCCAATCATACTCTGTAAGACTTTCAACCGTTTGAATGTTCATTATCTTTCTTCTTGCATATTTTGTATTGTATTTTTCTAAAAAATAAAGTATGAGGGGTGAAATATCTGCCTTTCTTTGTCTTAATGGTGGTATGTGAATATTGATGATGTTTAATCTATAATAGAGATCTTCTCTAAACTTCCCTTGTTCAATCATCTTTTTTAAGTCTCGGTTTGTTGAAGCAATGATTCTTGTATCAACTTGTATGCTTTTGCCGCCGCCTATTCTGGTTATCTCTTTGTTTTGAAGAGTTCTAAGAAGTTTAACCTGCAATTCTAAGGGAAGTTCTCCGATTTCATCTAAAAGCAAAGTCCCTTCATGGGCCAATTCAAAAAGACCTATCTTACCATTTTTGCTCGCACCTGTGAAGGCTCCGGGCATATAGCCGAACAACTCCGATTCAAGAAGATTAATCGGTATAGCAGCACAATTAATCTTTATATAGGCATTGTCTTTTCTGCTACTATTCACATGTAAAAACCTTGCTATTATTTCTTTTCCTACACCAGATTCACCGGTAATCAAAATCGTAGCATCAACATCCGCCGCTCTTGATGCAATTTCCATCGTTCGCTGCATTTCACTACTTACAGCTACAATGTCAGTAAACTTTTGTTGTTGCCTTCTCATTTCCATA
This sequence comes from uncultured Eubacteriales bacterium, assembly GCA_964429195.1. Taxonomy (GTDB): domain Bacteria; phylum Bacillota; class Clostridia; order Peptostreptococcales; family JAAYPU01; genus JBBAFM01. The sequence continues at coordinate 3,392 of CAYSBC010000012.1, read as the reverse complement.
ATTTCGCTTGAATACTTTTTCGTGAGCTCTTTTGTCTGCAATAATTGGGATTTCAAATTATCAAGCTCAGTTATATTTCTGATGTTGGCTATAATCCTCTTCATTTTACCATTTTCGTCAAATTGCGGGGTTGCAGTACCAAGTATCTTTTGTCCTGTATTTCTTCCATAGGTCATTTCCAACATAACAGTAGAGGTCTTGCCGGTTTCCAAAGCTTTCTCAACGGATGATTTATTCCAATAACCTTTTTCAACCATTTCCCCTGCCCGTTTGCCTACCACTTCGTCCCGTGTCATTGCACACATTTGCTCCCAAGATGAATTGACCATTTGTACCCTGCCCTCACCATCTGTAATCATGATTCCATCATAAGATGATTCAATAATAGATTCAATATTCTCCAGTGTATCCTTTGTCATTTCTAATTCCCTAGCTAGCTTTTCCAAACCGGATATGTCTTCAAAAACAGTAACCGTTCCTATTCTTCTGCCTTCTCTCCTTAGTTCTGCGCGACTTAACTTTATAATTGTTCCTTGAATATTATGCTTTATATTGCATACATCTTCCCTATTCTCAATAATTTTGGAAAGGGCTTCATCCTCATTGAAATCATTTATGTTTTTATGAAGATACTCTTCCCTTTTGATATTAAGTATTTTTTCTGCGGATCTATTAATAGTGACAATCTCTCCATCATTATCAATAACGATTATCCCGCTTGGTACACTTTCAACAATTTCATTCACATTAGCAGTTACACCTTTAAAGTATTCAATTAAACCCAAAATTTCATTCTCTCTCATACCATTATGGGAAATCTTATGAATATAAGGGCTGATAGGTTTGCTATAATCTTCTTTCAATATATCTATAAAATCTATTAAATCAAGTTCCCCAATGATTTGTTCTTTTTCTTCCACACCTAACACATGGGTTTTCTCTTCTTTAAATCTTCTTATGGCCTCACCAATCGTAATACCACTACTAACAATATTGGATTGAATATCCTTAAAATAATTCATATATTTACCTCTCATTATTTAAATATTAACTTCAGTTAATATATCTGGTATTTCATTATAACATTATACCACTATAAATTTGTAAGGTAAAGTCTACAGTTTTTGTATCTATTCTTTTTAGCAATTAAAAAAAGATGTTTAGAGATTGTTATCTCAAACACCTTTCGACTAAATATTTTTTTATAACCCAATTTGTTTATTTGAGCCTTTCTTCTTCTTTTCTCTTAGCTTCTTCATTAACACCAATTAATAAGTGTAATATAATACCTACAGCTAAGCCCATAGCAGCACTTCTCACAGCTAGGATAACACCCATTACGATTGCAACACCACGTTCTTCTTTCGTATAGACCATTTCCATTCCAATATAGCCACAAGCAAAGCCTTGAACAATCATGGTAAGGGCTAAGGCTAAAGGAAGCACCGGTTGCAACGTCGTAACAATTGGCGTAATAAAACCTGCTACAGCCATGGCACCTGTAAAGGACCATAACCCACTAAAAATGGAGTCCATTTGTTCTCGGCCATGTTTGTATCTTTCCGCATTGGCTATGGTTCCGCCTGCCCAAAGTGGTCCATTTAAGGGAGCATAAGGTGCAAATAAAGCAAGTACAAGGTTTCTGAAGCCTGATATGAGGTTAGATCTGTTTGGATTGAAATCGATGATTTCATCTTTTCTTACTTCATCTGCATCATGGGTTACTACTTCTGTCAATACAAAGTCACCAAAGGCGATGATATAAGCAGCAACCATAACCGGCAATGCTTGGATAAAAACACTAAGAGGCGGGAATCCATGGCCAAATACTGTGTACCCTCTAAGAAGCTCTGGAAATCTCCACACTGGGGTAAAACCCATTGTTGGTTTTGGTATAGGTAACTCACCAAGTGCGATACCAACAACACCGGCTACTATAAGCCCCGGTAACATTCCATATTTGGATAGGAATTTTACAAATCCATTCGTGTCTTTTTTAGAAAGAAACCTGTAAGAGAACATAACCAGATAGCAAACCAAAACACCTACCGACATGGTTATAGGTTGTGCATCGAATACTCCGCCCGGAGTCATACGGCTTATGATGGCTGCAATACCAGCACCTAATATGATTCCCGCTCTCATGGATAGGGGTACGAAAGATACAATCTTATCAGCTAAACCTGTAATCCCCATAAAAATAAATAAGGCTGCCATTAATAATTGTAAAGCTATAATTGCATGAATTCTACTGGTACCCTCCGGATAATTAGCCGCCCAGGCTAATACAATCGGTATAGCCGGTGTAATCCATCCAGGGAATGTTGGATCACCAAGACAAGGGTGAAGAAGATACATCACTCCGTTAAGAACTACCATGATAGTCGCCAAGTCAAATGGTACACCTAAGGTTGTTTGTAATGCTGAGATTGCGCCCAAAGCTACCGCTACAAGGATAACGCCTTGTATGGCTTCAGGCCATTCTAATCTCAAGTGAACAAAAGGAATTCTTAACTTAAAGATTCCCAATTTAATATATGGATGTTCTGTTCCATGCTCACGTTTTACCATAATTATTCCTCCTATAGTTATAATTTCAAACCCCATTTAATCGAGGTATTCTTAAATAAATTAGCAATTTTTTTGCTGACTGTATAACATTTCAGCTTAATACAATAATAATGCCCTTTATTTTCATTAATATACCAAATTTTAAAAAACTATAATACGGGTATACCTTAAAAATTCAGATTGACTAAGCTCCTTTTAATACAAAAAGTACACCTCCAAATGTTAGCGTTTTGTCTAACATTGGGGTGTACTTCAAATTAACACCTTCATGTTCTATTTATTATCTTAAATACATTTTAAAAATAATTCCAAAATTATTCTCCGCCAAGCGCAAGCTCTTCAGCTTTTTTCTTAGCCCCTTCGTTAACACCGATTAATAAGTGTAATATGATACCTACTGCTAATCCCATGGCTGCACTTCTTACAGCAAGAACAACACCCATAACAATTGCAATACCACGTTCTTCTTTCGTATAGACCATTTCCATGCCGATATAGCCACAAGCAAAGCCTTGAACAATCATGGTAAGGGCTAAGGCTAAAGGAAGTACCGGTTGCAGCGTCGTAACGATTGGGGTAATGAAGCCTGCTATAGCCATAGCACCGGTAAAGGATACTAATCCGCTAAAGATAGAATCCATTTGATCCCGACCATGCTTGTATCTTTCCGCATTAGCTATGGTTCCGCCTGCCCAAAGTGGCCCGTTTAGAGGTGCATAAGGTGCAAATATAGCAAGTATAAGGTTTCTAAAACCAGATATGAGGTTGGATCTGTTTGGATTGAAATCGATGACTTCATCTTTTCTTACTTCATCCGCATC